>NZ_JBHFIG010000001.1:0-340141 GCF_057334175.1 Desemzia sp. AGC72
AAGGCACATTGGTTGACTCTATTTCTCAAAAAAAATACGATAATGTATGAATACCCCTTTAGAACATTTTTAGTCAGTATAGCTTGCAAAAAGAGGCTGCTAAGTTTAAAATCAATTTTAGACAAGCCTAAAACTGATTTTAAGGTTCTTTCTACGAAACATTTAAATACTTAATAATATATGATCTACATTCAAGGAGGAATAAAAGAATATGGTTGAGACTTTTCAATCGTTCAGTCCTGTATTGCAAGCTTTCTTAGCCGGCTTGTTTACTTGGGGCTGTACCATTTTTGGTGCATCTTTTGTGTTTTTATTCAAAGAAGTTAACCGCAAGTTTTTAGACATCATGAACGGCTTTGCAGCTGGCGTTATGATTGCAGCTTCATTTTGGTCTTTACTAGCTCCATCTATTTCGTATGCGGAACAAAACGGCTACGGAACTTGGTCATGGGTTCCAGCAGTAGTAGGGTTTCTAGCAGGTGGACTATTTTTAAGATTGATTGACGTGGTCATCCCCCATTTGCATTTTAATGAGCCTATAGAAAACAGAGAAGGACCTAAAACTAAAGCATCCAAAAACCTGCTTTTGTTTTTAGCTGTTACGATCCACAATATTCCTGAAGGTCTAGCTGTCGGGGTAGCATTTGGAGCAGTTGTTTCCGGAGCTGCTAATGGAGATGCCTTTTTAAGTGCTCTAGGATTAGCTTTAGGTATCGGTATTCAAAATATCCCTGAAGGTTCTGCCTTATCTATGCCGATTCGAGCAGCTGGAAGCAGTCGCTGGAGAGCATTTAACCTTGGTCAGTTATCTGCCATCGTAGAACCGATAGCGGCAGTAATTGGTGCTATCGCAGTTATTACGATGACTGCCATCTTACCATATGCCTTAGCGTTCGCAGCAGGTGCAATGATTTTCGTTGTGGTCGAGCAATTGATTCCTGAATCCCAAACAAACGGCAACAAAGATATCGCTACACTTTCCTTACTAGTAGGATTTAGCGTCATGATGGTTCTGGATGTAGCCTTAGGATAAATTTTAAATATATAGACAAAAAAATACCGTCTCATTAAGAAGTCAATCCTTAATGAGACGGTATTTTTTGATGATTTATACTTTAGCAATTTTTCCTTGTTCCACGTAAACCATTAAAATAGAGATATCTGCTGGATTCACACCACTGATTCGGCTAGCTTGAGCAATCGTTTCTGGTTGAATTTTGATCAACTTTTCTTTTGCTTCATTTGCTAATCCATTGATTGCACGGTAGTCGATATTTTCTGGAATACGTTTGTTTTCCATTCTTTTTTGCTTGTCTACTTTATTAGCAGCTTTTGCAATGTACCCTTCGTATTTTACTTGAATGGAGACTTGTTCTTGTACGTCTTCCGGCAATTCAACATCATTGCCCGCAAATTGCATCAATTCTGAATAACTGATTTCTGGACGACGCAAGAAATCAATCGCTAAGATTCCATCTCTCAATGGAGCATGACCTTTTTCCGTTAAGAAACGTTGGATTTCTTCTGTAGGTTTCAAACGAATTTGACTTAATCGTTCTATTTCTCCTTCGATTTGAGCTTTTTTGATTAAGAATTTGTCATAACGTTCTTTCGTCACCAAACCGATATCGTACCCCATTTGAGTTAAACGCAAGTCTGCATTATCATGACGCAGCAACAATCTATATTCTGCACGAGATGTTAGTAAACGATACGGTTCGTTAGTGCCTTTAGTGACTAAGTCATCGATCATTACTCCGATGTATCCTTCGCTACGTTTCAACACTAGAGGTTCTTTTCCTTGGACTTTCAATGCTGCATTGATTCCAGCCATGATTCCTTGTCCGGCTGCTTCTTCATACCCAGAAGTTCCGTTCATTTGTCCAGCTGTAAATAAATTGTTTACTTTCTTCGTTTCCAATGACGGGCGCAATTGATAAGGCGTCACAACATCATACTCGATTGCATAGCCAGTTCGCATCATACGAGCGTTTTCTAAACCAACGATAGAATGGATGATTTCTTCTTGGACGTCTTCTGGAAGGGAAGTTGACAACCCTTGAACATACACTTCTTCCGTATTGCGTCCTTCTGGTTCTAAGAACAACTGATGACGAGGCTTGTCGCTGAAACGAACAATTTTATCTTCGATTGAAGGACAGTAACGAGCTCCCACTCCTTCAACGATACCAGTAAACATCGGTGCACGATGCAAGTTATTTTGAATGATCTCATGCGTTTTTTCATTCGTGTACGTTAAGAAACAAGACAATTGATCTTTCAAATAAGCTTCATTGGGTGTTTCGTAACTGAAATGATTAGCTTCTTCATCTCCTGGTTGTTCAGAAGTCACACTGTAATCAATTGTTGACGCGTTTACACGAGGAGGAGTTCCTGTTTTGAATCGGTTCAATTCAAAACCATGCTCCAATAGATTTTCTGATAATTTGATCGACGGTTGAGAGTTATTCGGTCCTGAAGAATACTTCAATTCACCAATAATGATTTCCCCGCGAGAAGATGTCCCGGCAGTCAATACTACAGCTCCCGCACGGTAAATAGCACCAGTATTTGTAATGATCCCTTGAACAGTACCATCCTCGATCACTAATTCTTCTGCGATCCCTTGTTTCAAGTCTAAATTTTCTTGTTGTTCGATTGTTTTTTTCATTTCATTTGCATACATGAATTTGTCTGCTTGAGCACGCAATGCTCTAACTGCAGGTCCTTTTGACGTATTCAACATACGCATTTGAATATACGTTTTGTCGATGTTGCGTCCCATTTCTCCACCTAAAGCATCAATCTCACGAACTACGACTCCTTTCGCCGGTCCCCCGATAGACGGATTACATGGCATATAAGCAACCATATCTAAGTTGATCGTAATCAACATAGTCTTTGAACCCATGCGCGCTGCTGCTAAAGCTGCTTCTGATCCTGCGTGTCCAGCTCCTACAACAATGACATCATAATATCCTGCTTCATACTGATTCATCTAAACATCCTCTCTTTGTAAACTGCTCATTCGTTCTTTTTATTCTTTTCTTATTTTCCTAAACAGAATTGAGAAAACAGTTGTGTCAACAATTCATCTTGCACACTATCTCCTGTGATTTCTCCTAACAGATCCCAGCAACGAGTCATATCGATTTGAACAAGGTCGACCGGCATGCCAGATTCCACTCCATCTATCACATCGTCTAACGCTGATTCTGCATCGTTTAATAACGCGATATGGCGCACATTCGATACATAAGTAGCATCTTTTTCGCCAGTATTGCCTGAGAAGAACAAGTCCGCAATTTTACTTTCCAATACATCTACTCCTGATTGAGTCAACACAGATGTCTTAACGATTGCGTCTTTTCCGACTAAGAACTCTAATTCTTCCAAATCTAATTTATTCGGTAAATCCATTTTATTTAAAATGATGATACGGTGGTTTTGATTCGTCGCTTCAATTAACGCTTTATCCTCATCAGTCAAAGGTTCATTTTGATTGAACACCAATAAGATCAAATCTGCGTCTACTAAAGCTTTACGGCTCCGCTCAACTCCGATTTTTTCAATAATGTCTTCTGTTTCGCGGATCCCGGCTGTATCGATCAATCTCAACGGTACACCTTTGACACTGACGTATTCTTCGATAACATCACGTGTCGTTCCGGCAATATCCGTTACGATTGCTTTTTCTTCCCTCAGCAAGTAGTTCAGCAAGCTGGATTTCCCAACATTTGGACGACCAATGATCGCCGTAGCTAAACCTTCTCTTAGAATTTTACCCTGACTGGCTGTTTCCAACAATTGTTGAACAGCAGCTTTAACTTGCTTAGCTTTTTCGATCAGCAAGATAGAAGTCATTTCTTCTACATCATCGTATTCAGGATAATCGATATTTACTTCTACTTGAGCCAGAGTATCTAAGATCTCTGAGCGCAAGTTACGGATCAAATTAGATAGATTTCCATCCAATTGCTGCAAAGCTACATACATTGCTTTATCTGTTTTTGCGCGAATCAAGTCCATAACGGCTTCCGCTTGAGACAAATCGATTCGACCGTTCAGGAAAGCACGTTTTGTAAATTCACCAGGTTCAGCTAAACGAGCGCCATTTTGCAAAACAATCTGCAATACTTGATTCACCGCTAATATCCCGCCATGACAGTTGATTTCAACTACATCTTCTCTGGTAAATGTTTTTGGTGCACGCATGATCGTCACCATTACTTCGTCTACTGTGTCGTTGGTTTTGGGATTCACGATATTCCCATAGTGAATCGTATGACTCGTTTGGTCTGCTAGTTGTTTCGACCCTAATTTGTAAACACGATCTGCAACAGCTATTGCTTCCTCACCGCTTAAACGGACAATACCAATAGCTCCTTCACCAGGAGGCGTTGAAATGGCTGCAATAGTATCAAATTCAAATGACAAACTCGTTCACTCCTTTAATTTTTTGCACGAAAAAAGTGCCCACTCCACCCCTTGATTTGAATTACTCAAATTAGAAATGGATAAAGCACTTTGACTACTTTTTATCCTTGGATAAATATATTTAATTGACTTGCCCGTAGAATCACTTTGTATTCTACATCCTTAAAGCATGATACAAGGTCTCTAACTTTTTGTCAATAAGATTGAAAAAGTTTTTCTCTTTTCTGGTCCAAGTTTTCTTTTTTATTCAAAACCAGTGATAATAAAGGATTTAGCAGCCTAAATGTGCTAAACTAAGAGGGAACGAAAGATTGAGAGGTTAACGAAAATGAATAAATTTAATGAAATTTATTTGGACCTTGAGGCAGCAATTTTAAATCAACGATATAAGCCAGGCGACTTGTTGCCTAGTGAAAACACATTAGCTGCAACTTATAGTGTTTCACGCGAAACGATTCGAAAAGCACTCGTTTTGCTGCTCGAAAGCGGCTATATTCAAAAACAGCAAGGAAAAGGATCCATCGTTTTAGACGTTAAAAGATTTAATTTTCCAGTCTCGGGTTTGACCAGCTATAAAGAGATCCAAGATACTCAACACATCAAAGGCAAAACGATTCTTACAAAAAATGAACGTCAGTTGATGCCTCAGCACATTATCCAGCAATTCAGCCTTCCAACTGATACACAAGTGTATTATATTGAACGCCAACGGCAAGTAAACGGCGAGTCAGTGATCTTAGACAAAGACTACTTGCTTACGTCTATCATCCCTGAAATCCCCGATAAAGAAGCGGAGAATTCATTATACAACTATATTGAGCATACACTAGGCTTAGTTATTGGATACGCTCAAAAAGAGTTTACTGTCGAACCGATCACAAAAGAAGACAAACTACTGATGGATTTGCACAATGACTCTCATGTCGTAGTTGTCAGAAGTTCCGTTTATTTAGAAGACACACGCTTTTTCCAATATACAGAATCAAGACACCGTCTGGACAAATTCCGGTTTGTAGATTTTGCGCGAAGAAGAACTCCATAAAAAAGATAACCCGCTCTTCACTCAACCGTAATTTTTGAGTGACAAACGGGTTTTATACGCAAAAATGCCCCGTGAAAAGTGGACTAAACTCCTCTCTTCACGGGGCATTGCTATACTCTATTTTCCAAACAAATAAGCGACTGTTTCAAAAGCTTGTAAAGTAATGGATGAACCTAATTCTCGTTCTTTTCCGTTACCGATCAAATACTTGCTGCTGCGGTTTTGGAATTCCTCAGGCACTTCAATAGTAACCGGCTCTTCATAGAAATGGTTCAGAACCAGTAATTCTTCACCTTCATACTCACGTACATAAGCGTATACGCTTGGATGATCCATTAAGATCCCTCGGTAGTTTCCTTCAGAAATAACTTTCATTTCCTTGCGCAAAGCAATCAAGCGCTTGTAGTACTCTATTATAGAACCTTCTGACAATTCTTTTTCCACATTGATCTCATGATAATTATCTGCAACTTTCAGCCACGGTTCGCCCGTTGTAAATCCTGCGTGAAGGTCATTCGACCATTGCATCGGAGTACGGCTGTTGTCACGAGATTTTTCTCGAACAATGTTCATGATTTCTTCGTGTCCCAAGCCTTTTTCTTTTAGTTCTTCATAGGCATTGATAGTTTCGACATCAACAAAATCCCTAATATCTGAGTAGTTGGGATTCGTCATCCCGATTTCTTCACCTTGATAGATGTAAGGCGTCCCTCTAAGCAAATGAATCGTTTGAGCTTGCAGTTTAGCTGAAGCTTCAAAATGATTCACAGGATCCCCGAATCGGCTGGTGGCTCTAGGCTGGTCGTGGTTATTCCAGAACAGTGCGTTCCATCCATTCCCTTTAGACATACCTTCTTGCCATTCATCCAATATCTTCTTCAATTCCATAAAATCGTAATCAATCTTAGTCCATTTTTCTCCGTTTTCGTAGTCTACTTTTAAGTGGTGGAAACTGAAGATCATAGACAACTCTTCATTTTCCGGATTAGAATACTGCACTCCATTTGCTACAGTTGTAGAAGACATTTCTCCAACTGTCATAATATTTTCATATCGACCAAACGTGCGTTGATTCAACTCATGCAAAAATTCGTGTGTAATTGGGCGGTCAGTATAACGACCCTTACCAACTCCGTCTTCTGCATCCAATAAAACTTCATCTTTTCCGATCAGGTTGATTACATCAAATCTAAATCCAGTAACGCCTTTTTCCAACCAGAAATTCACAATTTTAAACATTTCTTCGCGTACTTCAGGGTTGCGCCAATCTAAATCGGCTTGAGTCACATCAAAAAGATGAAGGTAATATTGATCTGTATCTCCGAATTTTGCCCACGCTGAACCTCCAAATTTGGAGACCCAGTTCGTAGGTAAACTGCCATCTTCTTTTGCTTTTCTTAAAATATAGTAATCTTGATATTTTTTTTCTCCAGCTAAAGCTTTTTGGAACCATTCATGTTCTGTGGAAGTATGGTTTAATACCATATCCAGCATAAGACCCATGCCATTTTCTTTCGCTTTTGATACCAACTCATCAAAATCAGCCATTGTTCCAAATAACGGGTCTATTTCTGTATAATTTGCAACATCATAACCATTATCGTTTTGTGGTGAAATAAAGAATGGGTTAAGCCATAGCATTTCTACACCTAGTCCTGCTAAATATGGGATTTTTTCAATAATTCCCCTTAGATCCCCTACTCCGTTTCCGTCCGAATCATGGAATGACTTTGGATAGATTTGATAAACGACTTTTTCATGCATGTTACTCACAGAATCCCTGCCTTCTTCTAGTTGATTAATTTTTTATTATGATCCCAATTTAGGTTGTGGTAAATCATCAATACCCATTTTTTGGAATCTCTTATTTTTACTGAATGCAAATGTCAATACGATTGGTACAACGATTGCGATAACCATACAAACCAGGAAAATTCCCCAGTATTGGTTTTGAATAGAAAGAATACCAGGTAGTCCACCAACACCGATAGAGTTTGCAGTTACATTAAAGATTGTTGATACTAGACCAGCAATGCCTGAGCCAATCATAGCTGCAAAGAACGGGTATGCGTATTTGATATTGATACCGAACATAGCAGGCTCAGTAACTCCCAGGTAACAAGAAATAGCAGCTGGAATCGAAATGTCGCGTTCTTCTTTGTTTTTACGATTGATGAAGATGATTGCTACTACAGCAGAACCTTGAGCAATATTAGACAATGCAATCATCGGCCATAAGTTTGTTCCGCCAAAGTCAGCTACCAACTGCAAGTCGATCGCATTCGTCATGTGATGCAATCCGGTAATAACAAGTGGTGCATAGAATGTTCCGAATAGTAGACCGAACAACCAGCTCAGTGAACCTGTTAAACCAGAATATACAATGTTTGAAATCCAGTCGCCAATTTGCCATCCGATTGGTCCTAAAACAGTGTGTGCAATCAATACAGTTGGCACTAGAGCAAACAATGGAACAAAAATCATTGAAATAGCTTGCGGGATGATTTTACGCAGCCCTAACTCCAAGTATGCCAATAAGAACCCTGCCAACATAGCCGGTATAACTTGAGCTTGGTACCCAATCATGTCGATTTGGAAGAATCCAAAGTCCCAGAATGGAATATCAGCTGCTGCTGTTCCCGGTACTGCATACGCGTTCAATAATTGCGGCGATACTAAGGTGATCCCTAATACGATACCAAGAATTTGAGTAGACCCCATTTTCTTAGCAATACTCCATGTGATTCCTACTGGTAAGAAGTGGAAGATCGCTTCACCGATCAGCCATAAGAAAGAGTTTACCCCGTTCCAGAACTGACTGACATTCACAATCGTGTTGTACATGGGTTCCCCGGCTGCATTGACTTGCGGAACACCATCTACTACCATTTGACCAAGCGACTCCATCGGAATAGCTTCTAAAATATTACGGAACCCTAAAATAAGCCCCCCAACAACGATAGCTGGAATAATTGGAGAAAAGACTTCTGCCAACACCGACATTGCACGTTGCAATGGATTTTGGTTTTTCTTACTAGCTTGTTTTACCTCGTCTTTTGATACTCCAGATTTACCAGAGATTTTTTCAAATTCATTGTAAAAAGTTGCTACTTCGTTCCCAATAATGACTTGATATTGTCCTGCTTGAGTAAAAGTTCCTTTTACTGCTGGAATTTTTTCAATCTTTTTGTTATCTGCTTTCGATGGATCATTCAATACGAAACGCATACGTGTTGCACAATGAGTAACGGCTGAAATATTTTCTGGACCACCGATATCTTCCAGCAACTGCTTTGCATCTTGCTTAAAATCTACCATGTTACTTCCTCCTCAAAAAATAATGTAATAAGTGCTTGAGAATATTTACTTGTATATACAAGTTCATTATAGCGCTTTTTTCAATTATTGCAAGCGTTTTAAATAATGGTGTCGTTTTTCACTTCAGGAATCAACAGAAGAACATGAGACAAGCAATTGACGAGACGAAAAAGAACAATAAAAGCTAAATAAAGCATGGCAAACTTCTACTATGGACTAATCTTTCTACCCAACCTCCTTCTTTGATTTAAATGTAGCTTTACAGCTCTCTTTATGCAAAAAAAAAGTCCCAATCAAAGTAAGTTCTTTGATTGGGACAGCTGTTCTTCAAATTTGTTTTTCTGATGGTTCGACCACTAAATAGCGATGAGGCTCTCGACCTTCTGAATGAGTCGTTACCCATGTATCTTGACTCAGATAAAAATGGATGACTTTTCTTTCAAAAGCCGGCATTGGTTCTAAAAATACCGGTTGATTAGTTTCCTTTACTTTGTCAGCTGTTCTTTCTGCTAACCGTTTTAGGATAGCTTCTCGTCGTTCTCGATAATCGCCGATATTCACTATAGCAGCCATTTTTGATTTTGCATGTCTATGGAGTAAAACTTGTGCTAAAGATTGCAATGCATTCAATACTTTTCCATGCTTTCCAATCAGCACTCCAGCTTTTTCAGCGTCTAAATGAAAGACTACTTGTTTATCTTGCTGTTCTACCTTAATGGAAGCAGGAGCACCTAATGTTTCAGCTATATTAGTCAGATAATCAGCTACTAAATCTATAGCTTCTTCATCATTTCTAGTTCCAGCTTCTTCATTGATTATTTCTTCTGCATTTTGTTCAGTCGTTTTGTTTTCTTCCAGATTATGAGAAAAATCAGGTATCTGCGATTCGTCTTCTTCTGCTGGTTCCAGTTCTATTGGTGCAGTAGGAGCTTGTTTTGCTTCAGTCGCAATATGTTTAGTGACCTTTACAACAGCATCTTTTTGACCAAATCCAAGAAACCCTTTCTTTCCTTCTTCAATAACTTCAATGGAAGCTTCTTCTCTCTTCACTCCTAAAGTACGTAAAGCTTTTTCGATTGCTTCTTCAACAGTAGGAGCTTTTGCGGTGTATTTATCCATTTCTATCCTCCGTTCAAAACTGTTAGATATTTATAATGAATGCATAACTGTTTAGAGATTATTTTTTCTTTACATTTCGTTTCGTTTTTTGAGCCAGTTTTAAAGCTCGTTGACGATCTTTTTCACGTTTTCTTTCAGCTTCTTCTTTTTCACGGCGTTCTCTTTTGATCTTGAATGGATTATTCAAAATCAGTGTTTGCAGAACAGAGAATCCATTACTTACTACGAAGTACAAGGATACTGCACTTGGCAAAGAGATACTGATGAATAAGATCATGACCGGCATCATATAAGTCATGATTGCCATAGTAGGATTTGATCCTTCTTGACTCATGCTTGATAATTTAGAAGTTGCCAAAGTTAAAATGGCTGCTAAGACAGGGAAAATAAAGTATGGATCTGGTGATCCCAGATTTGCCCATAGGAAATCTCCCGATCTCAAAACTTCGGTACGACTAATCGCTTGATACAATGCAATCAATACAGGCATTTGAACCAATAACGGTAAACATCCCGCTGCAGGATTGACTCCCGCTTCTTCATATAATTGAGAAGTTGCAGCACGTAATTTTTCTTGTGTTTCAGCATCTTTAGAAGAATGCTCTTCTTGTAAAGCTTTCAGCTGAGGTTGAACATCCGTCATTTTACGACTGCTCTTTGTTTGATAATAAGTAAGAGGCAACAGGATGATTCTAATGATCAAAGTAAAAGCAATGATCCCTATCCCGTAATTTCCGCCTAATAAATTAGACAACCAAATGATAACTTGTGAAAAATTATAGATTATATATCGATCCCAAAAACCTGTACTTTCACTATTTATCGGTCCTGTACCACATGCTGCTAGAACTACTGTTAATGCTAACATCCCTAGTAAAAGAAGTAATCGCTTACGCTTTTTCACGCTTTTTTCCTCCGCTCTTATAAAAAAATTGTTACTTGTCTAACATTTTAGCTAATTTTAGAACGTGAATTAAACTTTTCTTTATTTCACTCATAGACATATCTGCTGTAGGCTTACGCGCTATGATGATGAAATCTTTGTCTGTTCTCAAATCTACTTTCAGCTCTGTAAGGCTTTGACGGATTCGACGTTTGACATAATTTCTCGTCACGGCATTTCCTACTTTTTTTCCAACAGAGATACCTACTCTAAAATGAGGTTGATTTTCTTTAGTTAACACGTAAACAACAAATTGACGATTTGCTGTGGATTTCCCGTGATGAAAGACTTTTTGAAATTCAGCTTCTTTTTTTACACGATACGCTTTCCTCATGATATTCATACCTCATCTTTATAACACTTTTTATTGAATTTTTTTATTAAAAAAAAAATTTGAATTTAAAAAAATAGAAAAAAAAGACCACTGAGACGGTCAGTGATCTTATGCAGACAATACTTTTCTGCCTTTGCGGCGTCTACTTTGCAATACATTACGTCCATTTTTTGTACTCATACGTTTACGGAAACCATGTACTTTTTGACGTTTACGCTTTTTAGGTTGGTAAGTTCTTTTCATGCGTGTTACACCTCCTGAAAAACTATCTTTCTTAAAATGGGTTGGGAATTTATAAAGACAGTCTTGAACATTTTAATGATAAAAACCAGACTTGTCAAGCCACAATCACCCAATCTAAATCATTCACTAAAATATCATACCATAAATATAAAAAACATAAAACAACTTTTTGTTTTTTTCTTATATTTGTCATTTTTTTAAGTTTTTTAGGGATAAAACTAGAAAATGAATTAAATTCTCCCTTTCTTATGACTCTATCATCCCGCCATTGATCAATTGTCTTCCAGTTTAATATGTTATCTAAACTTCAGCTAAGAATAGTGTGGCAGATTTAACAGGTCCAAAAATTTATTTCTTAATAATATAGTAATATTTAAGTTTACATGTTAACTAGTTGATATTTTTTGGCTTCATTTCGATATTCGAACCAATATCAATGGTTTATTCTTCTTTAACAATCACTGCTTTGGTTTGTGTATCAATTAACAACCGGTTGTTTGTTGATACACAAACTTTTTTTTAGTAGAAAGGTTTATTCCATCTTTAAATCTCTATTTAATTTATACTATTAGCCTGACGAAAACTTCCTTTTAACTCCTTAAGTTATCCACAATGTAAATTTGTTATCCCCTTTTCTTTTTCCTGCCTTTTTTTCTATTTTCTTCTCCACTGGCTTTTCCCCTATTTATCCACAAACTAACAAGCTGTTCACCGTTTCTATCCACCCTCTTAGTTTCTCTGTGGATAACTCTTTAATCAATTGGTACATCAACAGTTTTTTTGGATTTTTATCCACAATGGACTTTGGATTAAAAATGGTATTTCAAGTTACCCACATTATTTTTTAGTCTTGTGGATAACTTTATACACTACCTTTGGATATATTTTCAACAGGTGGAAAGTACTTGTGGAAAACTTTTATTTATCGTGCTAAAATAAAACAGACACTCGTAAAAATAGAGTTGAGTGATGATGAATGAATATATCTATAAATTTGCTGGTTCTTTAAAAATAGTTTTCAACAAGCTAAAGAATAGAATTAAGAGGTACATTATCTTACTGAGTACAATTGCGATATAAATACAATTTTTGTCTAACGTTATAAATAAAGGGAGGATTTCGGTTGGATGAATTACATTCTTTATGGAACTACTTAAAAGAAAGATTTAAAGACTCACTTTCTAAAGTAAGTTATGATACTTGGATTGAATCTGCAAATCCTATCAGAGTAACAGATCAGCATTTAATTGTTGAAGTTCCTTCTTCATTGCACAAAGAATATTGGGAAAATAATCTGACAACTAGAATCGTAGAAAATATTTACGAATTTTCCGGTCAAGAATTGTCGCCTATTTTTGTGATAAAAAATGAAGAAGAAGCTATAGCAGCACAAAAAAAATCACCATCTTCAGGAATCGAACAGAAAAATCCATTTAAGAAAAATGCTTTTTTAAACGACAAATATACTTTTGATACATTTGTTATTGGAAAAGGCAATCAGATGGCTCACGCAGCAGCTCTTGTTGTAGCTGAAGAACCAGGAACTATATACAATCCGCTGTTCTTCTATGGAGGGGTTGGATTGGGGAAAACCCATTTGATGCATGCAATCGGGCACCAGATGTTACTATTAAATCCTGATGCTAAGGTGAAATACGTCAGTAGTGAAACCTTTGCGAACGATTTTATCAATTCGATCCAAAATAAAACGCAAGAGAAGTTTCGCCAGGAATATAGAAGTGTTGACTTGTTATTAGTAGATGATATTCAATTTTTTGCAGACAAAGAAGGAACACAAGAAGAATTTTTCCATACTTTCAATGCATTATATGATGATCGAAAACAAATCGTATTAACAAGTGATCGTTTGCCAAATGAGATTCCTAAACTTCAAGAAAGATTGGTATCCCGTTTTGCTTGGGGATTATCAGTTGACATCACGCCGCCAGATCTGGAAACTAGAATCGCGATTTTACGCAAAAAAGCTAATGCAGAAAGGCTCGAAATTCCTGACGATACATTAAGCTACATTGCTGGTCAGATCGATTCGAATATTCGAGAACTTGAAGGAGCATTAGTACGCGTACAAGCTTATGCAGCCATTGAAAGTCGTGAAATCACTACAAGTTTAGCTGCTGATGCATTGAAAAGCATGCTGCCTTCTTCAAAACCAACCACTATTACAATCAAAGATATTCAAGCAGCTGTCAGCAAATACTATCAAATTTCCATGATTGATTTAAAAGGTAAGAAGCGTGTAAAATCTATCGTATTGCCGCGTCAAATCGCGATGTACTTATCAAGAGAGTTGACATCTTCATCTTTACCTAAAATAGGTGCTGAATTTGGTGGGAAAGATCATACGACCGTTATTCATGCTTATGAAAAAATTGCTCAAGCTCTAACAACAAATGATCAATTAAAAAAAGAAATCAGTGAACTTAAAAAAACATTTAGCTGATTGTCCGCTGTGTATAACTCAATAAGTTTTCCCGAAACTTTCCACAGGTTATCAACATGTGGAAAACCTTATGCTTCTAAGCTTATTTTCTGTTTTCCACAATATCAACAAGCCCTACTACTATTACTAAAGTAATTACTCTATTAAAATTAAACAGTCGGAGGTTCAATTTATGAAATTTACAATCAATCGAAGTGCTTTTTTAAACAGCTTGGCTGATGTCCAAAGAGCTATTTCATCCAAAACGACTATTCCTATCCTAACGGGTGTTAAAATAATCGTTAACGATGACGGACTTACATTAACAGGTAGTGATTCGGATATTTCAATCGAAGCATTTATCCCTGTTGAAGATGAAAAAAACCAATTAGAGATAATGAAAACGGGAGGGATTATTTTACAAGCTCGTTTCTTTAATGAAATCGTTCGTAAATTACCAGATGATAAAATGACTATTGAAGTATTAGATCATTTCCAAACATTGATCACATCAGCGTCAGCTTCATTTACGATCAATGGACTAGATCCAAACAATTATCCCCATTTGCCTGTTATTGACAGTAAAGAGTCTTTTGTTTTGAATGTTAATTTATTCAAACAAGTAATCTCTCAAACAGTTATTGCAACATCAACTCATGAAAGCCGCCCAATATTAACTGGTGTTAATATCGTTATTGAAAACAATACATTGTCAGCTGTTGCTACTGATAGTCATCGTTTAAGCCAAAGAATCATTCCTTTGACGATGAGTGAAGAACAAGCACAACAAAAATACAAAATCATTATCCCTGGAAAAAGTTTGATCGAGTTATCAAAAATTCTTGAAGAGGATGCAGAAACTGCAGAAATGATGATTACAGAAAACCAAGTTTTATTTAAAACAGAAAACTTGTATTTCTACACTCGTTTACTGGAAGGTATTTATCCTGAAACTCAGCGATTAATTCCGGATACTAGTTCTACCAGCGTAGTATTTAATGCTACTTCATTGCTGGGATCAATCGAACGTGCCTCATTGTTGTCCCACGAAGGTAAAAATAATGTGGTCAAATTATCTGTTTCAAAAGATAAAGTCGAGATTTCTGGGAACTCTCCTGAAGTTGGAAATGTTCAAGAAGAGATCAACTTCCAATCTTTCCAAGGCGAAGAGATTGAATTATCGTTTAATCCAGATTATATGAAAGACGCACTGCGTACTTTTGGACAATCTGATATTTTAGTGAAATTTACGTCGCCGATCCGCCCATTTGTGATCGTACCTTCTGAAGATGGAAAAGAATTTGTTCAGTTGATTACACCTGTACGAACATTTTAAAAACTAACAGCAAAAAAACACTGTTTGAGACAATTCCTCTCAAACAGTGTTTTTTTGTGCAAGTGGTTTTATATAGGCAAATTTTCCGTTTCTAGCTATTTTTATGCTTTTTGGCGATTTCCATCGTTTTTAATAAAAATCGAAAGAAACGTGCTTATTTTAAGATAAATTTGTAAAATACTTAAAAAAAGAGTATAATAGTAGTAAGACATTAAGAGATATGCGTGGATTTTTACGTTCCACGCTTATTTTATTGAAAAGCAGGTGAAACGATGAAAGAAACAATTTTAATAGACGGAGATTTTATTACACTTGGTCAATTGTTAAAAAACGTTGACATCATTTCCAGTGGAGGTATGGCGAAGCATTTTTTAGCTGAAAATACCGTATATCTGGACAATGAATTGGAAGATCGCAGAGGAAAAAAAGTTTATCCAGGATCTGTCGTTGAAGTTCCGGGAGAAGGCACTTACTTTATCCAAAAAGAAACTTCAGAGGACACATCTGAGGAAACGCGCTAATGTTCATAAAAGATATGAAACTGACTAATTACCGCAATTACCAAGAGGCTGAAGTACAATTTTCAGATGGTATCAATGTTTTTTTAGGGGAAAACGCCCAAGGAAAAACCAACTTGATGGAAGCTATCTATGTTCTGGCCATGGCTAGAAGTCATCGAACTTCCAGTGATAAAGAATTGATACAATGGGAAAAAGATTTTGCGAAAATCAGCGGGAGAGTTCAAAAGAAAAATTCTTCTTTTCCGCTGGAAATTGTATTGTCTAAAAAAGGGAAACAAGCTCGATTAAACCATTTAGAACAAAAGAAATTGAGTTCTTATATTGGAAATTTAAATGTGATTTTATTTGCTCCAGAAGATTTGTCGTTGGTAAAAGGCTCGCCTTCTGTACGAAGAAAATTTGTAGATATGGAATTAGGTCAAATGAGTCCGGTGTATCTTCATCATTTAGTAGAGTATCAGCATGTTTTAAAATCTCGAAATTTATATTTGAAACAACTCAGTATGAAACAAGCTTCTGACTTAACATTTTTAGAGGTGTTAACTGAACAAGTGGCAGCCCATGGTGCTTCGATTTTAGCGGAGCGTTTTTTATTTGTGGAGCAATTGCAAAACTGGGCACAGCCTATCCACCAAGAAATCTCTAAGCAAAAAGAGGTATTAGAGATTCAGTACCATTCTAATATTCAGTTAGATGATCCTACCAATAAAGATTCTAATTATTTGAATCTAATGGACGCCTATAAAACAAATAAAACTAGAGAATTGGAACAGCGTACGACACTCACTGGACCTCATCGAGATGATTTGAAATTTTATGTGAATGAAAGAAATGTGCAAACTTATGGATCTCAAGGTCAGCAGCGTACCACAGCTCTCAGTGTAAAATTGGCAGAAATCAATTTGATGCAAGAAATGACCGGTGAGTATCCAGTGCTGCTATTGGATGATGTTTTATCAGAGTTGGATGACAGCAGACAAACACATTTATTAAAGGCGATTCAAAATAAAGTCCAAACTTTTTTAACGACCACAAGTCTAGACGGCATTGAGAAAAACCTTATCGAAGCTCCAAGAGTATTTAACATTGATTACGGACAAGTAGAAATGGAGAGTGAATAAGAGTGGCAGAGGAAACAAGAAGCAGAGATGATTTAGCGAAAGATTACAATGCGAGTCAAATTCAGGTATTAGAGGGGCTAGAAGCCGTACGTAAACGTCCCGGGATGTACATCGGCTCAACGAGCAGCGAAGGATTGCATCACTTAGTATGGGAAATCGTAGACAACTCAATTGATGAAGCTTTAGCTGGATTTGCTGATCAAATCAGCGTCACGATAGAAGTTGATGAAAGTATCACAGTTGAAGATAATGGACGTGGGATTCCAGTCGATATTCAAGAAAAAACTGGACGTCCTGCTGTTGAAACAGTATTTACGATCTTGCATGCTGGAGGGAAATTCGGCGGCGGAGGATACAAAGTTTCCGGCGGACTTCATGGGGTAGGATCGTCTGTAGTTAATGCGTTATCTTCAGCTTTAGACGTATATATTCACAAAGATAGAAAAAAATATCATTTATCATTTGCAAGAGGAAAAGTCACGAGTGAACTAGAAGTAGTTGGCGAAACAGATCGTCATGGGACTACTGTTCACTTCACGCCAGATCCTCAAATTTTTAAGGAAACTACTACTTTTGATTTTAATAAATTAGCTGTTCGTGTCCGGGAATTAGCATTCTTGAACCGCGGATTATTTATTTCGATCGAAGATAAACGTAATCCTGAACAAGAAAAACTTGAGTATTTTTACGAAGGCGGAATCAAGAGTTATGTTGAGTTTTTAAATGAAAACAAAGAAGTTTTATATCCTGAGCCTATTTTCTTAGAAGGCGAGCAGGATGGGATCACTGTTGAAGTAGCTATGCAGCATACAGATGGATATCATTCTAATCTGATGAGTTTTGCAAATAATATTCATACTTACGAAGGTGGAACTCACGAATCTGGGTTTAAAACAGCGTTAACTCGTGTAGTGAATGACTATGCGCGTAAAAATAAATTGATGAAAGACAACGAAGACAACTTAAGCGGAGATGACGTGAGAGAAGGCTTGACGGTTGTCGTTTCGATCAAACATCCGGATCCTCAATTTGAAGGACAAACAAAGACCAAATTAGGAAACTCTGAAGCGCGTACCATTACAGACCGCTTGTTCTCAACACACTTTGACCGGTTCTTGATGGAAAACCCTCAAGTTGCTAAAAAAATCGTGGACAAAGGGTTGCTTGCTGCAAAAGCACGTTTAGCAGCTAAACGCGCGCGCGAAGTAACACGTAAGAAGAGCGGATTAGAGATCAGTAATTTACCAGGCAAATTAGCAGACTGCTCAAGCAAAAATCCAGAGATCAGCGAATTGTTTATTGTTGAGGGAGATTCAGCTGGAGGTTCTGCGAAACAAGGCCGTTCACGTATTTTCCAAGCTATTTTACCGATTCGTGGGAAAATATTGAACGTTGAAAAAGCTTCATTAGACCGTATTTTAGCAAACGAAGAGATTCGTTCATTATTTACAGCTATGGGGACTGGTTTTGGAGAAGAATTTGATGTTGCTAAAGCTCGTTACCATAAATTAGTTATCATGACTGATGCGGACGTCGACGGAGCCCACATCCGGACATTGTTATTAACATTGTTCTATCGTTTCATGCGTCCAGTTGTTGAAGCGGGGTATGTCTATATCGCTCAACCTCCTTTATACCAAGTAAAACAAGGTAAAAAAGTGGCTTATTTAGATAGTGATGAAGAGTTGGAAAACTATTTGGCAAGTATTCCGGCAAGTCCTAGACCAGGTATCCAACGATACAAAGGTTTGGGAGAAATGGATGCTGAACAATTATGGGATACAACAATGAACCCAGAAAATAGAAGAATGCTGCGTGTAACGGTTGAAGATGCAGCAGATGCAGATAAAGTATTAGATATGTTAATGGGAGACCGCGTAGAACCAAGACGAGAATTTATTGAAGATAACGCTAAGTATGTTCAAAACTTAGACATTTAATCAAGGAGGATGAAAAAAATTGGTAGAAAATCAATATGATGGAAAAGTAGAAGACATTAATCTATCGAAAGAGATGCGTAAGTCTTTCCTTGATTATGCGATGAGTGTTATCGTAGCCAGAGCATTACCAGATGTTCGTGATGGATTAAAACCAGTACACCGCCGTATTTTATACGGAATGAGCGAACTGGGGGTAACGCCGGATAAAGCTTATAAAAAATCGGCTCGTATTGTAGGGGACGTTATGGGGAAATACCATCCGCATGGGGATAGCGCGATTTATGAATCAATGGTTCGGATGTCTCAAGACTTTAGTTACCGTACTCCTTTAGTAGATGGACATGGAAACTTCGGTTCTGTCGATGGTGATGGGGCGGCAGCTATGCGTTATACAGAAGCTCGATTGTCTAAAGTTGCTATGGAGATGCTGCGTGACTTGAATAAAGACACCGTTGATTTTATCGATAATTATGATGGATCAGAACGCGAACCTGAGATCTTGCCGGCTCGTTTTCCAAACTTGCTGGTAAATGGTGCAACAGGGATTGCAGTTGGTATGGCGACGAATATCCCGCCGCATAACTTAGCAGAAATTATATCAGCATTACAAATATTAATGGACAACTCTGAAGCTACAACAGCTGATTTGATGGAAGTTGTTCCAGGTCCCGATTTTCCAACAGGTGGATTGGTTATAGGGAAATCCGGTATCAGAAAAGCTTATGAAACTGGTAAAGGTTCGATTACTTTACGAGCTAAAGTAGATATCGAAATATTGAAAAACGGAAAAGAACGCATCATTGTTTCTGAAATTCCTTACATGGTAAATAAAGCGAGATTAGTAGCGAAGATTGCTGAATTAGCTCGTGATAAACGATTAGAAGGTATTACAGATCTAGGTGACGAGTCTGACCGTGACGGAATGCGTATCGTTATTGATGTGCGCAGAGATGTCAGTGCTAGTGTAGTTTTAAATAACTTGTACAAAATGACTTCTTTACAAACCTCTTTTGGATTCAATATGCTTGCTATTGTTAACGGAGAACCTAAAGTATTAGGTTTGAAGAGCATTCTGGAAGAATATTTAAAACATCAAGAAGTCGTTATCCGCAGAAGAACGGCTTTTGATAAACGAAAAGCAGAAGCAAGAGCTCATATTTTAGAAGGTTTGAGAATCGCGTTAGATCATATTGATGAGATCATCGCTATTATCCGTGGTTCACAAACAGCCGATTTAGCTAAAGAAACATTGATCAGTCGTTTTGGACTATCTGAAAAACAAGCTCAAGCTATTTTAGATATGCGTATGGTTCGTTTAACTGGTTTGGAACGTGAAAAAATCGAAGGTGAATACTTAGACTTATCTGCTTTAATTGCAGATTTGACTGATATATTGGCTAGACCTGAACGAGTTCACCAAATTATTAAAGAAGAGCTGGCTGAAGTCCAAGAAAAACATGGAGATGCACGCCGTACTGAACTATTGGTCGGAGAGTTGTTAAGTATTGAAGATGAGGACTTGATTGAGGAAGAAAACGTTGTGATTACATTGACGAATAAAGGATATGTAAAACGTTTGGCAAGTTCTGAATTCAAAATCCAAAACCGAGGCGGTCGAGGCGTTCAAGGTATGGGTGTAAACGACGATGATTTTATTGAAACATTGGTTTCGTGTTCAACACATGATACTTTGCTGTTCTTTACCAATAAAGGAAAAGTGTATCGTTCTAAAGCTTATGAAATTCCAGAATACGGGCGTACAGCTAAAGGTATCCCAGCTATCAATTTACTGGGAATAGATTCCGGTGAAAGCATCCAAGCTGTCATAAACGTTCGAGGAAAAGCTGAAGAAGGTCTATACCTATTCTTTACGACTCGAAAAGGAACAGTTAAGAGAACATCTGTTACTGAATTTGCAAATATCCGCAGCAACGGCTTGAGAGCTATCTCATTGAATGAAGATGATGAATTGATGAAAGTATCAGTAACGGATGGAAAACAAAATATCATTATTGGAACACACGAAGGATTAGCTGTCAGTTTCCATGAAAGTAAAGTAAGAAATATGGGACGTACAGCAAGAGGTGTGCGTGGTATCCGTGTAGCAGAAAATGATTTTGTTGTAGGAATGGATCTGCTGAAAGATAATTCTGAAGTATTGATCATTACTGAAAATGGATATGGTAAACGTACAGCTGCAAGCGAATATGCGATTCGTGGACGTGGAGGAAAAGGTGTTAAAACAGCTAATATTACAGAGAAAAATGGTAAATTAGTTGGATTGACTACTGTTAATGGAGAAGAAGACATCATGTTGATCACGAATTCTGGAATTATTATTCGTATAGGCGCAGGAACGATTTCTCAAACTGGTCGAGCAACATTAGGTGTTCGTCTAATGCGTTTAGCAGAAGGCGTCTTAGTTTCTTCAATGGCTAAAGTAGATCCAGAAGAAGAGGAAGAAGTAATTTCTGAATTGAATACAGATACTGAGGTTAGTCCAGAAGCTGCTGATACAGTTGAAATAGAAGTAGAAGATGCAGAAATTATCAATGAAATTGATAACGAAACAGAAGACTAATGGATCGTTAAAGATTAATTATTGACCACAGTAATTGTTAGGAAATTGAATAGATGCAAAAAGGTACTGGAGGAAAATTCCAGTACCTTTTTTTGACAAAAATAAAAAAATAAACATTCCAACAAAAATATTGACAATCTGTAAAAAAAACTATATACTAATTAGACGTGAGTAATCTACTCGTTAGAATACTCTCCTTGCTCTTTTTGCAAAAAAAAGAGCCAAAGTCCACAAGGAGGTGACAGTCAAGATGAGTCAAACAGCAAAATACGAAATTTTATACATTATCCGTCCTAATATCGATGAGGCTGAAAAAACAGCTTTAGTAGAACGCTTCGATAACATTTTAAAAGATAATGGTGCTGAGGTAACAGAATCTAAAGACTGGGCGAAACGTCGTTTAGCATACGAAATTAAAGGTTACAGAGAAGGTTTATACCGTCTCGTACATTTAACTTCTACAGATGCAGCGGCTATCAATGAATTTGATCGCTTAGCTAAGATTAATGAAAATATCTTACGCCATATGATCGTTAGAGAAGACGACTAATTTAATTGTTTCACGTGAAACAATTCGAAGGGAGCGGATGTAGTGATTAATAATGTTGTGTTAGTTGGAAGATTGACTAAAGATGCAGATTTACGATATACGTCTAATGGAACTGCTGTTGCTTCTTTTACAGTAGCTGTTAATAGACAATTCACTAATCAAAGTGGAGAACGCGAAGCAGACTTCATCAACTGTGTTGCTTGGAGAAAAACTGCTGAAACGTTAGCTAATTTCACTAAAAAAGGATCATTAGTTGGTGTAGAGGGTCGTATTCAAACACGGTCTTACGACAATCAACAAGGTCAAAAAGTTTATGTTACTGAAGTAGTAGTAGATAATTTTTCAATGCTTGAACCGAAATCTGTTACAGATCAACGACGAGTAGAGGATAATGGATCAACACCTGCTTCTAATAACTTTAATTCTTTTAATACTAATCAGAATAAATCACAATCCCAACAAACTCCTGCAAAAGACTATCAAAACTTTGGAAGCTCTGATCCTTTTGAATCAAGCGGACAACCTATTGATATCTCTGATGATGATTTACCGTTCTAATAATCGATAATTAAAGGAGGAAATGAAATGGCTCAACAACGCAGAGGCGGGAAAAAACGCCGTAAAGTTGATTTCTTTGCTGCTAATCACATTGAAAAAGTAGATTACAAAGATGTCGAACTTCTAAAAAGATTTATCTCAGAACGTGGTAAAATTTTACCTCGTCGTGTTACTGGAACATATGCTAAAAACCAACGTAAGTTGACTAAAGCTATCAAACGTGCACGTGTTATGGGATTATTACCATTCGTCACAGCTGAATAAAAAAAACTGTATTCAAAGACCGTGAGCTTACACCTTCACGGTCTTTTTAATTTTTGTAGGATTTTCAAATGTTTCATGTGAAACATTTAAGCTTTAATTCAAATACAAATAGTGTTTTACAACAAGCGAATTGAGATCGTAAAAGAGCAGCAGGTTGATTTCTAGAAGGCTTAGACTCCGTGGAGACTTTGGAAACGTTCTAGTATCTTAATTAGATAAATGGTAGAATAGAATGGAACGATAATCAGAGATGAAAAGGAAAAGGAGTTATAAATGAAAAGCAAACTAACAGATGAAAAACTCCCTCAATTTTTAAGAAACGAGAACATTAAGATGTCTGTAGGGATTTTGGTCTTAATGCAATTGGTTATTATTTTGTTAGGGTTTTTTTCTAATATCAGCATTGGGCTTGTGATGCTTATTATTTTTCTTGTTTTCTTATCTTTGCTTTATGTGTTTTCGCAAAGAATGATTGAAAAAATCAATAAGTATATTGAAGATCTTTCCTATCGTATTAAACGTGGGGAGCAGGAAGCATTAATCAAAATGCCTATTGGTATTATTCTATTTGATGAAGAGTATAAAGTTCAATGGACAAACCCATATTTTCAATCCCATATAGGATATCAAGAAGAAGTACTAGGGAAGAAGATTGAAGAAATCGATGTAGAATTGAACCAATTGATCCAAAAAAGTTATGCAGACAATGCATCCACTATCGTGTGGGGAGATAAGAGTTATCGAATTATTATTCAAGAAGACATCAAAGTGATTTATTTGATGGATATTTCTGAATATAGTCAAATCAAGAAAAGGTACCAAGATGAAAAATTTGTTTTAGGCAATATTTTTGTGGATAACTATGATGAAATCGTACAAGGAATGACAGATAGAAACATATCCAGTATCAATACCTTTATTACTACTCAACTATCTAATTGGGCGAAGCAACATAAAATTTACTTGAAGCGTGTTTCTGAAGATCGTTTTATCGTATTTATGCACCGTAAATCTTTAGAACGCATGGAAAAAGAAAATTTTAGTATACTCGATCAGATACGAGAAAAAACGTCTAAACAAAATATCCCATTAACGTTGAGTATTGGAGTTGCTTATACTGAAGCAGATAAAGAGGATGAAAATTTGGATGAATTAGCCAGCTTGGCTCAAAGCAATTTAGATTTAGCTTTAGGTCGTGGGGGAGATCAAGCAGTAATCAAATCTCTTTCAGGTGAAATGCGGTATTACGGCGGGAAAACAAATCCAATGGAAAAGAGAACGCGTGTTCGTTCCCGTATGATTAGTCAAGCTTTGCAAGAGTTAATGAAACAAGCTGACCAAGTAGTTATTATGGGGCATGTAAATCCAGATATGGATGCTATAGGTTCTGCTTTAGGAATTAGGCGAATTGCTCAAATGAATAATAAGGAAGCTTGGGTAGTTGTCGAACCTAAACAATACAGTCATGATATTGGAAAATTGTTAGAAGTAATAGAAACAGATAATCAAATTAGCCGCTATATTATTACACCTGAAGTTGCTGAAGAAATGATGACTGAAAATACGCTTATTATTCTTGTCGATTTCCATCGACCATCTATGGCAATTGCTCCGAGTTTATTAAAGCATAAAAATAGAGTAGTTGTTATTGACCACCATCGACGAGGAGAAGAATTTCCACATAATCCAGCATTGGTTTATATAGAGCCTTACGCTTCGTCGACAGCGGAATTGGTCACAGAGTTATTTGAATATCAATCTCAAGAAGCAGAGGCGATAACTAAGCTTGAAGCTACAGCTATGCTGGGTGGAATCGTAGTAGATACAAAGAGTTTTTCTTTACGTACAGGATCTAGAACATTTGATGCTGCAAGTTACCTTCGTTCGTGCGGAGCAGATGCTGTACTCATTCAACGATTATTAAAAGAAGATGCTGATACGTATTTGATGCGCAGTCATCTGATAGAATCAATGGAATTTGTCACAGACAATATAGCAGTTGTTACTGGAGAAGAAAACAAAAAGTATGATACAGTAGTAGCAGCGCAAACTGCGGATACGATGCTTTCTATGACTAATGTAGATGCTGCTTTCGTTGTCTTCAAACGACAAGATGATCGTGTAGGCATCAGTGCTCGAAGCTTAGGTGAAATAAATGTTCAAGTGATCATGGAAGAATTAGGCGGCGGGGGGCACTTATCTAATGCGGCTACTCAATTAGAAAATATTTTAGTCAGTGAAGCAAAAACTTTACTTCATGAAGCTATATTAGCTCATTATTCGACCAAGGAGGATGTAACAATATGAAAGTAATTTTTCTGCAAGATGTTAAAGGAAAAGGAAAAAAAGGAGAAGTAAAAGAAGTTCCGAATGGATATGCTTCTAACTTTCTTTTCAAAAAGGGATTGGCTAAAGAAGCAACTCCTTCTAGTGTAAGTGAATTAAAAGGGAAGAAAAAAGCTCAAGAAAAACAAGAAGCTGAAGTTTTAGAGGAAGCAAAAGAGTTGAAAGTTTTTCTAGAAAAAGAAGAGAACGCTATTGAGATTAAATCAAAAGCAGCTGATGATGGACGTTTATTTGGATCAGTAACAACAAAACAAATTGCTTCTGCAGCTAAAAGCCAGCTGAATGTTGAATTAGATAAAAGAAAGATCGAATTAAATGTTCCGATGCGTTCGCTGGGAACTCAAACAATGGACGTTAAAATCCATCCTGAAGTTGTAGCAGAAATCACTGTTCGAGTAGTACCTGAATAAGAAACGGAATAAATAATTGTAAGACTAAGCTAGCCTAAATCATATTTTGGCTAGCTTAGTTTGTCTTGTGGCAAAATAGTTAAGTTGTAAAAAAAAACTGAACAAGTGTTCGCTGTATTAAATTGTATTCTTAATTCTTTTGAGTTAGAATAATGACAGAAAACATCGGATAGGAAATAAGATTTCTTATGTGTTTGAAAGGAAGTAGAAAAACTTGGCAAATGAAGCATTCCAAGACCGTTTACCACCACAAAGTATTGAAGCTGAACAAGCTGTATTAGGATCGATCTTTTTAGATGCTGATACATTAGTAGGAGCTTTAGAGTTTATTGAAGCGAAAGATTTTTATCGACGCGGGCATCAGTTGATTTTCCAAGTGATGATGGATTTGAATGATGAAAATGAAGCTATTGATATCGTTACCGTTACAAATGCGTTGGAATCAAAAAATCAATTAGAAGATGTTGGTGGGATTCCTTACTTAGCGGACTTAGCGGTTGCAGTACCTACTGCAGCTAATATGGAGTATTACGCGAAAATTGTTGAACAAAAATCTATTTTAAGAAATCTGATCCATACAGCTACAGAAATTGTGGCTAAAGGATATGAAGAATCTGATGAGGTTGCTTCGATTTTAGATGATGCTGAAAGAAGTATCTTAGAAGTTTCTGAAAGACGAAGCAGGACTGGTTTTTTGTCCATTTCAGACGTCTTGAATTCTACGGTGGCTCAAATAGATCAGTTGTATCAAAATAATGAAGAAATTACAGGTTTGCCGACTGGTTATAAATTATTGGATAAGATGACCGCTGGATTGCAAAAAGAAGAATTGATCATCCTTGCAGCCAGACCGGCTGTTGGGAAAACGGCATTTGCTTTGAATATTGCGCAGAATGTCGGAACAAAAACAGATGAAACTGTAGCTATTTTCAGTTTGGAAATGGGTGCTGAATCACTTGTTAACCGTATGTTGTGTTCTGAAGGCAGCATAGATGCCAGTCATTTAAGAACGGGTAATCTAACAGAAGAAGAGTGGCAAAGTTTGATTATTGCTATGGGGAGTTTGTCTAAGGCGAGTATTTATATTGATGATACCCCAGGTATACGTGTAGCAGAAATCAGAGCAAAATGTCGACGATTAAAACAAGAAAAAGGCAATTTGGGACTTATTTTAATTGATTACCTTCAATTGATCGAAGGGACAGGCAAAGAAAGCCGTCAGCAAGAAGTATCGGAGATTTCTCGTCAATTGAAAAAATTGGCTAAAGAATTGAAAGTTCCTGTTATTGCTTTATCTCAATTATCTCGTGGAGTAGAACAAAGACAAGATAAAAGACCTGTTTTAAGTGATATTCGAGAATCCGGATCTATTGAACAGGATGCAGATATTGTAGCCTTTCTTTACCGTGATGATTATTACGATCGAGAAGGACAAGAGAATGATGAAGATAATGAAGCAGATGAAGACAATGTTATCGAGGTCATTATTGAAAAAAACAGAAGTGGAGCCAGAGGGACGGTCAAGTTATTGTTTATTAAAGAATACAATAAATTTTCTTCCTTATCGTACTACCCTGAAGGTGCTATCTCACAATAATAGAAAGCTTATAAACGAATATGTAAGTTCGTTTATAAGCTTTTTTTATTTTGTTTATTTAAAAATAGTTCGTCTTTGAATGTTTTTTTTGTATAAAAAAAAGTTAATATTCGTTTTTTTATTGAATAGTATCTTCTTTCTTGGTACACTACTAAAGGATTTTTAAAAATATGAATGAGGTGTTTATATGTCTTCTGTAGTAGTGGTTGGTACGCAATGGGGCGATGAAGGTAAAGGGAAAATTACAGATTTCTTAAGTGAAAATGCTGAAGTGATTGCTCGTTATCAAGGTGGAGATAATGCAGGACACACCATTGTATTTGGTGGAGTAACATATAAACTTCATCTGATACCTTCTGGAATTTTCTCTTCGAAAAAAATCAGCGTAATAGGAAATGGAGTAGTTGTGAATCCTAAAGCTCTTATTAAAGAGTTGGCTTATTTGCATGAAAGAGGAATAAGTACAGATAACTTACGGATATCAGATCGTGCTCATGTCATACTGCCTTATCATATTCAGTTAGATCAATTGCAAGAAGAATCTAAAGGCGACAACAAGATTGGAACTACTATCAAAGGAATCGGTCCAGCTTATATGGACAAAGTTTCACGTGTAGGAATCCGTATTGCTGATTTATTAGATAAAGAATTATTTGAGGAACAATTGCGCAGAAATTTAGAAGAGAAAAATCGTATGTTTACTAAAATGTACGACTCAACAGAGATTGCTTTTGAAGACGTCTTTGAAGAGTACTATCAATATGGTCAAGAGATCAAACAATACGTGACAGATACTTCGGTGATTTTGAACGAGGCATTAGATGCAGGAAAAAATGTGTTATTTGAAGGCGCGCAAGGGGTTATGTTGGACATTGATCAAGGGACATATCCATTTGTGACTTCTTCTAATCCTGTAGCAGGCGGAGTTACTATAGGAAGCGGAGTCGGTCCATCAAAAGTCAATAAAGTAGTTGGTGTATGTAAAGCTTATACGTCTCGTGTAGGAGACGGTCCCTTCCCTACTGAGCTGCATGATGAAATCGGCCAAAGAATTCGAGATATCGGAAAAGAATACGGTACAACAACTGGACGTCCGCGTCGTATTGGATGGTTTGATGCTGTGGTGATGCGTCATTCAAAACGCGTTTCAGGTATTACGAATCTGTCTTTAAACTCTATCGATGTGTTAAGTGGCTTGGACACTGTTAAAATTTGTACAGCTTATGAGCGCAATGGCGAAAAAATCTTACATTATCCAGCAAGCCTAAAAGAGCTGTCAGAATGCACACCAATTTATGAAGAATTACCAGGTTGGGATGAAGACATTACTAACTGTCGTTCTTTAGAAGAATTGCCAGAAAATGCTCGTAATTATGTAAAACGTATCTCTGATTTGGTCGGTGTTCGTATTTCTACTTTCTCAGTAGGACCAGGTCGTGAACAAACGAATATTTTAGAAGATATTTGGTCTGAAGGATAAGATAATAGGAATAAAAACAAATTCTTTTATTAATATTATGGATTATCGAATATTTTGACCTTAAATAAAATTGCAAGTGTATTTTATTTAAGGTTGATTTGCTAGCAAGCTTCTACTTAGTAAAGGGGTGCTGCTGTTGAAAATCACAAAATATTTGATTGTCTGTATAGCGTTTTTTTCAATTTTTATGACAAGCTGTTCGAACGAAGCAAGCTCTTCTGGTAATAAAATCATAGTGCAAAAGCGCGTGGGAGAAGAAAATCAATACGAGTTATTTAAAGAAATAACGTATAATGATGTCGTAAAAAAACAGCGGAATTACTAGAAGATGTAAGATGGAGTCGTATTAATGACACAGACTCCTCATTACAAATTTCAATTTGAAGACAATAATCAATTGATTGGTTCGAATTATGATTTATGGATCAGTCCAGATAAGGATCAAGTTGAGCTTGTGATAGAAAATCAAGAAAAATATATTCAACTCAATAAGAATCAATCTGCTGAATTAGTTGAGTTTATTACAGAATCTCAACTAATGAATAGCAATGAATAAGTTTAGACTTAATCAAAAAAATTGCATCACAGTAAAAAAATATGTTATAATTTTTTTACTGTGATACGAATGGGTTGTTAGCTCAGTTGGCAGAGCAGCTGACTCTTAATCAGCGGGTCGAGGGTTCGAGCCCCCCACAGCCCATATATTGGATAGCCAAATCCATGAGATAGTTATACGTTAATGCGAAAGCATATAAAAACGTATGCTATCTTTTTTTTATTTTAAAAGTTTATAAGTCATAAATCGAGATAAGAAATTCTTTTTTAGAGTTCAATTAAGTAAATAGGAATCTCGTAATAAGTACAGAATTAAAATTTATATTATTTCCCAGGAAATAATATTTCATAGAATCATTGTATTTTCTACTCGTTCTGCTAGAATACATCTGTTGACCACTTTTATATTTGTTTGAAATAGTAATTATTTAAAAGCACATACCATTACCAATTATCGTTGCAGTTATAGTGCAATTGTATTAGGAGGAATAATACTTATGAATATTATCATTGCTGGAGGCGGAAAAGTTGGAGAAGTTTTATGCTCTGAACTTTCGTCTGAGGGGAATGACATTATATTGATGGAAAAAAATAGTAAAAGATTGAACGCCCTAATTAGTAAGTATGATATAACAGGCATAGTTGGAAATGGAGCTAGTTATGATCTGCAAATGGAAGCTAGTGTTCCAAAATGTGATATATTCATTGCCGTAACTTCACAAGATGAAATCAATATTATGTCGGCAACTATTGCTAAAAAGTTAGGAGCCAAATATACAATTGCTCGAGTGAGAAATCCTGAATATACAAAACACCTTGATTTTGTAAGAGAAAGTCTCGGGATTACAATGATGATTACTCCTGAACTAGAATCAGCAAAAGATATTATGAAAGTAATCAAATATCCTACTGCATTAAGTGTAGAATCATTTGCTAATAACCGAGTGAATCTAGTAGAGCTAAAAATCAAGACCAATAGTCCTTTACGAGATATGAGTTTAAAGAATTTCAGAACACGTTATGGGAATATCTTAGTCGCTATTATTCAACGGGGCGATGAAGTGCTCATTCCTTCTGGAGATGATTTTTTAAGAGAAGGAGATCATGTTTTTGTTGTCAGCTCTTTGAAAGAAGTGAATAAATTTTATAAGCTGATTGGAGATAATCGAGCTAAAATGAAATCAGTTTTGATTGTAGGTGGAGGACGTATCACGTACTATCTGATCAATATGTTGAAAGAATATAAAATGGATATAAAAGTTATTGAAAATGATCCGGAAAAAGCTAGAGAGTTAAGTGATGTTTTTCCTGGCATTATGGTCATTCACGGAGATGGTACGGACCAAGAGTTTTTAGAAGAAGAACGTTTAGAAGCGTACGATGTTTTTATCAGCTTAACGGGTGTTGATGAAGAAAACATCATTACTTCTTTATATGCTTCTCAAAAAAATGTGAAGAAAATCGTTACGAAGGTGAATAGAACACTGTTGCTGAAAATATTTGGAACGATGGGATTACAAACAGTAATCACTCCAAAGAGAGTGATTACTAATAGTATTTTACAATTTGTCCGTTCATTAACGAATACTTCTGTTTCGAATGTAGAGGCACTGTTCCGTTTAGCAGACAATCAAGTCGAAGCTCTCCAATTTAAAGTGAAAGAGACTAGCCGTGTCATAAACAAGCAGTTAGAAATTTTACCGATAAAAAATCACTTGTTGATTGCATATATCATTAGAGGGAAGAAACTGATCGTTCCAGGTGGACAAGACGTGATTAAACCAAATGACCACGTTATTGTGATCACAAAAGAAAAAAAATATGATGATATAGACGATATTTTAAAATAAAGGAGAAACATAATTGAATTTTAACATGGTAAAATATACGATTGGGAGACTATTGCAAGTAGAAGCAATATTATTAGTCGCTCCGTTAGCAGTCAGTATCATTTATCAAGAAGAATGGAAATATTCGTTTAGTTTTTTATCTATTAGTTTGCTATTACTGACTATTGGCTACTTACTAAGCAGTAAAAAACCGATTAAAAAGAACATGTTTGCTAAGGAAGGGTTTATAATTGTTTCTTTATCATGGATCTTGCTATCATTTTTCGGTTCACTTCCGTTTGTGATAAACGGAGATATACCTAGATTGATTGATGCTTTTTTTGAAACCAGCAGTGGTTTTACAACTACTGGATCAAGCATTTTGACTGATGTAGAAGCTTTAGCTCAGTCTTCTTTATTTTGGAGGAGTTTTACTCATTTGATTGGTGGAATGGGAATATTAGTATTTGCTTTAGCAATATTGCCTCAAATAGAGTCTGAATCTGTACACATCATGAAAGCTGAAGTTCCAGGGCCAGTTTTTGGTAAGCTAGTTTCAAAACTCTCATCTTCAGCGCGTATTTTATATAAAATCTATTTGATTTTGACTGCTGTAGTAGTGATTTTGCTCCTTTTTGGAGGAATGACCTTTTTTGATGCCTTATTGCATGCCTTTGGCGCAGCTGGTACTGGAGGATTCGGTATCAAAAATGGAAGTATTGCTTCTTACGATAGTGCGTATATAGATTATGTATTGAGTTTTTCAATGTTGATTTTCGGTGTGAATTTTAACTTATTTTACTTAGTGCTGATAGGGCAAATCAAAGAAGTGCTTAAAAGTGAAGAATTGAGATGGTACATAGGCATTGTTTTAGCAGCCGTAACGTTGATTTGTCTAAATCTTTTTTCTCACTATGATTCTTTCTGGAGAATGCTCCGTGATACCTTTTTCTCAGTTTCATCCATTATCACTACTACTGGTTTTTCTACAGCTGATTTTGGCAGTTGGCCTGTATTTTCTCAAACAATTTTACTTATCTTAATGTTTTTTGGAGCAAGTGCCGGTTCTACAGCAGGAGGTTTAAAGATTTCCAGAGTAGCTATTTTATGGAAAACAGCTGTTTCTGAGTTCAAACGAAATGCTAATCCGAATAGAATAGTAACTATCAAGTATGAAGGGAAACCTTTAGATAAAGAAGTTAAACATAGTGTAACGAATTACTTTGTTATTTACATGATCATCTTTTTTGCTTTGTTATTGTTGATCAGTATTGATGCACCTGACTTTACATCTGCTTTCAGTGCCATAACAGCAACTTTCAATAATATCGGTCCAGGTTTAGGAGCTGTTGGGCCGTTAGCCAGTTATGCTCATGTTAGTGATTTTTCTAAACTGATTTTATCATTTGCTATGATAGCAGGAAGGTTGGAAATTTTTCCTATCTTGATATTATTTAACCGAAATACATGGCGGAAGCATATATAAGCTATAAAGGAGCGGGAGAAAATGTTTAGTCCTGCTCCTATAAACCAAAATACCGAACGAGAAATTCATTTTCTCGTTCGGTATTTTGGTTTTAGACTTATAGAGCTGCTTTTCGGAAGCAGATATTTGGCTATATCCTACAGAAATTTGTTATTTTCCCGTCCTCCTTTAAGCTTTAAAATTGCTATTAAACCAACAAAGTTTTATGATTTACTTATATATATTTTTTTAACACTATGAATAGGTATGAATTCGGTTGAATTTATTTAGGGGGAAGAACGATGGTTATAAATGGAACAATGATGCAATATTTTGAATGGTATATTGATGCTGACGGAAAACATTGGCAACGTTTGAAAGAAGATGCTGCACATTTACACGATATTGGTATCACAGCTGTCTGGATTCCACCTGTCTTTAAAGGGGTAACACACAATGATGAAGGTTACGGTGTTTACGACTTATATGATCTAGGTGAATTTGATCAAAAAGGTGGAGTCCGTACGAAATATGGTACTAAACAAGAATTGTTAGATGCCATAGAAGAACTTCATAAGTATGGAATTCAAGTTTATGCAGATGTGGTATTGAACCATAAAGGCGGCGCAGACGAATCAGAGCGCTTTATGGCTATTGAAGTAGCTGAAGATGATCGAAATAAAGAAATATCAGAGCCCTATGAAATTGAAGGATGGACAAAATTTACTTTTCCAGGCAGACAAGGAAAATACTCCGATTTTACTTGGAATTATCATCACTTCAGCGGTATTGATTATGATCAGATAAATGATAAAAAAAGTATTTTCCGTATCGCTGAAGATGGTAAAAGTTGGGCAGATGATTCAGCAGTTGCTAATGAATTTGGAAATTATGACTATTTGATGTTTGCAGATATTGATTATGATAATACAGATGTTGTCAATGAAATCAAAAGTTGGGCCAGCTGGTTTATTAAAGAAACAGGAGTAGATGGGTTTAGATTAGATGCTGTGAAACATATCCATGCGGACTTCATAAACGATTTTGTTAGTGGGATACGAGAAGAATTTGGTGAAGATTTTTTTGTAGTAGCAGAATATTGGGATCAAAAATACGGACATTTGAAAGAATACTTAAATACGCTCGATGAGCATATTAGTTTATTCGATGTCTCGCTGCACTACAAATTATCTAATGCATCTAAAGAAGGTAATGCATATGATTTGAGACCCCTATTTGATGAAACATTGATGAAAAAAAGACCAACTTCTGCAGTGACATTTGTTGATAACCATGATTCGCAACCGTCACAATCGTTAGAATCTTATGTAGAGCCTTGGTTCAAACCATTAGCTTATAGTATTATACTGTTGAGAGAATATGGTTATCCGACAGTCTTCTACGGTGACTACTATGGATTAAAAGGAGATAACCCAATCGATGGACAACCAGAGATATTGGATAAGTTGATTTATATTAGAAAAAACTATGCTTATGGCGAACAAATTGATTATATCGATCATGCAAACTGTATCGGTTGGACAAGATCAGGAGATGAAGATCATCCAGATGGATTAGCTGTTGTATTATCTAACAGTGAAGAAGGTTTCAAAGAAATGTCCTTCGGTGAAGAAAGAGCTGGAGAAATCTTTTATGATTACTTAGGTCATCGCCAAGACGAAGTCACTTTAGATGAGAATGGCGTAGGAGTCTTCCCAGTAAATGCTGGCTCAGTTTCAGCATGGGTAAAAAAATAAACGACTAATCGTTTATTTTTTTATCTGAATAGATAACAATAAAAGCACTGTAACACCAATATGATTGGTATTACAGTGCTTTTAACTGTTAAGTGATTTATAAGGAATTGTTTGGATTATGCTGATCAAGCGGATCTACCGCAGGATGCTCAGCTGTTGGTAAAACATCTGGTTCTACAGGCGGAACTGGTATATCTCCGGCTCCCACAGGATCTGGATGAGTAAGTCCGCTATGCGGAGGAACTAGATCTGTTGGTTCAGGAGGCATAACGTCTGCTTTTTCTTGATGTGGATGGTATAAATCATTTTCAATATCAGCAATCGTTTCGCTCAATTCAGGATCTGGATTTGCATAATCCATTTCCTCTCCTACTTCCTCATAAGTTTGTTTGAACTCATCAGCTAATTCATTTACTCTATCCATGGCTTTGTCTTTCAGATCTAAACCTTGTTCTTTTAAATCTTCTCTTAATTCTTTTCCTGATTTAGGGGCGAAAAGTAAAGCTGTTGCTGCTGCCGCTAATCCTACGATCAATGTTTTTCCCATACTGCTGTTTCCCATAATATGACCCTCTTTTCATTAATAATTAATTGTCTGTTATTTTTTACGTCTTTTTTCAAACATGATTTGAGCAGTTTTTCCTGCTTTAACTAGAGCCGGGAAAGTTCTTTTAGTGGTCTTCCCAGGAGATTTCACAAATTGATTTTTTAGTTCTGTTCCAGAAATTTTTAAGTGATTTACCGAATCACTGAATTCTGAAGTTGTTGATGAGAATTCTTCGATATACTGTTGTTTGTTTGTAACGTCTTGAATCATCGATTCAGCACGATTTTGGATATTAGTAACTTTCGTATTGATTGCGTTTATATCATTGTTAAATCGATCAACTGTATGATTAACATCCAATACGACAGTATTTACTTCATCCATTAAACTGCTGATGCGCTTTTTCATTATCAACCCGCCAACAACAAGACCGATAATAGCTAATACGACAATAGCTATGGCAATATAAAATCCAATAGACATAGTTGAAATTGACCTCCTATCCGTATATTTTGAACATATTATGAAGGCAAGTGGATCTAAAATCAAGTAAACCACTTGCGCTTATTTTGATATCGTTGTTTCTAAATGAGAAAACCCTTTATTCTAAGATTAGTCTATCATTTATCTTAATTTTCTCCAAACAAAAACAGTTGCGCAAATGTGAATACAGTTACGATATCATGAGGAAAAGTTAGGAAAAGTGTAGTAATAACCCTGTATTTGTTTTACAATACAAAAAGATAAGTTAAATAGAATAGAGATAGTTGGAGGAAAATAAGTTGACGCAAGCAAACAATTCAATTCATGTTGACGATCAACAAAAGTGGGACAGGTTCCAGCTTGTAACTGTTGCTGATGGAGAAATTATTCGCTTGGAAGAAGTTCCAGATCCTGTTTTTTCAGAAAAAATGGTAGGTGAAGGATTCGCTGTTATTCCGACATCAGAACAAGTCGTTGCTCCTGTCAGCGGCGTTTTGTATCAAGTCGCAGACACTTTACATGCGTATGTGATCGAAACAGACGAGGACGTAGAAGTCTTAGTGCATATTGGTATCAATACGATCAGTCTGCAAGGAAAAGGATTCCATTCTGATTTAAAAAAAGGAATGCTTGTTTCTAAAGGAGACGTATTAGCTACTTTTAGTCGGGCTTACTTTGAAGAAAATGAGATTCCTTTAGTTATACCAGTAGTGGTCATCAAAGGTATGGACGATGAGGCTACAGCGAAAATGAATTACACAAAAGACGGTCTTGCTGGAGAAACTGTGGCAATGTGTGTGTCTAGAGAAGAATAAGACTAGATGTTCTAATGAAAGCTGCACCTGTTAAAAATGGTGTGGCCTTTTTAACCATTCTGGATTATGAAAAGATTGTTACCCTTTTTGCACTTCTTTTCTAGATTATGTATAATGAAAGTTAGGAAAAAGCGTTTTTTACAGATAAATACTCGTATATTGAGGAGGGCAGAAGATGAAAAAAATATTGGTTGTAGACGATGAAAAACCAATCTCGGATATTATTAAATTTAATTTAACTAAAGAAGGTTATGATGTTTATACTGCTTATGATGGAGAAGAAGCCGTTGAAAAAGCGGAAGAAATTGTCCCAGATTTAATTGTATTAGATTTAATGTTGCCAAAAATGGACGGCTTAGAAGTATGTAGAGAAGTACGCAAAAATCATGATATGCCAATTATAATGGTAACAGCGAAAGATGCTGAAATCGATAAAGTATTGGGCTTGGAGCTCGGGGCTGATGACTATGTGACAAAACCCTTCTCAAATCGAGAACTAGTCGCACGTGTCAAAGCTAACTTGAGAAGACAGCATACGAGAGCACCTCAAGTTGAAGAAGAGGTTTCAAATGATATCGAAGTAGGAGCGTTAGTGATTCACCCTGATGCCTATATTGTGTCAAAACGTGGAGAAACTATTGAATTGACTCACCGCGAGTTCGAGTTACTGCATTACTTAGCCAATCATTTAGGACAAGTAATGACTAGAGAACACTTATTGCAAACTGTATGGGGCTATGATTACTTTGGTGATGTCCGTACAGTGGATGTAACAGTTAGACGATTAAGAGAAAAAATCGAAGACAAACCAAGTCATCCAACGTGGTTGATTACTAGACGTGGTGTTGGTTATTATTTAAGAAACCCTGAACAGGAGTAATTATGAAAAAAAGAATTCAATTTTTCCAGTCTATCAATTTTAAAATTGTCTTTATTTTTATTCTTCTGTTGACAATAACGCTAGAGATTATAGGCGCTAACTTTGTAACACAATTAGAAAATCAATTAGTAGACAACTTTAAAGAAGATCGTCGGATTCAAGTTGATTTCTTAGAAAATACCTTGCAGCCTATTTTGCTAGATAAGGAAAATAAGGACAAAGAAGCCAGTATTGCTAATTTATTAAGAGATTTTTCTGGTAGTGGAGTTATTGAGGTACAAGTTATTGACCCAGAATACTATATTATCGGTACAAGCGACAACACGCAGCAATCATTGATTGGGAGAAAATCCACAGATCCGGATATTCACCAATCGTTGTTGCTTGGAAATAATGTGACCAGCCAATATTTAGACCCCTTAACCAACGACCGCAGATGGAAGTTGGTTTCTCCTATTTATATAGGAAATTCTAAAGATGTTTTAGGTGTCATTATGTTGGAAACGAATATTGAAACGATTTACGAGCAAGTGAATGAGATCAGTATTATTTTCATTAATTCTGCTTTGATTGCGATCGCTTTAGTCATTATACTGACTCAGTTTGTTTCTCGTGCCATCACTAAACCCATTTCAGAGATGAAGCAGCAGACGATCCAAATTGCTGAAGGAGATTACTCTGGACAGTTAAAGGTTCATGGGGAAGATGAATTGGGGCAGTTATCGAGTGCAATCAATGAATTGTCTACTCGAGTCGAAGAAGCGCAAGAAACAACTGAAGCTGAACGGCGACGATTGGATAGTGTTCTTACTCATATGACGGATGGTGTTATAGCAACTGATCGGCGAGGTAAAGTAGTGATCATAAATGAGAAAGCCCAAGAAATGTTAAACATTTCCCAGGAAATAGCGTTAGGGCAATCTATTACAGAAGTCTTGAATAATGAAATGACTTTGAGGCAATTACTAGAAGTAGAAGAAGAAATTTTGTTTGATTTTTCGACAAATGAAACACCGTTGATATTGCGTGGAGGATTTTCTTTGATTCAACGAGAATCTGGATTTATTAGCGGACTTGTTTGTGTACTGCACGATGTAACGGAACAAGAAAAAATCGAGCGTGAGCGAAAAGAGTTTGTATCTAATGTGTCTCATGAATTGCGTACACCTTTAACGAGTATGCGAAGCTATTTAGAAGCTTTGAACGATGGGGCATGGAAAGATGAAGAGATTGCTCCGCAGTTCTTGAAAGTTACTCAAGAAGAAACCAATCGTATGATTCGAATGGTTCAAGACTTGTTAGATTTATCAAGGATGGATTCAGGAAAAGCTAATCTGCAGTTGGAATTGATCAATTTAAATGAACTGTTTCATCATGTATTAGATCGCTTTGAAATGATGCTTAGTACGTCAATAGATAATCCTGTAAAAGATTACAGTATTGTAAGAGAAATTACAAAACAGGAAATATGGATAGAGGCAGATGCAGATAAAATCATGCAAGTAATGGACAATATTTTAAATAATGCATTTAAATATTCTCCGGATGGCGGAGTGATTACATGCCGCTTAGTAAAGACGCATAATAATGTTGTTTTAAGCATCTCAGATCAAGGTATGGGTATTCCGAAAAAAGATTTAACGCATGTGTTTGATCGATTCTTCCGTGTAGACAAAGCAAGAGCCCGATCTATGGGTGGAACTGGTTTAGGATTAGCGATATCAAAAGAAGTAATCCAACATCATGGCGGAAAGATCTGGGCAGATAGTATTGAAGGAAAAGGGACTACATTCTATATTTCACTCCCTTATGTTCCGTATGAAGAAGGTGATTGGGAATGAATTGGACGTTAATCAGAAAAATTACACTGACTGTTCTAATCGCGCTCAGTTTGTTTTTGACGGTGCTTATATGGAGAAATCCAGATGGTTATGTTGTTCAAACGGATACCCCTGAAACGTCAGTGGTCTCTTCTGTCACGTTTGATCGGCAATTGAGTTCTGTGTTCGGTACGACAGAAGTGGTATATCACACGAATCAAACAAACCTTCTAACTAAAGATCCAACTGTTTTAGGGACATTACCTTCTGTTTTCCAAGAATGGGAAATAAATGATATAGCTGACCCAATCACATTGAATGGAGACAATTATATAGAAGCCGCTTCTAAATCTAAAACGGTTGAATTTATTTTTCCCAGCAGTATTCCTTTTGGTGTGTATCAAGAAACATTTTCTTTTTTACCTCGAGAATATGAGAATCGGACATTTAACAGGGTATATATTTCTATAGATAATCCGCAAAGTGTTTACTTTTACAACACCCACTCCATGCTGTTTTACGAGGCAGAGGCATCAAATATAGATTTGGATCTTTTAACACAAGTATTGAATGATGATAAAGTCGAATATTTACAGGCTGAGTCGGTTTCTTTGAAAGAACATATTGTATATCTTCCAGTAGAGTCATTTGAAATACCGGTGTTGAATTATTTAGTTGAAGAACAACCGAATAGTTTATTCATTGAGCGGTTATTTGAAGATACATCTGAAATCCAAACGGTGATCAATGATAATTTGTCTCGTTATTATGACTATTTCAGCGAATTAAGTATTGATAATGAAAAAGACATGCTGACGTATACGCGTCCTTCTGTGACAAATGAGGGAGTCAGTTTGACCACTACAGTGCTGAATAGTTTTAATAAACTTATTCAATATGAGCATTGGCCAAATGATGTGTATTATTACGGGTATTCTGCAGTGACTAAGGAAGTAGAGTTTCGACGGTATATTAAAGGATATCCAATATTTGGAGAACCGGATTACGGTGGAACCTTCATCACAGTTGCAGATAATAACGTGATCAGTTTAGAAATGCCGACAATCGTTGCACAAACTCCCATCTCAGATAATCAGTCAGCTGAAAAAATGTATTCTCTGCAAAATATAGAGGAAGTATTATCCAATGCTGGACATGACTTAGATACCATTGACGATATCAAAGTAGGTTATATATGGAATTACAGCAGTGAATCCAACCGCGTGGTGACCTTGATACCTAGCTGGTATGTTGAGATCAATGGAAATTGGATGAGCTTGCAATCAGTCGTAAATGTAGATAAAGGAGGTGCGGATGATGGATTTTAAAAAAATTGAAATCATCTTTATCATAACCTTTCTTATTCTGAATGGATACTTGTTGTATCGAGTATTAGACAATTACGAAAATGGTTTTACAGGCAGTGCAGCAACTCAAATCAACTTGGTACAAGAAATGAAAGACGAGAATATTGATTTGCCGGATTTTGAAGACGAAGAACACGATGTTCCTTATGTTCAAGCTGCAGCCAATAATTTGTTAGAAGAAAATACTGATCAATTAACCAAACAGACTGGTGTCATTGAAGAAAATGGTTCTTTGTATGCTAGTATCTTGTCTGACCCGATTCAATTATCAGACGGTGAAGAGCTGACAACCAAAGACATTGCAACATTGACCGAATTTGTTTTAAGTGATGCGATTTTATTTGGAGACCAATACCAATTTATACGGTATATTCCATCTACTCGACAAATCATTTATGCTCAAATAGCGAATAACATTCCAATCGTTGATGGAACTTCAAATATCATTTTCCATTTAAACGGCAAAAAAGAGATCATTTCTTATGAACAAAAATATGCTGGTCCAGTTACCGTTCAGGGGCAGAGCAGAAAATTGATCACAGACCAAGATGCAGTTGAAATACTTTACCAAAATAGCGAAATACCTTCAGGATCTAAAGTGCGCAAGCCATTGTTGATTTATAACAGAACTTTGCATTTGGAAGACCTGAGTATGTATGTTCCAGTATGGCTGGTAGAAGTGGTAACCAGCACGGATACATTAGTTAAAAAAGTAGATGCTGTAAACGGAAATATCATTCAAGAGACATCTGCGGAAACACCGATTCAACCAAATCAAGAAAGTAAATCAAAAGAGTAACAGATCTTGTCAGAGTTGCATTTACATTTATTCTTATTCTTGCTAGAGTGAGAATGGATGTAAATGATTGTATTTATTTGATGCAATTGCGAAATAAAAGATAAAAGGGACGAGGGTTCAAAATGGCGATACAAACAGAAGGATTAAAAATTAGCATTCTAGCGAGTGGAAGCTCTGGGAATGTTACCTATATTGAATCCGATAAAAAAAAGCTGCTTGTCGATTGTGGACTGAGTGGTAAAAAAGCGACCGCATTGTTAAGCCAAATTGGCCGTACTCCACAAGATCTAGATGGCATCTTAGTGACTCATGAACATAGAGATCATGTTCATGGTGTGGGTGTCTTGGCGAGGAAATACGATTTAGACATTTACGCAAACGAAAAAACCTGGTCAGCGATGGCACCTATTCTTGGAAATATCAAAACGGAACAAAAACACCTTTTTGAAATGGGAAAAACGATGACGATAGGCGATATAGACATTGAAAGTTTTGGTGTTTCTCACGATGCGATAGCGCCCCAATTTTACAGTTTCCATAAAGACAACAAGTCTTTCGTGATGTTAACGGATACGGGTTATGTCAGTGATCGTATGCGTGGTGTAGTTGCCAATGCAGATGCTTATTTATTTGAAAGCAACCATGATTTAGATATGCTGCGCATGGGCAGATATCCTTGGAGTTTGAAACAACGTATTCTAGGCGATAAAGGCCATTTGTCTAACGAAGATGGAGCATTGGCATTGTGTGATGTGATTGGAGACAACACTAAACGGATCTATTTAGGCCATTTAAGTAGAGACAACAATATGAAAGCTATCGCTCATGATACAGTAGAGAGTATTTTAAGAGAAAAAGGTAAAGGCGTTGGCGAAACGTTTACTTTATTTGATACAGATCCTGATGAGCCTTCATTATTGTTCTCTATATAAAGTATAAAACAAATAAAAGCGAACAGCTCTGTGATACAACTGAGCTGTTCGCTTTTTTGTCACATATTCAAAATAAAATAAAATTTTACATGGGCTTCTAGTTTAATTTTAAAATAAACCATGGTAGAATTTTGTCAATCCTGTAAGACAGCCGCTATTCTTTATCAGTATAGTTTCTGGCATTCACTCAGTTGGATAGTCTTATACCTTTTCCTCATATATTTTTCTGCAAGCAAGTTTTACACCTCTTTATGCATTTAACACTCACACATTACCCTGTCTAGTATCACAATGGTGCTGCAAATGAAAAGTCTATGGTATTTTTGTTTACCCTACTTTCATATACAAGAAGTCTGTCTTCTATCCTTTATTTGTTTCCCCAAAGAGTATTTCCAAGAATGAAGTATACACTAAAGTACTCAATCTTGTCCCTCGACCCAATAAAGCACCTAACATCTTTTTACGGTACACGGTGCGCCGTTACATTCTTGGAATACTCTTTTAAAATATAAACGTTTTAAATGTTGTAATCACCATAAAATCACATCCCTATTACCATCTCTTTATGATGAATGAAAGCTTATATACTTACTCACTCTTTATTTGTAACGAAAGTCACTTGTTAAAATAGGAGGAATTTAAATGAATAGAGTTATTGGAGTCATTGAGTTAGGACGCTTAATCAAACAAAAATGGTATTGGATCTTATTATTTTTATTGATCGAAATTAGTTCTGCTCATGTTTTAACTACTTATGTTATCGTGCCTCAGTATAGTGCGGAAACAAAAATATTGGTCAGCAGACCTGTCAATTCTGCTCAAGCTATGGAATTGGGGGATATTGAGACAAATATCCAAATGATCAATACTTATCGGGACATCATCCAAGATCCGATTGTGTTAGATAAAGTTCGAGATGAGCTGGGCAATACGCTTTCTGAAGAGGAATTGAAAGGAAAAATGGAAGTCATTACGCAAACAGATTCACAAATTTTTAGTATTCAAGTAGTAGATGCAGACCCAGGACGTGCAGCTTTGATTGCAGATACGATTGCAACGATTTTTAAAGAGAATGTAGGAACAGTGATCAATATAGACAATGCAGCTATTCTGTCACCAGCGCGTATCCCTACGGCCCCTATTTCACCACATTATTTGTTTAATATCGTTATTGGTGCCTTAATGGGATCGATATTCGGTTTAGGATTTATTCTGGTTCGGAATCTAGCAGACAAAAAAGTCCATGACGAAAATTTTGCTGCTGAACATTTAGGCTGGCTGCCATTAGGTTCTATTTCCAGAATAAGCAAAAAAGAATTGGTTCAAATGAATGACTTTATCCAATCTATTGATGAAACAAAAAAAGAATCTTCTACAGAAGTAAAACGAATTGCTGGAAAGGAGCCTACTCATGTTTAATCATAAAAAAACTTCACATAAGGAAAAACTCAATAGTCTGATCACATTGGTGAAACCAAGTTCAATTATTTCGGAGGAATTTAGAACGCTGAGAACAAATATCCAATTTTCAATGGTGGATAAACAACTCAGTACGTTGATGTTTACTTCTGCCGCACCAGGAGAAGGAAAGACTACAGTAGCGTCAAATGTGGCTGTTGTATTCGCTTCTCAAGGTAAGAGAGTATTGCTGATTGATGCAGATATGCGAAATCCTAGTGTCCACAGACTGTTCAATTTTGTAAACCATAGAGGATTGACAAATTTATTGACGGAAAATAAAACGAGTATTCAAGATGTTGTTCATCGTACGACCAAAAAGAATCTGTTTGTATTGACGTGCGGTTTGATTCCTCCTAATCCTTCCGAACTCTTAGCTTCTAAACGAATGGACCAGCTGATTGAAAACATGAAGAAGCATTTTGACTTGATTATTTTTGATTTACCGCCTATTTTAGCAGTAACAGATGCTCAAGTTATGGCTAATAAAACAGACGGCACTGTCTTTGTCATTCGCGATGGTGTAGCAGAAAAAAATAATTTGTATAAAGCAAAAGAATTGTTGGATCACGTTCATGCCAATGTTATTGGAGTCGTTTATAATGATAAAAAAAGAGAAGAAAATCCAGCTTATCAATATTATGGAATAGAAGAATAAAATGAATGGTTTGAATCGGGTGAACCTGTAGGGAGGTAAGATCAGTGATTTCAATTATCGTGACTATTTATAATTCTGAAAAGTATTTGGTGAGGTGTTTAAACAGCTTACGATATCAAACGTATCACCGTCTGGAAATTATATTAATAGACGATGGTTCAACCGATTCAAGCAAATCTATTTGTGAAAAGTACCGAAAGCTGGACAAGCGTTTTCGTCTGATCAATACCAACCAAGTTGGGCTGTCTGCAGTCCGCAACGTGGGCATTTTAGCAGCTAAAGGTGATTGCATTGGTTTTGTTCATCCAGCTGATTGGGTGGAAGAAGTTATGTTTGAGCAATTGATGACCACAATGGCAATCCATGAAGCTGATATTGCAGCTTGTAAGTATGTAGAAGAAACAAGAGATGAATTGATCTTTCCTCCAGGCCCAGAGAATATGAGGTTTTTATCTGCAGAGGAATCTATCCGCTTGCTGCTGCTGCAAAATCGAACAGAAAGTTTTTTGTGCAACAAACTGTTTTCGATTAAATTATTTACAAAAGAGCCAGTGATTAGGTTTGATCAAGATATTCATTTGTATGAGGATTTTGATGTCTGTTGTCAGCTGTTTTTAAAAAGTCATTCTATCATATACGTATCAGAACCTCGTTACCATTATATGTCCGAAAATCACCAATGGGAAAGCGCTAAGGTTGAAAATTATTACTCTGGATCCGCAGCTCTGCTTAAAGCGTTGGAACGACTTGAATCTCAGTCGATTCAATTAGATTTACTGTGGTTGATAAAAGAAATGTATTTGCGTTTAAATTTATATTTAATGATGGTCTTGTATGAACACAGGCCTAAGGATAAACATCGGCTAAAAGAGATAAAACGCAGCTTATATCGATTCAAACTTTCAGAGATCAATGACATGGCTCTTAAAAGGCTTATTATGGTCGCGCGCATGAACCTTTCAGCAGGATACTATATGTGGGAAAATTCAGATATCAGCAAAACGAATTAGGTAAATAAATAGATCCCTAAAAAACACAACAGATGCTGTTGTGTTTTTTTATTGCATTTTGATATAAGAGTTTATATGTTATAAAAAAAGCAATTTATGATAGAATAAAAAAGAAAAGTGGATAATTTATCTAAATTGTTTCATATAAAATTCAAAAATATTAGATAAACTGAAACCATAGCAAAGTGGAATATAGGTTAATGACTTTCTCTTTATTTATTAAAAATCATTGTAAGAAGTATAGAGATTAATCAGTCCATGCGGAAAATAATAATAAGAGGTGAAATTGGAAATGAAGAAATTGTCAACAAATTTAACTAGAAGTTTATTTGTCGGTGTAGCAACATTAACGCTTGCTGGTTGTCAAACTACTAATGAAGGAACTGAATCCGCTTCTCCTAACCAAAATGAAACAGAAACAAGTGAAGTACGAGTAGAAGTCACTTCAGATATTACAGAAGCTGTAGAGAAGGTAGAAGGCGCTGTCGTTTCAGTCATTAATATGCAACAACAAAATACAGAAGGATTCAATGGTTTGTTTGGAACTACAGAAGCCATACAAGAAGATGACCAATTGCAAACTGCTGGAGAAGGTAGTGGGGTTATTTATAAAACAGATGGAGACAGCTCTTATGTCGTTACCAACAATCACGTTATCGAAGGATCAGATGCAATAGAAGTCTTGATGAAAGATGGTACTAAGGTAGAGGCTGAGTTAGTAGGAGCAGATTCTTGGACAGATTTGGCTGTTTTGAAAATATCTTCTGAAAATGTGACAACTGTTGCGGAATTTGGAGATTCTGATCTATTGAATGTCGGAGAACCGGCTATTGCTATTGGATCTCCATTAGGAACCAATTACGCTTCTTCTGTAACTTCGGGAATCATTTCGGCTAAAAATAGAAGTGTTCCAACTGATATTGATGGTGATGGAGCTGCAGACTGGGAGATGACAGCCATTCAAACTGATGCAGCAATCAACCCAGGAAATTCTGGTGGAGCGTTAGTCAATATCGCTGGTCAAGTCATCGGAATCAATTCAATGAAAATTTCTTCAGATACTGTTGAAGGAATGGGATTTGCTATTCCAAGCAATGAGGTCGTTAAAATTATCGCAGAATTGGAAGCAAATGGTGAAGTGGTTCGTCCGGTATTGGGAGTCAGCTTATTGGACTTGAGCCAAATTTCTGAACAACAACAATCTGCTGTTCTTAAATTACCGAATGACGTGAACTCCGGTGTAGTAGTAGCACAAGTAGAAGCAGGCTCTGCTGCTGAAAAAGGCGGTCTGGAACAATACGATGTAATTGTAGGTTTTAATGGAGAAGAAATCACAAACACGATAGAATTGCGTCAAGCGATCTACTCAACAGAAGTTGGGGAAGAGGTAGAGATCGAAGTTTACCGTGGCGGAGAATTAATGACTGTTAATGTGACGATGACTTCTTCTGATGATATGATGTAAAAAAGTTGTTTTAAGTAACATAAAAAAACGCTGATGAGGAATAAACTCATCAGCGTTTTTTTATGCGGAAAATAAAGAATAGTTTTCAGAATCAATGCAAAGTAAAGCTCGCTTTTTGTGGATAACTTTTGTAAAATAAAGAAAAAGCTACTATTTTCAAGGTGGAAAAGTTATCCACAAATTTATTAATGGATGTGCACAACTAGTATAAATATTATTTATATCGGTTGTTAATGCTGAATAATCAAGGTTTCGAAATGAAAAAAACTAAAAAATGCATAAAAATCATCTGTGGATAAATCAGGAAAAATAGTTATCCACAAAACTACATTTAGTGATGAACATATTTTCGGGCACTAGATACAGTTTTTAAATTGTGGATATGTGGATAACTATTGTGGATAACATGTGGTCAAAGGGGGATAACTGTGAATATCAAAATTATCAGTGTTGGAAAGTTGAAAGAAAAATATTTAAAAATGGGTATCGAAGAATACTCTAAAAGGTTAAGTGCATATTGCAAGTTAGAATTGGTAGAAGTTCCTGACGAAAAAGCACCCGAAAAACTGAGTGAAGCGGAAATGATCCAAGTGAAAGAAAAAGAAGGAGAACGAATCCTTTCAAAAATACCCGATCAAGCGTATGTCTTTGCTTTAGCGATTGAAGGGAAGCAGCGGACTTCTGAATCTTTCTCTAAAGAAATCGAACAGTTAGGGATTCAAGGAAAAAGCAATCTCGTCTTTGTTATAGGCGGGTCTTTAGGTCTAAGTAAAGCCGTTATGGATCGAAGCAATACTCAAATTTCATTTGGAAAAATGACATTACCGCATCAATTGATGCGACTAGTGCTGATCGAACAAATCTATCGTGGGTTTAGAATTATGAAGAATGAACCGTATCATAAGTAACACAAAAAAATGAGTGATGAAGACTGAAAGATAAAATCTTTCACTTCATCACTCATTTTTTATTTCCTCATAAACGTTGTAGAAGGGGTAATCAAATGTCCAACAAAGTTCCAATAAACAAAGTTATAATGATGGGAACTGGAATGACAGCTGAGTTGATAATGGTTGTTATGAAGGTTGTTTTTTTGTCTTGTTCTTTCATGAAGATGCGGATATTTTTTAAGACATACGGGAAAGTCAATAAAGACAATGCCACAAGTCTTGGGAAAGTCCCGAAAAGAAGTGATAAGATAATCGCGATGTAAGCAGCATAATAAAAGTACTTGAAGACAACGAGTGCTTTTTCTACGCCGATATGATAAGGAAGAGTAAATCGGTTATCTTCAATATCTTCTTCCAAGTCGCAAATGTTATTAGCTAGTGAAACGGTCATAACCGTAATGGATGTTGGTATGGACGCGATGATGAGTTGGACCATGGTTATCCAATCCAGTTGAATGACATCGTACGCGTTGAGATAGACCATGGCTGTAAAGATGCCAAATCCCATTGCCAACCCGACGAAGAATTCACCATAGGGCGTACTATTGATTGGAACAGGACCCATAGTATAAAGTGCTCCGATCAACATACCTCCAAAGCCGATATAGAACAAGAAAAGAGATGTTTGAAGAACTAAGTACAGACCGATTACCAGAGCAACAATACCAGAAATCCAATAGGCTAAACGAACATTTTTGAGCGGAATATTTTCTTTACCTACCACCATTTCTTGAGCATAGTCCGCATTTTTATTGTCTGCGATGTAATAATCCAAGTAGTTGTCGCGGATATTGACAGCTAAGTGAAAAAGGATAGCTGTAAGTAATCCTAATAGTGAAAATCCTAAATGAAAAGTGTCATAATTATACCAAGCATATAAAATACCAATAAAAGCTGGGAAAAAACTAGTAGTGGTGGATTCCATTTGAGCAAGCAAGATATATTGTTTAAGTGTCATAGTGATCTCCTTTTAAAAACTCTCTTGTGAGTAGTGATTTAGTCAATGAATACAATAGGTCTTTTTCAGGATGACTTGGAAGTGCATCAATTGATGCTAAAGCTTCATCAATGTATTTCTTCGCAATATCGTATGCACGTTCGATGCAATCATTCTCGTGTAATAAAGAGACTAAAGCAGCTAGATCACTGTTTGATAAGTCTTCACCCTTTTTTAAAAGAGGAAGAAAGGCTTCATCTGCTTCTATGCCTAAAATGAGCGGAAGGGTATAAATACCTTGTTTAACATCGTTTAAAACTGGCTTTGATAGGTTTTCGGGAGTTTGGGTATAGTCCAGAATATCATCTAACATTTGAAAAGCGATCCCAATATTTTGACCAATCGACCGACTTTGTTCGATGACTTCAGGAATGCATCCTCCAAAGTAAGCACCTTCGTAACAACTTAATTCAAACAGTTGTGCTGTCTTTCCTTTGATGCTTTTTAAATAGTCTTCATAAGTAATATCTGTATTGTAAGCATTTGTCATTTGATTTATTTCGCCTAACAATACTTGTTTCATCGAGAGTGTATTTAATTTGATTATTTCAATAGAGTCCGTCGCGTCCGCTAGTAAATCAAAATACATTGAAATCAATAAATCGCCTGTATAAACAGCCACATCATTACCATGTTTTGATTGGACTGTTTCAATGCCGCGACGCAATTTTGACTCGTCTATGATGTCATCATGAATGAGAGTGGCTAAATGAAGCACCTCAGTAGATGCAGCGGCAGCGATGATTTTTTTATGCGTATCTGGAATGGCGCTGCCTAATCGTGAAAAAAGCAAAAAATAGGCAGGTCTGAGTAATTTTCCTTGGTTCTCTACCAGATCAATAACTGTCTTTTCAATTTCCATATTTTCAATGGCTGTTTTTTCTATAATCAATTCAAGACATTCTATTAAAAGGGCTTGGATACTAGGGAATTTGTTCCACATTGGATGAGTTTTAACCATACCGATCTCCTTTATGAACCGCTGAAACTGACGCGCTGGTTCTTATGTTATGTTTTTATGTGCACTTAATATCTCTGTTTAATCAGTATACTTTAAAAATTGTAAAGTTATACAAAAAAGCATTCAGCAACCTTGTTGAAGCTAGTACGACAAGAAAAACTAAAAAAAAAGTAAGCATATTGGCAATAACCAACATGCTTACATTTAAAATAGTCGAAAAATTATTTTGCGCGCTTTACTTCAATTCTATAGCCATCAGGATCTGTCACAAAGAAATAGGTAGGTGTGCCGCCTGAAAGTCCTCTTAAGTCACCGGTTTTGTAAGCAGAAGCTTTACAAACTTCATGCATTTTTTCCAAGTCATCGACAGTCACGCCTAAATGACTAAAACCATCTCCTACATTATACGGCTCAGCATCGTAGTTGTAAGTTAGTTCAATTTGTACAGAAGAACCGGGAGAATTCAAATAAACTAAATCAAATTTATTTTCAGGGAATTCTCTGCGGCTGGCAACTTCAAAATCGAATAAATTAGTATAAAAATCTAAAGTAGCTTCAAGATCTCTGACACGCAGGCAAATTTCAACAAGTTGTTGGTTCATAATAATATCATCCTCCAATAGTTTCTTACTATATTCTAGCATGAATAAATCATATAGGCACGCCCAGGTTATTTTCTATGGTGTTTGAAGAGCATTATCATGGGTGTGGTATCAAAATACAAAAGCAGAAGTAAGAAAAAAAGCGATATCTTTTTTCATCGATTCGTTTAAAGACACAGCCGATGATTACTTTGCAGAACAAAAATAATCAGACAAGATAAACTAGACCGCAATATCGCACCAAAACCATTTCAATTGCAACCTATATTGTTGTGGATTATAAAAAATAAAACTACATAAAAAAAGCCTCCATCAGTTTTCAGCAACGAAAACTGATAGAGGCTTCTTTTTATGAGAAAATCGTTCAAATATAAGACTCGAGTACCTTTTTGAAATCTTGATTAACAGCGGAATTAAATACTTTATTCAGCAATATTTTTTTCTGGTCACTAAGTACAAGAATTGGGTAATAATTTACCAAGAGACTTCTTCTCACTCTTATTTTTTGGTATTCGATATGACTGATCTGCTCTTTTGGGATAGAAAGTACCTGCCCTTTATGATTCAGCACGATCCCATTTTCATAGATGGAGAATTCTTCGCTTTGTTTAAATAGAAGCAAATACAACCCAAAGAGAGTAAACAAGCCTCCCATCACCATTAAAAACATTTTTGCATAGATAAAATTTGCACCGATCAAAAACAGGATTCCTAAAAGAATAAATACAAAGCCGTTTTTATTGTTATCGGTTCTTCCCATGTATAAAAGTTCACCAAAATCACCCAAATCGATTCCTCCTGATTGGTTTTTTAAATATATTTTAATTTTGTTCGGCGAATTATATCAGTGTCAAATAAGATGGATTTACTAACAAAAAAAGAAAAACTGCATAGAATTTAAAGTTTGAACCGTTCTATGGTAATATTTTTAAAACATGAAAATAAGGAGAAAAGGGGGATTGTATGCGTGACAAATGGAACTTGCGAAAAGAAGACCGACAAAATTGGATGGTCTTCGTAGAAAGTATTTTGATTTCCTTATTCTTATCGATGGTCGTTATTTTGCTGGACACAAGAACGATACCTCTATTGGACAATTTCCCTGAGTGGGTTTTGACGAATGTTGATATCGCAGTAGAAGTACTGAGTGCGTTAGTAGGAACGTTGCTTGCGGTTGCGACTTTTACATTTTCTGCCATGTTAACAATCGCGTCACTATATTCTTCAAATTTTAGTCCACGTATAGTCGAAAACTATCTGCTGAATAAAGTTGCTTTGCGTACACTGGGGATTTTTCTAGGTGGCTTTGTTTACTCGATTTCTTATACGAATATACTATAGAAGCTGATACGAATGCTTATATCGATTATATTCGTTTTGAAAAATTACAAGACATTTGCGAACAGTATCAAGCAGTTTGTGTGACTCAAGTAAGGATGGGAACATTCATAAGTCGGTACGAACCTATAGCTGTTGTTTATACGAATCAAAAAGTAGAAGACGAAAACCGGCTGGTCCGTCAGATAAACCAAACAATGGCATACAACACAGAACCATCCGCCATTTTTGACCCTTATTATTCACGAATCAAAATGGTAGATGTTGCACTTCGAGCGATTTCTCCAGCAATCAACGATCCCAATACAGCTATTCATGTACTGCATTATAAATCTTTACTAGAAGCGAAGTTAGCTGGTTTATCTGGTCGTTATGCTGTTCTCGGAGAGATTGCAGGGGAACAACCTAAAAACAGTACTGATACGATGCAGCAGTATGAGGGCTGTATTTTATATGAATATAATGACTTCTTAGCTGATTTGCATAAAGGTTACTGGCAGTTGGTCCAATATATGAAAGAAGATATTTCGTGTATGACTGCTATTTTTGAGGGATTATTGGTCGTTGCGTATGCGGCTCATGAAGAAAATTTGAGTGATGTGAAGAAATACAGTCAATATGTTTACGAGAAAACTCATGAAAATTTCCCGTTGTCATTTGATCAAAAACTTATCGAAGAAAAACACCAAGCTGTTTTAAATGTCAGAAAATAGTCATTTAGTTTAACAGCAACATTTGCAACTGAAATTCAGCAGATGAAAAAACATACCATAAGAACAAGAAAACTTTGTCTAAAGCATAATAGGTGCTTTTTAACGAAGTTTTTTTCTACGGTTAACACCAAACTTTGAGGCAATCGATAAATGAATGACTTAAAATTTGAGTCTGTCGATGTAGAAGTAGTATGATGAGATTATGAAAAAATTTTATGAGGAGTGATAAGATGACAGCTTATGAATTACCGAAAGTATGGAAATGGGAAGAAGAGAATTCTAATAGAACTGGAAATCGTCCAACAGCAGGCAGTCGATTTGAACAAACATTGCCTGTAGGAGATGCTCCGTTCCAACTTTATTCATTAGGAACACCTAATGGCATCAAAGTTACGATCATGTTGGAAGAGTTGAAAGAATTGGGCGTAGAAGGCGCAGATTATGATATCTATACCATCAATATTGGAGAAGGCGACCAATTTGGCTCAGATTTCGTTGAAATCAACCCGAACTCTAAGATTCCAGCTCTAGTCGACCAAAGCCAAAACCGAAGTCCTCGTGTAAAAATCTTCGAATCAGGCTCTATTCTCCTTTACTTAGCGGAGAAATTTGGACAACTGATTCCGACAGATATCCAAGGCCGTACAGAAACCCTTAATTGGTTATTTTGGCAAATCGGATCAGGTCCATATGTTGGAGGCGGATTCGGACACTTTTTCGCTTATGCTCCAGAACCGATGAAATATCCGATCGACCGCTTTACGATGGAAACAAAACGCCAATTAGATTTGCTGGATAAAACCTTAGCAGAGCGTCCTTATATAGCTGGTAACACTTATACCATTGCAGATATTGCGATATGGTCTTGGTATGGTCGTTTAGCTCTAGGGAAATTGTATGAAGGCTCTTATGAATTCTTGAATCTGGATGAATATACTCATTTATTGGAGTGGGCAAAGCGGATTAATAAACGTCCAGGTGTTCAAAAAGGTCTGAAAGTAGAGTATCAATCGATTGATGAATAAAGTGTTATTCTGTCAAGGTGTGACTAGCCTTGACATTCACGAATACTACCTCTAAAAGTCGCAACATACTCATTGCAAGTGTTAAAATTTTTCATCACTAGTTAGGCTGTGCTAAACTGTATCTATGTCATTCGTAAACTCTATTATTTATTCTTTAGCTGGAATTATATGTGAGCATCTGCGGATGGCTCTTTTTTTAAAAAAATATAACTATTTTTTATTAAAGGAGATTATGCTATGGATATGTCGATTTTCTCACAATTACGATGGGACTTCGTCTACCAAAGGCCTCAACACCTTATCGCAAGGATGACGAAGGAATACCGCACCTTTTATTTTGAAGAGCCGGAAGACATCGGAAACTACAATTCAAATGAAAACACGCCCGCAAATTACCATCATTACATCAGTGAAGAAGGCGTAAATGTTATCGTGCCTTTACTGAAAGCTGGAGATATGGATAGTGCTCCTTTATTGGAGAAAATTGTCAAACAAGTACATCAAGACTTTAGTATCGAACAAGATATTTTTTGGTACTACACGCCCATGGCTATGGAATATACCTCTTTTTTTAATCCAAAAATTACTATCTACGATTGCATGGATCAATTAGCAGCATTTAAGTACGCACCTCAAAACCTCATTTCGTTGGAGAAGGAGCTTTTCAAAAAAGCAGATCTTATATTCACAGGCGGAAAAAGCCTTTATAAAGCAAAAAAAGAACATCATGATTTTGTTCATTGTTTCCCGAGTAGTATCGACCAAAGTCATTTTAAAAGAGCGGCAGCGGATCTCCCAGATCCCGAAGATCAAAAAGACATCCCTCACCCGAGAGCAGGATTTTATGGAGTAGTAGATGAACGATTTGATATAGATTTACTGAAAGAACTGTCTGCTCATCTCCCTGACTGGAATTTTGTTATTGTAGGCCCTATTTTAAAAATCGACCTTGCCACCCTCCCTCAAGCTGAAAACATTCATTATTTAGGAATAAAAAAATACGCTGAACTGCCCTCTTATTTAGCGAACTGGGATGCAGCAATCATGCCATTTGCTCTTAATGAGTCGACCAAATACATCAGTCCGACGAAGACACCTGAGTATTTGGCTGCCGGTAAAAAGGTGGTTTCGACAGCGGTTCATGATGTGGTGCATCCTTACGAAGATCTCAATCTTGTAAGCATCGCAAGAACCAGTAAGGAATTTGCAGAACATGTGAAAAACACACTGGATAAAAGTCCTCAGTGGGAAGAAGAAGTTGAAGCGTACCTCAAGGACTTTTCATGGGATGATACTTGTAAGCAAATGAACAAACTCATCACAGAAAAGATAGCAGAAAAAAATGAGGTTCTTGAAGAAAAGGCAGTAGAGAAAGAATAGGGGGAGAACAGAATGGAAAAATACGATTATGTCATTGTAGGTGCTGGTCTGTTTGGCGCCACTTTCGCGTATGAAGCGGAAAAAAGAGGGAAAAAGTGTCTAGTGATCGATCGAAGAAATCATTTAGGCGGGAATATTTACTGTGAAAATATTGAAGGCATCAATGTGCATAAATACGGCGCCCATATTTTCCATACGAGTTCAAAGTATATCTGGGATTACGTAAACCAGTTTGTAGAGTTTAATCGGTATACAAATTCCCCTGTTGCGAACTATAAAGGAGAAATATACAACTTGCCTTTTAACATGAATACCTTCAACAAGTTATGGGGAGTCATTTATCCAGAAGAAGCGAAAGCAAAAATAGAAGAACAGAGAAAAGCAGCGAATATCACAAAACCGAGTAATTTGGAAGAGCAGGCGATTTCTCTTGTTGGGACAGATATCTACGAGAAATTAGTCAAGGGATACACGGAAAAACAATGGGGAAGAAAAGCAACAGAACTGCCGGCGTTTATTATTAATCGACTCCCAGTGAGATTTACGTACGATAATAATTATTTCAACGATTCTTACCAAGGCATCCCTATAGGTGGATACAATGTGATCATTGATAAGATGTTAGAGGGGATTGATACAGAGTTAGAGACGGATTACTTTAAAGAAAAAGAAAGATTGGATAATCTTGCGGATAAGATCATTTTTACAGGTATGATCGATGAATACTACGATTATCGATTTGGCAGTTTGGAGTATAGAAGCTTGAAATTTGAACATGAAATATTAGATTTACCAAATTACCAAGGGAATGCAGTCGTGAATTATACAGACAGCGAGACTCCTTATACGAGAATCATTGAGCACAAACATTTCGAATTTGGCACCCAAGAAAAAACGGTCATTACGAAAGAGTACCCGAAAGAATGGGGAAAAGAGGATGAACCTTACTATCCTGTAAACGATGAAAAAAATTCCGCTTTATACAAGAAATATAAACAGCTGGCGGACCAAGAAGAAAATGTGATTTTCGGCGGAAGATTAGCAACGTATAAATACTATGACATGCATCATATTATTAGTCAGTCTTTAAAGACAGTTGCAAAGGAACTAGGGTCTCGCCCATTAGTTAGTCCTGGCTGATTGAGTCGTTGGTACCTGCGAAAACATGAATACCCTATAAAAAAGGATGTGTCACAATGGTTGAATCATTACCTTTATACGGTACCCGTTTTTACCAAAATCCTCTGCGAGATGGTGAAGGAAAGGTACACACAAACCCAGATCCCTACGTATTGAAATTTCAGGGGCGTTACTATTGTTATGCCACTGACTACCATGGCATCAAAGTGAGTGTCTCGCGCGATTTGGTTCAATGGGATCAATTAGGGTACGCTGTTCAAGAAGAAGGGCGTAAGAATTACTGGGCCCCTTGCGTTGTTTTTGATGGAGGGAAGTTTTATCTGTATTATTCCAACACACCAGTTGAAGCTCCGGAAACGCAAAACGAGTGGCTGCGTATGGCGGTAGGAAGCAAACCGGAAGGCCCTTTTCGTTATGAAAAAACGCTGTTCAGAAAGTTCTCCGTCGATGCGGATGTCGTGAAAGATAAGGTCTCTAACTACTATCTCTTCTACAGTACCCTTGACGTGACGGACAGTGCACTTGAAAATACCGGCAGCAGCATCCTTGTGGATCGGCTGCCGAGTTTTGATGAGGTGGAAGGAGAAGCTCAAGCGGTAGTCTTGCCTACCTTGGAAGAAGAGATGTTGGACTGGGTCAGTGTAGAAGAAGCCCAAGATTGGTCGATCGTAGAGGGGGCCACTTACGCAGAGCACCATGAGAAAGCCTATCTGATTTATTCAGCTAATATCTATGCGAGCGAAAATTATTACATCGGCTACGCTCTGGCAGATAAGGATGGGCCTATCCATCAACTGAAGTGGGAGAAGTATCCCAACAATTATACTTACTATCCGTTGGTGAAAGCCAGCCAGCACGTGGAAGGAACTGGTCATACTGCATTGATAAAGGCGCCGAACAACGTAGACTTCTGGCTCTTTTACCACGGGCAAGAGACAGGAGGAACGTGGTCTCCCGAAGAGGATCATCGGACGCTGCGAATGGACCGTTTGTTCTTTGATGGTGACGCTTTGATGACTTATGCTCCTTCTGCCAACGAACAGCCAGCACCTGGACTGCCTGATTTGCAAGAATTTTTTGAGGGAGAAACAAAGTTAGTAGTCGAATCCGGAGAACATACCATTTTAGATGAAGGTTGGCTCACCGCAAAAACGCCTTTCATCGCGCTCTATGAGAAGGAGTACCAATACTATCATCTTGAGCTGGACCTTACGGCAAAGCCAGCTAATCTTGGCAGCAAAGACGGTGCTGTGATTGCCTACCGAAGTGAGGATCACTACACAAGTGTCTATTTGAGGAATGGGACATCGGTCTTGGCAGTAGAACAGGTGAAGAATGGTATCCATTCTATTCTGGCCACTTTTCCGTTAAAGGATTTTGATGCAACGGTGAATCAACACCTTGAAGTTGTCCGGAGATTTGCTGATTACGAGCTGTACTTGAACGGCGCTTATATCGGTCGAGTGCTTCTTGATGAACAGCCGGCTCGTGTAGGGATTTGTTCGGGATATACAACGACGGTATTCCATTATTTCGCAGTAACAGAAATGATTGATCTTTTTGACGGGCAGATGCGTTTGATCGGAAACTTTTTTGCTTCTGATGTGCCGGTCCTTATCAACTCTCTCAATCAGCTGGCATCTTTTCGAAAAAAACCTGTCACTCTAACAACGAAACTCAAAAAGGACTACCAGTACAGTCTAACGTATACTTTGCCGAATGAGGAGAGTAGAGTAACTTGCTGCTTGCAGTTGGGGGAGGAGAAACTTGAAATTCAATTGGAGCCTACAAAGATCACCATTCCAAAACTCCAGCTACAGCTTTCTTTTCCTTTGGCCAAAAACGATAAGAGTACGGTAACTTTTTTAGTGGTGGATGAAACGGTTATACTGCTGTTCAAGAACAAAACCTACCAGTTTCCGATACCATTGGGACAAGATGACATATCTTGTCAGTTTGTTTTGAAAAAAGCCGCACTCGATGCTTGGGAATTGGTGAAATTGGTTCAACCAAATGGGAAGTGATACTGAAAAATGCATCAAAAAAAGGGGTTGGGAAATAACTCCCAACTCCTTCATTTTTACGGATATTGGTTTCGTAAACGTGCTCAAAAAGGCAGTCCCGACGTCCACTTCACGAATAATGCTCGGATGGTCTCGTAGACCATCCGAGCATTATTCGTGAAGTGATTCGGGGCTAAATGCCTTTTTTTCCAATCTCATGCTAGACGAGTTCTGCAAACCAGACTTCCTATGATTTCATTTTCTGATTTAGTTGGTAAAAAGCACCAGCTAAATCAGAAAGATGAACTCTACGAAAGCCTGAACGGTTTGCTACACTCTATTATTAGACGAGTTCCGCAAACCAGACTTCCTATGATTTCATTTTCTGATTTAGTTGGTAAAAAGCACCAGCTAAATCAGAAAGATGAACTCTACGAAAGCCTAAACGGTTTGCTTCACTCTCTTATTAGACGAGTTCCGCAAACCAGACTTCCTATGATTTCATTTTCTGATTTAGTTGGTAAAAAGCACCAACTAAATCGGAAAGATGAACTCTACGAAAGCCTAAACGGTTTGCTTCACTCTCTTATTTTTGTGCAATGCAACTAGATTAATATTTTAAGGCTTTCAATTCATCCAAAGTGACTTCTTGTTCAACATAGTTATCTACCATGAAGCCGCTCAAATTTGAGAATTCTTTAAAGAATGTATCATAAGCCGTCATGTCAGAATTGAAGTTTTCTGCGTTCAACTGTTCAATCAATTCTTTTGTTTTGGCTTGTGTGTCGCTGTCTAGTTCCCAGCTGTCAGGTCTTAGTCGGCCAACTTCGTCGTATTCAGTTTTGTCTCCATAGATCATCTCACGATAAATGCGGTCTATGTGCATAATCGGCGTTTCGTGAGTGCCTTTTTCTTCCATCACTTTGTAAAGACCGATACAATAAACGGGGAAGAAAGGAATAACTGAACTTGCTTTAGTTGTAACAGCAGTCGCCACAACAATTTGAGCTTTCCCATTGATATCGGCTAATAATTGATTGATGTTTTCTGCTTTTTCATCACAATCTGCTTTTGCACGGCCCAAAGTACCGCCGCCATAATAATCATGGTTCAATTCAGTTCCTAAGTAAGAATAGTTGGTTGTTAAAACGCCATCCGTCAACACGCCGGCTTCTTTTAGTGCTTCCATCCATAACTGCCAGTCTTCACCACCCATTACTTTGACTGTATCAGCAATTTCCTGCTCGTCTGCTGGTTCCAGAGTTTCAGTGTAAAAAGATTCATTTTGCATATTGATATGCGGACCGACAACCGGTTCGCCAATTGCTTTGATCGACGATTTGTACAATTCGCCAGTTTCAGGATCTTTTCGTACGCCGCTTGCCAGACTGTAGACAACCAAATCTATTTTGCCGCCGAATTCGTTTTTGATATACTCAATGATTTCTTGTTTAGTCTCATGGCTGAAAGCGTCTTGAACAAAGTTTTTAGCAATCAGACCTTCTTTTTCAGCTTCTTCTCTAAAGGCAATGTTATTGTACCATCCAGCTGTTCCGAGATTTCTTTCATTCTTTGGTCCTTTTTCAAATGAAACCCCGATAGTATCTGCACCTGCTCCGAAAGCCAAGTTGATTCGAGTAGCTAGACCGTAGCTTGATGATGCGCCAATGATCAATACTTTTTTAGGCCCTTCGTAAGTACCGTTGCTTTTTACATAGTCGATTTGATTTAATACGTCTTGTTTGCATCCAAGCGGATTAACGCCCAAGGCTACATTTCCTCGGATATTTTGTTTAAATATCAACATGATTCTATTCCCCCAATTAACCGTCATAAGAGTATAATATCAGAAAAGGGACATCAATAATAACTTATTGATGAAATTTTCATTCAGAAATACATTTTGGAACAGAAAAGTAATTCATAAAGGAGGATACCATGTGATCGTCAATCTAGAAGTTTTTTTGAGAACGCATGCTATTTATTTTGAATTGTATAATCATGAGCCAATTTATACAAATGAGGCTGCTGTGAGGATGAAAGAAGAAAAAGGATTTACTGGAACAGAAACTAAAGCTCTCTTTTTGAAAGGTAAATCCGGACGTTATTATTCTTTTGTTACTTTTACGACAAAAAATGTGGATTTTAAACAATTAAATCAAGTTGTCGGCGAAAAACTTAAAATCGTCCAGCCGGATGAAATGGAAGCTGTCACTGGACAAAAACCAGGAGCGGTCACACCATTAGGATATGAAGATATGGTTTCTTTTATAGTAGATGAAGAGTTGTTCCAGCAAGAAAAGCTCGTATTTGCTCCTGCCAGGCCAGATCAGACGATGGTGATAGCAGCAAAAGATCTAAACAGAATTATTCAGTTGCTTGGCAACGAACTATTTGTTTACAATGAAAGTTAACTTAAGGAGGAATCACAATGAATATTAAACCAATTAAAGCTCTTTCGGATAATTATATTTGGATCATTGAAGAAGGAAAGGACGCAGTGGTGGTCGATCCAGGAGAAGCAAAAGATGTAATTGATTACTTGAAGAAACAACAACTAGATCTAACTACCATTCTTTTGACTCATAACCACGATGATCATACTGGCGGTGTGAAAGAAATCTTGGCTCACTATCCGAACGTCGTTGTATATGGACCAGAAGAAACGAAACCGTTAGCTGACCATATTCTTCAAGAAGGAGATACTTTTGAATTGATGGGGCAGGATGTTCAAGTCTTTAAAACCGCTGGGCATACTCTTGAACATATCAGCTTCTTGATGGGAAATCTTCTCTTTTGTGGGGATGCTTTATTTTCAGCAGGCTGCGGTCGGGTCTTTACAGGAGACTACCAAGCGCAATATGAAGCTTTGCAAAAATTTAACCGTTTAGAGGATGAAGTAAAGGTATATGCAGCACATGAATACACACAGACCAATTTGCGGTTTGCACATTCTATGGAGCCGTCTAATGACGAAATTGCTGAAGCTTTGAACCAAGTTCAAGAATTGCGTGCAGAAGATGTACCTACTTTGCCATCAACTATCAAAAGAGAGAAAAAGATCAATCTGTTTCTCAAAGCAGAGACGCTAGAAGAATTTACAACATTGCGTAAATCACGAGATGTTTTTTAAAAGTATTCGTTTAAGTTTAAAACTACTCTAGAGAGAGTTGTTATAAGAGATAATATTTGTTATATTTGAGTTTATTAAGTTCTTTTTTAGGAGTTCGACGGGATGACTCTCGTTGAATTGATAATTAAAAAACAGGTATACCAAATACAACAGCGTATCATTTGAGAAGGGATTTGTTCATGTGCAGAAAGAGATTATTCATCAATTACCTAAAGTAGAATTGCATTGTCATTTAGACGGTTCTGTTCCTATGGCAACCTTGATAAAACTGGCAGAAAAGCAAGATTTTGATATGAGTTTATTGGATCAAATAGCAGCGCCGGAAAAATGTATGGATTTAGTAGATTACTTAAAAGGTTTTGATATTCTGCTTCAGCTCTTGCAAACCAGTGAGCAACTGGAAGAATCAGCTTATGCTATCGCTGAAACGGCGGCTTTAGAAAATGTCCGCTATTTGGAGCTGCGTTTTGCTCCTTTGTTACATACAGATGCTGGTATGAGAGTATCTGAAATTATTGCGGCCGTCAGCAAAGGGATTCGTAAGGCTATGGAAAAGTATGATATCATGGTGAATTTATTGATCTGCGGCATGCGTCCGCATTCCAATGAAGACAATTTGAAAATGTTGTCCGAAGCTATCAGTACACAAGAACAGCTGTTGGTTGGTTTCGATATGGCCGGTCCAGAACCTGATATGGCAAATGACCATATTGAACCGTTAACAGCTTTTGCACAAGACAGCGGACTTCAACTGACACTTCATGCTGGCGAATGCGGCTGTGCGCATAACGTGGTTCAAGCGATTTATCTAGGCGCAGAACGTATCGGGCATGGAATCGCTGCTCAAATGGACGAGGCAGCCCAAAAGCTTTGCATCGAAAAAGGCACTGTCATCGAGATGTGTCCGACCAGCAATATTCAAACGAATGCGGTCGAAAATTGGGAAGATTATCCTTTACTGGATTTTATGGAAAAAGGAATCAAATGTTGTATCAATACTGACAATCGAACAGTTTCTGATACAACACTTACTACAGAGTATTGGCTTTTGGCGAAACATCTGGGAATCGATTATGCAATGATGAAAACATTGAACTTAAATGGCTTGGCAGGTGCTTTTACGACCTTAGAGGCAAAAGAAAAAATTTCTGCAATGATCAATGAAGCTTATGCACCATATGTTTGAAAGTAGAATAGACGATTTTATCTAAAATCGTTTTATACTTGACGTAAACAAATAAAGACGAAAAACCTCATGATTTTCAGTGCGCAGAGAAACATGCACTGAAGATCGTGAGGTTTTTTACTATGGGGGTTCGAATCCCTCCTGAGACTTACCACTCTCGCGGTTCGTAATTCAACTCGGCGAATAATTGAGATTTTTCTTTTTTAGACAAATAGCGCCATTGTCCAACAGGCAAGTTACCTAAATGAATATTCATGATCCGCAAACGTTGCAGGCGATAAACATTGTATCCCAAAGCTTCACACATACGACGAATTTGGCGGTTCAATCCTTGTGTCAGAATAATTTTGAAATCAAATTTAGACAATTGTTCAACTTCACATGGAAGAGTTTTGGTCCCCAATATATTAACACCTTTTGACATGTTCTCTAAAAATTCAGGAGAAATAGGACGGTCTACTGAAACAACGTATTCTTTTTCATGGTGATGATCAGGACGCAGTATTTCGTTCACGATATCCCCATCATTTGTCAGCAGAATCAGACCTTCAGATTCTTTGTCTAAACGCCCGATATGAAAGACTCGAAAAGGATGATTGACTAAATCGACAATATTCCCTTTAACTCCTTTTTCAGTCGTGCTTGTAATCCCAATGGGTTTGTTTAAAGCAATATAGACGTTGTTCCTTGCTACAAAGATGTGTTGACCATCGACCAATACTTGGTCCCCTGGATCGACTTGGCTGCCTATTGTAGCCTTTTTACCATTGATCAGAACTCTTCCTTCAGCAATTAATTTATCTGCTCCTCTTCTAGAGGCTTTTCCTGCTTCACTGATGTATTTATTTATGCGCAAATCGCCACTCCTTTAACACTAATATTATCTTCTACTCATAACTGTACTTTATATTAGGACAAAAGCAAGCTAGTCTGTTGAACCTGCCGTCAATAAGGGAGATATGTCATAAGTAGTTCACATATTAAAAACGAATTATTAGAGATAACCTGAATGATACTCTTTGTTTATAGAAAAAGGGTTGTACACACTTTCTCGCTCTTTTTTATGCATAAATTCACAATATGATAATTTTTGAAAGCTTGATTATATATTTTTTTATATATTTTGTTGACGTAAAAATTCTTAAAGAGTATAATTTGTTTGTGATTTAATGTGATTAAAATCACAAATAAGGAATTTAGGTTACTCGGAGGGATAAGCCGTGAATACGAAACAGTTTATTGAGACTCGTAAATCAATGGGACTTTCTCAAATGGAATTAGCAGATGGTATTTGCACTCAAGCAACATTAAGCCGTTTTGAAAATAACGGTAAAGTACCAAACTTAAAAATCTTGATCCAACTGTGTAATCGGCTCAATTTAACTTTGAGTGACTTGTTCCCGAGAGTGGGAGTCAAATATACAGAAACTATTGAAAAAATGAATAAGGCTGAATTTTTTTTGATTACCAGCGAGTATGAACAAGCTGAAGAACTGGTTGCTGCGATTTCTGTCAAAGATATTGAAGAACCAAACTTAGCTATGCGATACCATTATTTGAAGGGCTTTATCAGGATTTTTCAAGGGTATTCTGTAACCGATATTCTTTTTGGTTTCGATCAAATTCTCCTCGCTGATGAGTCAAGTGAAGAGACAATTTTTCACTTATTAGCGTATACAGGAAGCGGAATGGTTTACTATCGTGAGAAAGACCAGGAAAAAGCAGAATTTTACTTCAATAAAGTGTTGGAGAAAATATATACCTATCCAACAACAGAAATTGAGGATACTTGGAGAGTATTAAATATCGTCTTTCAATGCGGTGTTTTCTATTCAGGAATCCAGGAAATAGAAATCAGTAATGCTTTATTGAACTATGCTGTTTCTATTTGCTCAGATAATCACGTGACGTACTATTTGGCAAGAGCAGCTACTCAATTAGCGAAGAATGCTATTGTTCAAAATAAACCGAAAGAAGTCATTTTAGAATTGATTTATGATGCCAGAGCTTATTCTAAAATCAACCGAAACACGATTGCATTAAAAGAACTGGCTGATTTGGAACAAATCGTATTATCGACTAAAGGAGCTGAGTAAAGGTGGTAGAGAGAACAGAAACTGTCCGACTGATGGGAACGATTATTGATGTACGGATCGAACATGATCACCCGGCTCCTATTTTAAAAGAGACGGTAGCTCGATTAAAGAAATACGAAAAACGATTCAGTGCAAATAATCCCAGTTCCGAATTGATGGCAGTTAATAAATGTGCGGGCATTTGCAGCGTTGTGGTTCATCCAGATTTGTATGAGTTGATCCAGATAGGAAAGATGCATAGTTGTGCTTCTGGAAGTTATTTGAATATTGCTATTGGACCTTTAGTCCAAACGTGGCGTATCGGATTCCATGACGCTAAAGTCCCTTCAAAAGCAGTTATTGATGAATTATTGAAGAAAACAAATCCTCAAAATATCATCTTGAATAATGAAGAACGGTCTGTTTATTTGACTGAAAAAGACATGCGAATTGATTTGGGCGCTTTAGCAAAAGGATACATAGCAGACCGAATCATTCAGTATTTGAAAAGCGAAGGCGTCACGTCCGGACTGATCAATTTAGGCGGAAACATTGTAGGGTTAAATCCTTTCCAGCAGTCTGGAAAAGAGTATTGGAATATTGGAATCCAAAACCCAAACTTGCCTCGTAATGAATACTTGACGACCGTAAAAATTAAAAATCAGTCGATCGTCACCTCAGGAATCTACGAAAGAAGTTTAGTAAGCCAAGGGCAAACGTATCATCATATTTTAAGTCCTCAAACGGGCTATCCCATCGAGACAGATGTGGCCAGTTTGACTATCCGGTCTGAACGATCAGTAGACGGTGAGATATGGACGACTCGCTTGTATGGAAAACTCACCGATGAAATTGTGGAAGACTTAAATCATTTGGACGGAATAGAAGGTTTAGTCATTACGAAAGACGAGAAATTAGTGTATACAAAAGGATTTAAAAGATAAAAGTAAAAATAACAGAACTGAAAGGAAGTAAAAAAATGAAAAAATTTATTGGAATCGTAGGAACCAATTCAGATTACTCTACAAACCGCCAACTGCTGCAATTCATGAAAAATCATTTTTCTTCAAAAGCAGAAATCGAGATTGTAGAAATCAAAGATATGCCGGTATTCAACAAGCCTGAAAACAAAGATATTCCTGAAATCGTGCAAGCGATGGCGGATAAGATTGATGACGCTGATGGTGTGATTATCAGTACGCCGGAATACGATCACGCTGTTACAGCTTCATTGATGAATGCACTGAGCTGGCTTTCTTATGGGATCTTTCCTTTTGTTGATAAGTCCGTAATGATTACAGGAGCCTCTTACGGGACTTTAGGATCTTCTAGGGCTCAACTGCACTTGCGTCAAATCCTTGATGCGCCGGAGTTGAAAGCACGTATCATGCCGAGTTCTGAGTTTCTATTAAGTCATTCGTTACAAGCCTTTGACGAAGAAAACAATTTGAATGATTTGCAACAAACAGAAAAATTAGACAGACTGTTTGAAGATTTCTTAACTTTTGTGACCATCACCAATCAATTGACTCATGCACATGAACAAAATAAAAAAGAAGCAGAAAACTTTTCTTGGGAAACTATCTAAAAGGGGTTAATAAAAATGAAATTAGTCGGTATTGTAGGCTCTAACGCAGAAGTATCATATAATCGTACGTTACTAAAGTTTATTCAAAAAAAATTCAGTCCTTTATTCGATTTGGAGATCATTGAAATCAAAGATGTTCCTATGTTCAATCAAAGCGACGACCAGACAAACAGCCCGGTCATTCAAAAAATAAACAGACAGATTTTAAATGCGGATGGCGTAATCATAGCTACACCTGAACATAACCGAACGATTCCAGCTGCATTGAAAAGTGTTTTGGAGTGGCTGTCATTTAAGATTCATCCTTTAGAAAATAAACCTGTCATGATCGTGGGAGCTTCTTATTATGATCAAGGATCTTCTCGCGCGCAGCTGCATTTGCGCCAAATTTTAGATGCACCAGGGGTAAACGCTATGGTATTACCGGGGAATGAATTTTTATTGGGTAAAGTAAAAGAAGCGTTTGATGAAAATGAAAACTTAAAAGATCCAGGGACTGTTCAATTTTTAGGTAGCTGTTTAGAAAAATTTATTCAGTTCATCAAAGTGGTCGCTGTTATAGAAGGACCTAAAAAAATCGAACTTGAACCGGAAGATCTTTACGCAACCGGTAAAATAGACACGACTATTGAAGGCGTCGATATGTATGCTGATGATTGGTTGGAACAAGCTGCTGAAAAAGTTGGTGCAGTTGAAGGAAATACGTATGTCAAATTGGATCGTGGATTATTGACTGTCGATCAATTGAATTATTTCTTAGCTTCAATGCCGATGGAACTAACTTTTGCAGATAATAATAATCAATTCTTGTATTACAACCAAACAAAACCTGCAGAAGACATGCTGGCTGCACGAGTGCCAGGACAAGTAGGGAACCCATTGGCTAAATGTCATCCAGAAAAAGTGCATAAAAACGTAGGTTACGTGATCCAGCAGTTACGTTCTGGCGCCATGGATGCATTCCGTGTCAACGTACCTACTCATGGTCCTGACAAATATGTCGTGCACAATTATCAAGCTATGCACGATAAAGAAGGCAATTTTGCAGGAATCAACGAATTCATTTTAGACTTCAAACCAATCATCGATTGGTATTTGAAACAAACTGGACAAGCGTTGGTCGGCGATGTAGATGCGGTTTCTGGTGCTTCTGCTAAAGACCATAAAACAGAAGACGTCGATGCCACTTCAGGAGCTTCTATGAGCGAAAAAGAAGAAACGAAAGAAACAGTCGACGCAGTGTCGAGTGCATCTGTTAAAGGTTGATCGAACAAAAAAACTTCTCTTAACCGAGAAGTTTTTTTGTTTGCCCACTAATAAAATTAATGGTTGGTTAAATCAAAACTTGTTTTGATTAGATTTTCAATGTCAGAGACTTCCTTAACATCTTTTAAGGTGACAGATATCCAATGTTCCTTATTCATATGATAGGCATCACTGATTTCTTTTCTTTCTTTTAGACTGCCGTTCAATTCAGGAGGACTTTTGAGTTCCAACACATCGATCTCTTCTTCGCCTTCCAGGCCTGCTTTTTCTGGCAAAATATTCATCACGAGGGCATACCATTTCCTATTTGATGAGTGTTTGAAAACAGCGTAATTCGGAAATTTTTTCCATAAATATTCTGGTTCTGTACCATAGGTCGTTTTCAGATAATGGAAAAGTTCTTTTCGTTTTAGCATGTGTCCGCCCTCCTTTTACAAGAATAGTACCATTTGAGTAAAATAAGTTCTAATCATACAAAGAATAGGCTCATTAAAAAGGGAGCATTAAGTCATCCATGGGACCTATGGAGCTATTTGGACTAAAGAGAGAAGCTGTTCAGCGTTTCGTTCCAAGACTCAGCAGTGGAACAAATCCATAAATAGAAGAAGCTGTCATTTCTTTGGATAAAGGTAACGGTTTTTCTCTATGCCTAACACCCAGCAATGACCTAAGTCATTTATTGTGACTTACATCAGATAGAATAATATGATAGCGCTTTTTTATCAGTGGACTGCATGCTAAGATGAGTTCATCATGAACAAAAGGAGAATGAACTGATGGGGGAAAAGAAAAAGTTTAGTGAATCTGTTCAACGATTTGGACGAACGCTTTTGCTGCCGATAGGGGTGTTAGCACCTGTTGGGATGATTTTAGGGATCAGCGGGGCTTTTGTACAGCCGTATATGATTGAACGGTTTGCGTTTTTAGGGAATGAGAACATCAATGCTTTATTGGTCAGCATTCGGACGATCGCCAGTGTTATTTTTGATAATATTCCACTATTGTTTGCAATGGGAGTCGCTTACGGAATGAGTAAAAAAGATAAAGGAATTTCCGTTTTTGCAGCTGTTTCTGGATATTTGACTTTGATTATTACCATGAATGTCTGGTTGACTTTGACTGGTAAAATGGCGGATCCGGAAGTGATGACTCAAGTCGGTCAAATAACTGTTTTAGGAATCCAGACAATGAATATTAGTGCAGCTGGAGGGATCATTACTGGTTTATTAGCAGCTTGGGCAACAGATCGTTTCTATAATTTGGAATTGCCGACAGCTTTAGCGTTCTTTTCGGGTAAGAAGTCTGTTCCCATTATTACTATTGGGATCATGATTGCAATCGGCGCTTGCTTGCCTTTTATTTGGGAATTATTTGTTGGATTATTGATGAGATTATCGGTTGTTTTCTTAAGTGTTATGGGACCTTTCTTTACGGCAGCTGGAGAACGATTATTCATCCCATTTGGTTTGCACCACGTATGGAACGCTTTGTTCCGCTTTACTGAAGCAGGTGGTTCTTATGTGATCGGAGGAGAAACATTTGTCGGTGTGGTACCGGCAATGAATGAAGTATTGTTCAATCAAGGTCCGAACAGTGAGTACTGGTCTATGATGCCTGATTTGACACGTTTTATGGCGCAACAACAAATGTTGGTGACGTTATTCTTATTCCCAGCGATCGCGTTGGCAATGTACAAAACGGCTCGAGCTGAAAACAAAACAGAAGTCAAATCAATGCTGATTACAATGGTTTTGACAGCTATGCTGGGAAATGTTACTGAGCCGCTTGAATTTACTTTTGTCTTTATAGCTCCATTATTATTCGTAGTTTATGCTGTAATCGTTGGAATCGGAGCTGTCCTATTGTCTTTAGCAAATGTGGCAATAGGGTACATTCGAGGAACGATTTTTGACTTTACCATTTTTGGATTGCTTTATGAAAAGACTAATTGGATTTTCCTAGTATTGATTGGCGCAGGTCTAGGGGTAGTGACTTATTTCATTTTCAAATGGGCTATTTTGAAATACAACATTAAGACCCCGGGGCGAGAAGAATCGCAGAACTTAGACAACACCTTGATCAGAGAAAAACGTTATGGTGAAATCGCTGATATCGTAGTGCAAGCGTTAGGTGGAAGAAGCAACATCGATCACGTAGAAAATTGCATTACACGATTGAGGATAGATATTAAAGACGTTAATGCCGTGGACAAAAATCTGTTGGAAAAATCCGGCTGTACAGGATTCTTTTTCCCAGCAGCTAAACATATCCATATCGTATATGGTCCGCAAGTAGAGTTCGTCAGAAACGCTGTAGATGAAGCGCTGGCTTAATTATTTAGGAGGTTTTCTATCAAATGAGAGCATTATATGATTCAAAAAGCAAAACAATAGATGACAGAGGGATAAAAGCATTATTTTCCGATGAAGAAAAATACAAAACGTGGTTGTTGTTTGAAAGTGCGCTGGCTCAAGCTCAAGCTGAAGAAGGGTTTATCCCCGAGTCAGCAGCTAGAGATATTAAAACAGCTGCTAAAGTCGAAAATATCGACTTTGAAGAAATGGATCGAATCTACCGTAAAATTGGTCATGGTTTCGTGCCGTTCTTAAAAGTACTCGTAAAAGCGTGTCCGGAAGAAAGCGGGAAATACATCCATTACGGTATCACAACACAAAATATCCAACAAAGCTCTCAATTGTACATGGTCAAACAAGTTCATGATAAATACATGCAACTGTTAGGGGAAATTTTAGGAAACTTAAGCAAGTTAGCGGAAGAAAACAAAGATGCTGTTATGCCGGGACGTACACACGGTCGTCATGCGACTCCAATTACTTACGGATACAAAGTTTCTGCATGGATCAGTGATTTCATTGAGTGTTATGAACGGATGCAGGAAGTAGAAAAGAGAGTCTTTAAAATCATGATGGGTGGAGCTGTAGGAACATTCAGTTCCATGCCAGAAGTGGGGCCGGCTGTGCAAAAACGGGTAGCTGAACTGACTGGAATGTATCCAATGGCAGTCCCATCACGTAATATCAGTACTCATAAAATAGAATACATGATGAATTTGGCATTGATGGCGAATATTTGCCACAAAATAGGAGAAGAAGTCTACAGCACAACACTAGAAGAAATCGGCGAGATTTCTGAAGGATTTAGTAAAGGAACGGTTGGGAGCAGTACAATGCCGCACAAAATCAATCCTAAATTAGCTAAAGGGATCGTAGCCAATTCACAAAAACTGTATTCTTTACCAGGCGTCGGAATGTATTCTTCTGTGAGACCTTATGAAGGTGATAGCAGCTCTTATATGCTGTTTGACGGTATATTGGAAGAAGCATTAGAACTAACTACAGAAGTCCTTTTAAGAACGGAAGAATTGACTCGTACGATGGTTCCACATAGAGAACGAATGCTGCACAATGCATTGAGAAACCAAGGGCTGGACAATTGCGAGCATGTGATGATGGAACTAGCAACCAAACTCGGAAAAGACAACGCTCATTCGTTGATGTACGACATTGCGATGAAAACAGCTGATGAAGGTGAAGACTTTTATACCAATTTGATGGCAAATGAGACGATAGCCAATGAATTTACGGAAGAAGAAGTAAGAGCCATGATCGATCCGCGCAATTACATCGGATTGTCTGTTCAAATTGCCGAAAAAGAAGCTGCACGTGCTGCTGCACTGGCAGAAGAAATAGCAGCAGAATATACGAATTAATTTTATTGTGTCTGGAGACCTCAATTTATATAATGGAGAGGTCTCTTTTCCTCGTTTGAGACTGTTTTACAGAAAGGTGAGAAAAGAATGGATACTAATGAGAAAAGTTTAGCTCTGCATAAAGAAAAAAAAGGTAAAATTTCTGTTGAAAGCAAAGTTTCGATCAATACAAGAGAGGATTTAGCTCTGGCTTACACGCCAGGTGTTGCGGAACCATGCAGAAAAATCCATGAAGACGTAAGAGAAGCGTATACTTATACGTCAAAAGGGAATCTTGTGGCGGTTGTAACAGATGGAACAGCTGTCCTTGGATTAGGAGATATCGGACCAGAAGCTGCAATGCCGGTAATGGAAGGAAAAGCGATCTTGTTTAAAGAATTCGCTGGAGTAGATGCTGTTCCGATTTGTCTAGATACAAAAGTCTCTGAAGAAATCATTCAAACGGTACGTTTTCTAGCTCCAACATTTGGCGGGATAAACTTAGAAGATATTTCTTCGCCGAGATGTTTTGAAATCGAAAAACAACTGGATGACCTGTTGCCGATTCCTGTTTTTCACGATGACCAGCATGGAACAGCTATCGTGGTAGTTTCTGGAATCATGAATAGTTTGCGTTTCATCAAGAAAGAGTTAAGTGAGATAAAAGTTGTGTTGAACGGACCTGGAGCAGCTGGTACAGCCATCATAACGATGCTGATGGATATGGGGATAAAAGAAGCTGTCATCTGCGACGAACATGGTATCTTAGCAGAAAACAGACCAGGACCAATGGATGAACATAAAAAACGATTGGCACAACGCTCTAATCCTCAACAAGTAAACGGAGACCTGAGTGACGCTATGAAAGGTGCAGATATCTTTATCGGAGTTTCTGTTGGAGGAATCGTTACGCGTGAAATGATTCAGTCTATGGCAAATGATGCGATTGTATTTGCGATGGCCAACCCAATACCTGAGATCATGTATGATGAGGCTAAAGCAGCCGGCACACGTATTATGGGAACAGGCCGCTCAGATTTTCCAAACCAAATCAACAATGTACTGGCTTTCCCAGGTATTTTTAAAGGGGCACTGGAAGTACGTGCAACGACGATCAATAATGAAATGAAAGTCGCTGCAGCAAAAGCAATCGCAGACATGATTCCTGAAGAAGAATTATCGGAAGACTATATTATACCGGACGCTTTAAATAAAAAAGTCGCGGAACAAGTGGCTGAATATGTCGCCCAAGCTGCTCGAAACACCGGAGTAGCGACTATCTAGGAGGAATAAGAGTGGATAGAATCGAAAAGGACTCTCTTGGAGAAATAGCCGTTCCCCAAGATGCTTTATGGGGTGCTCAAACCCAACGAAGTATAGAAAATTTTCAAATCGGAACAGAAAAGATGCCGCTAAAGTTGATCGAAGCCGTGGTTCAAGTGAAAAAAGCCTGTGCTATTGTAAATAAAGAAGAGGGTAAGCTTTCTTCAGATAAAGGGACCAGCATCCAAGAAGCTTGTGCGCTGGTATTGGATAATTTGAACGAGTATGAATCGCAATTTCCGTTGTGCTTATGGCAAACCGGGAGCGGGACGCAAACCAATATGAATGTAAATGAGGTACTGGCCCATTTAGCTTCTAAAACGACTCCTGTACATCCTAATGATGATGTGAACCTGTCACAAAGCTCGAACGATGTATTTCCAACGGCTATGCATATTGCAGCTTATAAAGAAATCCAAGATCAGCTGATACCGGAAATGAAACAGTGGTTAGAAGTCATTTCAAGATTGATGGAACGATATGAAGGAGTCATCAAGATAGGCAGAACCCATTTGCAAGATGCCACACCTCTTACATTTGCTCAAGAACTGAGTGGATGGAAAAGCATGATTGAAAATAGCTTAAAAGCCATAGAAATGAGCAGCAGTACTTTATTGAAGCTGGCAATTGGAGGGACGGCTGTCGGGACTGGAGTAAATGCATCCAGTGATTTCGGTGTCAAAGTGTCTCGTGAGCTGGAGAAAGCTTTAGGGATTTCATTTGTCAGTGATGAGAACAAGTTCTTTGCTTTGACTAGCCATCAGCCATTATCATTTGTTCATGGTTCTTTACGAGCATTAGCCAGCGATTTGATGAAAATAGCCAATGACATCCGTTGGCTGGCGAGTGGACCCCGCAGCGGATTAGGAGAGCTGTCTCTGCCGGTTAATGAACCGGGGAGTTCAATCATGCCGGGAAAAGTTAATCCTACTCAAGCGGAAGCTCTAACGATGATCGCCGCTCAGGTTATGGGGAACGATACTACGATTCAAGTGGCTGCCAGCCAAGGAAACTTTGAATTGAATGTGTATAAACCGGTCATTATTCATAATTTCTTGCAGACGGTCGGTTTGTTAACGGACGGGATGCGTTCATTCAGAGAAAAATGTCTGGCAGGATTGGCCGTAAATACCAATCGTATGGATGAATTGGTTCATCGTTCGTTGATGCTCGTTACAGCTTTAACGCCTCACATCGGGTATGAAAAATCAGCTGAAATCGCTCATAAAGCTCTAAAAGAAAATACGACACTAGAAGAAGCAGCATTGTCTCTAGAATATGCGTCTAAAGAAGAATTGAAGCAGTGGTTAAATCCAAATTCCATGATTTAAAGAGTGTGATATACTGAAGGTATACTGCTAAAAGGATGAGTGCCATGCTTGATTTTATAGACAGCTACGATGATTTGACTGAAAGCGAAAGAAAAGCTCTATCATACATGATGAATCATTTGGAAGAGATTCCGTACGTGAATATCAACCAACTTGCTGAACTTTCTTTTGTATCTAAAACCGTGATTATCAATCTTGCGCAAAAAATGGGGTTCAGCGGATTCAAAGAACTCAAGTATCATATCAATCAGCAATTGCGGGAAAAAGCTGTTATAGTAAACAACAGCAAATTATCTGCAAAAGAAACAGTGACCAGCAGCATCGATAAAACTCTTTCTCTCGTTTCAGAAGAAGATCTTGATCGCTGTGCTGAAGAAATCATTCAAGCAAAGAATATTTTCATTATGGCTCGGGGAACTAGTAAGCCAGTGGGGTATTATCTGGAACACTTGCTCTTTTCATTAGGTCTGCACTGTTTTTTCATTAAAGATTATAATTTATCGGAGACTTTTACAAATTTGGTTACCGAAAATGATGTGGTGATCTTGATCTCGTTGTCAGGCAGCACGAAAAAAATCATTGATACAGCTCGCAAAGTCCATATGAAAAAAGCCAAAATCATCAGCTTAACAGCCTTTCAATCGAGTATTTTGGCATCTTATGCAGACTTGAAACTGTATTGCCACACAGAAGAAATGGATACCAAACGAGACGATTCTATTTCGCGGATTGGATTCTTTTTGTTAGTGGATTTAATGGTGAGAACAATCAAAAAATATATTTAATATTCCATCGGAAAAGAAAGCCTACAAGTGGCTTTCTTTTTTTATAGATATTTTTAAAAGCCTTATCTTTCGAATACTAACAGAAGATGAACTAGAATATAGGAAAGTAAGCACCATTATCAACTAGTCATCCAACAATTTGAAACTTAGATTCAATCAGGAGGTTGTAAGCAAAATGGAAACTATTGAACATACGTTTATTGAAACAAACGGCATCAAGCTGCATGTAGTTCAAGCAGGACCGAAAGAAGGAGAAGTGGTTCTTTTACTGCATGGTTTTCCTGAATTTTGGTACGGGTGGGAAAAACAAATTTCCGCTTTAGCGAGTCAAGGCTACCGAGTTTGGGTCCCTGACCAGAGAGGGTACAATCTCAGCGACAAACCTAAAAAGATCCGTGACTATCAAATGAAAGATCTAGCAGCCGATATTGCAGGATTAATCAAAGCTTCCGGAAAAGAAAAAGTCTATTTGGTTGGACACGACTGGGGAGGCATCGTTGCTTGGAGAGTAGCAAGAGAGTATCCTGACCTATTGCACAAATTGATCATTTTGAATGCACCTCATGAACAAGCTATGGCTAAGCAAATACTGCAGCATCCGCTGCAAATTTTGAAAAGCTCTTATATCGGTTTCTTTCAATTACGAGGAGTTCCTGAACGACTCTTTAGTGTGTCTGATTGGGAACCGGCAATAAAGGCGTTGAAAGCAACTAGTCAAAAAGGGACGTTCAGTGAAGAAGATTTACAACGTTACCGCTCTGCTTGGTCGCAGCCCAGAGCAATGCGTTCGATGATCAATTGGTATCGCGCTTTAGTTCGTTACCCTTCCAGACAAAAGGTTCCTGCAAGAGTGAAAGTACCGACTTTTGTGATTTGGGGAGCTAAAGATCAGTTTTTAGGTCAAGAATTAGCGAGCAAAAGTTTAGAGTACTGCGATAATGGTCGAGGAAGATTGATAGGAGAAGCGACGCATTGGATTCAACATGAAAAAGCCGAACAAGTAAATGAGTGGATGATTGATTTTATAAGAGAATAACCAAAATAGAGACAGTGTTTGCTGAATGAAGCGGCGCTGTCTATTTCTGTGTTTTTATTCATCAAATTTGAAACGATACACTATTAATGTTACGGTGGATAGTGGCTATTCTAAATCGGTGACCTGCTCTCAAGAGAGGAGGCCTCAAGATCAAATTGCATATAAGTGAATAAAAACAAGGGTATACTTCTCAGTATTAATGGATTCCTAATAGAAACAACTGCTTATTTGTACATATGGTTATCGGTAATCAAAAAAACAAAGTGGAGCGAAAAGACTAACTATCTCTTGATTGGTGCATTTGAACATGCGCTGATCAAGGACGAAACATTAGCCGAAATAAAAAAGTGGAATGCTTTTAATATCATGGAGGAAAAGAAATGAAAGTAAGAAATATAGGGATAACGATGGGATTGACAACGGTGCTGCTTGCAGCGGGATGTGGCAGTACACAAGAAGATGCTGCAAGTGCGAATAACAGCATCAGTGAACAAGTAGAGCACAAGATTATAGGTATCGAACCCGGAGCGGGATTGACAGGTTTATCAGAAAAGACATTAGAAGAATACGATAATCTAGAGGGGTGGGAACTGGAAGAAAGCTCTACTGCAGGTATGCTGACGCTGCTTGGACAAGCGATAGAAAATGAAGAACCTATTATTGTTACAGGCTGGGCTCCTCACTACAAATTTACCCAGTATGATTTGAAATTTATTGAGGATCCTAAAGGAACGTTGGGAGAAGTAGAAAGTATCCACACCATTGCCCGAATAGGATTTGAAGAGGAAATGCCAAATGCTTATAAGATCTTGGATGCCTTTGAATGGGAGGTTGAAGATATGGAAAAAATCACTTTTGAAGCCCAAACAAGTTCCATTGAAGAAGCTTCAGCGGATTGGATCGAAGCCAACCCGGAAAAAATCAATAGTTGGCTGGGAGGGACAGAGAAAGTTGATGGAGAAGAAATCGACTTGGTCTCTACACCGTGGGATTCGGAAAGAGCTTCAAGCCAAGTTTTAGCCACTGTTTTAGAGCAACAAGGCTATGATGTGACTGTCTCTGATGTTGATCCTGCAATTCTATTTGAAGCAGTAGCAAACGGAAAAGCAGATGCTTCTATTTCTCCTTGGCTGCCTACTACCCACAACTCTTTTTATGAAAAATACGAAGAAGATATAGTAGATTTAGGACCTAACTTGACTGGAACTCAAAATGGTTTTGTAGTACCGGAGTATATGGACATTGACTCTATCGAAGATCTAGAGCCAAAAGAATAAAGAATCGAGAGGCTGTTTTTCGATAGTTGATGGATGATAGAAGAGCGGGGGTTCTATTAGTCAAGTGAGCATGCAGTAGATAGTCACTTGACTAATAGGACTGAGCTATCAGTCAAGTGAGCATACAGAGAGCTTCCATTTGATCAATAGTACCCATTTATTAATCAAATGGCCCCTAAACTCGAGGTTACTTGATTAATAACCAGTTTTCGATCACCCATTTTGTCCTAGCAACACCAAAATTACCTTATATTTTAAAGAACAAAAAGCTGCTGGAAGATTTTCTTCCAGCAGCTTTTGAAACCAAGTATTTTCATGTATTAAAGCAATTTCCGCTCTCTAAACTGTGTAGTTATCGAAGTAACCTTGGATGTAGACCATAGGTGTTCCTTTGTCTCCACTTCCAGAAGTTAAATCAGACAATGAACCAATCAAGTCAGTCAAACGACGAGGAGTTGTTCCTTGTGCTTCCATTGATCCAACCAAGTCTTCTTGTTTGTTTTCAATGTATTCAGAAATAGCTTGTTTCAAATCGTCTCCGCGTAGTTGAGAGAAGTTGTTGTCCGCTAAATATTTCAATTTTACTTCACTTGGTGTTCCTTTAAGACCTTCAGTAAAACCTGGAGATACTACAGGATCAGCAAGTTCCCAGATTTTTCCAACAGGATCTTTGAAAGCTCCATCACCATAAACCATTACTTCAACTGTTTTTCCAGTCAATTCTTTGATTTTTGCTTGGATGCCGTCTACGATAGGTTGGCAGTTGTTAGGGAATAATTTTACACTTTCTTCAGTTGCTTTATTTGAGCCAAGCAAACCGTAAGCTTCATTAAAGCCACTGCCGTTGATGGATTCTGAAAGGATGTCGTCAAGACCATATACTTTTTCAGCTCCATTAGCTTTTAGGATGCGTTTTGTTCTGAAACGTGAATGAATATCACATGTTAATACATTTTTAGTGTATGATAAAATCGTTTTTGGATTATTTGAGAAGATAACTTCACATTCTGCACCTTCCGATTCGACGATCCCTTTGTAGTACTCAATGTAGTCTACTCCGGTAAAGGGATGAGTGACTTGGCCAAAGTGTTCGCGGAATTGAGGCTCAGTTAAAATGTCAGTCCAAGGATTGATTCCTTTAGTGTCTAACTCATCAATATTTACTAAGTGATTTCCTACTTCATCAGATGGATAGCTCAACATTAAAACAATTTTTTTTGCACCTCTGGCGATACCTTGCAAGTTATTTGCAAAACGGTTACGGCTAAGGATAGGGAAAATAACACCAATCGTATCTCCAGCAAATTTAGATTGAACATCTGCGGCGATATCATCGATTGTGGCGTAATTTCCTTGTGCACGGGCTACGATAGACTCAGTTACGGTTACAATATCACGATCTTCGATTGAAAAACCATCAACAGTTGACGAATTTAAGACTGTATCTACTACGATCTGCTCGATGTCGTCTCCTTTATTAATGATTGGACCACGAAGTCCTCGTACTACTGTTCCAACTACTCTTTCCAATATGATCTCTCCTCTAATAGGTAAGCTAATTTCAAACCATTACTACTATACCTTGTTCTTGTAAGAATGTAAATTAGACTCAGGGATTTACAAGGCAGGAATCAAGAGTAGAAGTAGCTTAAATCACTGGCAATGGTTGGATAAGCAAATACTTTTTTAGTCAGCTCTGCAGCACTCATTTTTTGATCGATCATTCGACTGAAATAATTGATCAATTCATCAGCTTCGTTATTTAAACAAGCTGCACCAACCAGTAATCCAGTTTGTTTATCGGTAATAACTTTTATAGTAGAAATAGGTTCGTTTAATCTGCTGTAACTAAACCACTTAGTAGCATCTATAGTAGACGATTCGTATTTGCTGGGGTTATTCTCTGCTGTCTTTGCTGTTACACCAACTTGAGCTAATTTCGGCGCAGAAAATACCATTGTTGGAATACTAGGATAAGAGATGGGCTGTGAATTTTTCCCTGTTAAATAAGACACTAAATAATCGGCTTCAAAACTAGATACAGGAGTCAACTTAGGCTGGCTTTTAGATAGAACATCCCCCAAAGAAAAAATAGAAGAGTTGCTGGTTTGAAGAAATTCGTTGACTAGGATTCCTTTTTTGTCCGACTCAACACCAACGTTTTCAAGGTGCAGCGTTTCTGTATTTGGTATCCGTCCTGTAGTGCAGAAAACTAAATCACTATGCAATTGAAAGTCTGAACCATCGGATATGGTAAATCCTTTTCTAGCAGCTGTGATTTTCGTAATCTCTTTATTCAAATGAAAATTGACCCCTCTGGCTTTTAATTGTTCCATTAGAAGTTGAACGAGTTCTTTGTCAAAAGCTTTAAGAGGACGGTCATTATGCTGGATAAGGTGTACTTCAGCTCCAGCTGCACTGGCGATGGCAGCAAATTCAAAAGCAATGTATCCTCCGCCAACAAGAGTAATAATTTCCGGCATCTCTTGAAGAGACAAAAATTCATTACTCGTCAAGAAGTGTTCTTGTCCTTCAATAGCCAAAAAAGAAGGGCGAGCTCCAGCCGCAATAATAAATTGGTCTGCTTCTAATTCGTCTTCGTTTACTTGTACTGTTTGATGAGGAGTGAATGAAGCACTGCCGTAAAAAGTCTCTACATCAGAAGATTGGAGGCTGTCTTTACTTTGTTCGGGCACTGGGTGAGTAAAGGTCTCTTTAAAAGCCATCAGCTCCGGCCAATCGATCTCAGGTACAATATGCAGGCCTTTGTTCTGCAATTGGATGACCTTATCTCTAGCTTCAACTGCGGAAAGCAAGACCTTTTTCGGATCACAGCCTCTATTGGGACAAGTTCCGCCCCATAAGTCTTCTTCTATAATGGCGATTTTTTTCCCAGCAGCAGCCAAACTGGAAGCTGCTCCCATCCCAGCAACACCGCTTCCAATGACAACACTATCGAAATGCTTTTTCATTTGCTTTGTCTCCTTTTCTATCATTCTTAGGGCATCTTTGCTTCTTTGTAACATAGAAAGTCTTACTTTAAAAACAAAAAACCTTATGATTTATTGGACAACAAAAACCGACCTTTACAAAAAGATACTCGTAAAGGTTGGTTTTTGTTTTTAAAGTTCAGATTATGATCTTACCGTTTTGTTTGCTCGTTGTTTATGGATCAATGTCATGGCTAAACGGGCCAAAGGCTGAGCGACTAATAGCTCTATGAAAAATGCGATCGTAAAGTTTCGCGGCCAAGTATAGAAAAAAGTTTTGATTGGTTCTATAGAAATCGATTTTGTTCCTACCCAAGTACCAATAACAGTCAGCAAGATAGACATGATCAACATGCTGAAAAAGATATGGACTAAAGTTACAGCATTAAAACTATCAGTTGGTTGAATGAATTTCGGTATTAACTTATTTACGGCAGGTTCAACAATAAAAGGTACGATCAGTATGACAATGATCCACATAAATGGAATAGTTTTCAATGTCTGCAGGCAAACGGCTTTAGTAAATCCAAATTGTAAAGCCATGATCGATGGTGCAATAGTGTTTACGGAAATAATTGAAATTACAGCTAAAAATAAAATAAATTCTTTTCTGTTTTGAGGCGTTCTTGTTTCTTCTTGCATAATATCATCTCCAAATTTTTTTCAGATGGTAAACGTTGTATATAAAAACACCTAAAGATGGCAGATAACAAAAAAAAAAACGGAAAGCCATGATTCTGATGGCTTTCCGTTTTTTTTGTTACACACTGATTGTTAAAGTATACCATAATTAAAGCTGAACTTTTCAGTTAAATAGAGAGAATTTATTTTTAGAAAACCCTCATTAATCACACTTTTTTACGAGCAATATACAAAAATAATAATACTTATAAATTTATAAAAAAAGAATCGAAAAAGTTTTTATGTAATTCTTGTTGACAATACATAGATAAAGATGGTAAATTCTAAATCGTAACAATTACGATTTATAAAGGAGATGAAACAAATGGAGAAAAGATTCATTCAATACATAACGTTTCTTTCAATTAGTATTCTACTAACAGCATGTGGGGCAAACGTTTCTTCAAATCAAAATGAAGAGGAAGCAGATAATGGAAGTGAACAAGCGGCACAACAAAGCTCTTCTCAAGAGAAACAAGAGAATGGAGAAGGTACCAAAATCAGCATCAACGGTTTAGCTGATCATTATCATACAGGAGATACAGTTGAATTAAGTGCCTCCTCAAAAAATACAGTAGATAGTCTGCAATGGATTTGGTATTCAAAAGAAAATAAAGAAAGCGAATGGAAAGTTATTCCTGGTCAAAAAACCAAAGACTTTATTGGAGAGGCAACAATCGATGGTTTAGAAGTAAAAGCAACTTTAGTTGATGAAAAGGATCAAATTTACGCTGAATCTGAACCGGCAACCATTCTGATTGATGATCACCATGGTCATGATAAAGTTAGCCAGCAAATCTATGAAGGCTATTTTGAAGATGAACAAGTAGAAAATAGAGAGTTAACAGACTTCGAAGGCCAATGGCAGTCTGTGTTCCCTTATCTTCAATCTGGAGATCTAGACGAAGTATTTGAACATAAAGAAGAAGACGGCGATATGACGGCCGAAGAATACAAAGAGTATTATACTACTGGCTATGAGACCTCTGTTGATCAAATCGGTATTGAAGAAAATCAAGTCACTTTTTATGAAGGTGAAAAAGAGTACTCAGGGATTTATGAAAATGAGGGATATGAAATATTGAATTATGAAAAAGGGAACAGAGGAGTACGATTTGTTTATAAACTAGTTGAGGGTTCAAAAGAAGCGCCTAAGTATCTTCAATTCAGTGACCATAATATCTTCCCTGAAGATTCGGTTCATTTTCATCTGTACTGGGGAGATGATAGAGAGCAATTGTTAGAAGAAATGGACAATTGGCCTACTTATTATCCTTCAGATTTGGATGCAGATGGTCTTGTACGCGATATGTTAGCTCACTAAAATACTAAGGAGAAAAAGATGAAACAGAAAAGAGTTTTTTTGAGTTTATTCAGTATCGTCACAGGAGTACTGCTTTTAGGGTGTGATCTGGAACCATCTGGTAATGAACCAAATGAGTCGTCAACCTTGTCAGTAGTAACTACTTTTTACCCAGTATATGAATTTACGAAAGAAGTAGCAGGTGATCGAGCAGATGTTTCAATGGTTATACAAGCTGGAACAGATGTACACGGCTTCGAACCAAGTGCCAAAGATGTTGCAGCTATAAATGATGCAGATGTGTTTATTTACAGTAGTGGAGAAATGGAACCATGGGTCGGAAGTCTGATGGAATCTATAAATAGTGAAGATCTGGCAGTAGTTCGTACAGCGGATACAAATCAGTTTATCCATGCTGAGGAACACGCACATGAAGAGAGCAGTGAACCAACTAATGAGGAGATATTGGCTGAAAATAAAGATGTACCTGAGTCGATCAAACTTAATGGGCTATCTGGACATTACCACACAGGAGACGTCGTTCAATTGATTGCTGATTCAAATCAAAAGAAAGAGTCGGATAAATTACAATGGTATGTCCGCAAGAAAGATAGTCAAAATTGGGAAGCTGTTTCTGGTCAAACAAAAACTGCTTTTGAATATGAAACCACAGGAGAAAGTATTGAAGTGAAAGTTGTTCTATATGATGATACAGGAAAACAAAAAGCGCAATCTGCATCTGTTGAAGTGGTGATTGATAATCACGAAGATCTGGATCCGCATGTATGGTTAGACCCGATTTTAGCTCAAGACCAAGTTAACACTATTAAAGACGCATTGATTCAAGCAGACCCTGATGGAAAATCTTATTATGAAGAAAATGCTGAAAAATTCAATTCAGAACTTCAACAATTGGATGAAGAATACCAAGCTGCTTTTTCTTCCGCAACCAATCGTGTATTTGTAGTTCAACATCAAGCTTTTGGATATATCGCTCGCCGTTATAATTTGGAGCAAATTGCAGTCGGAGGTATTTCAACTGAGATAGAGCCTAGTCCCTCGCGTATTGCAGAAATTAATAAATTAGTGAAAAAATACAACGTGCCGGTAATTTATTATCAACAAGGAGCCAATTCCTCTATCGCTCAAACAGTTGCTCAAGAAACAGGAACAGAAATAGAGGTGTTGTATGATCTTGAAAGTGTGACTGAAGAGATGCAAGCTGAAGGGTTAGATTATTTAAGTTTGATGCGTAAGAATTTGGAAGCCTTCAAGTTAAGTATTCAGTAATATGATCTCCTAATAAAGACTCAATTCATCAAATAATAATCACCAATTAAAAATGTCCGCCTCAAAACTAATCAACTGAGGCGGACATTTTTTGTTGATGTTACAACTCACGTAAAGCAGCGATCAATTCCGTATTATTAGTGGTTTTTTCATCTTTTTCCTTTAAAATACGGGCAGGTATACCGCCAACCACCACATTTTCTGGAACGTCTTCAATAACGACAGCTCCGGCAGCAACAACACTTCCTTTACCTATTCGAACACCCTCAATAACGACAGCATTTGCGCCGATCAAAACACCATCCTCAACAATCACAGGAGTAGCGGAAGCTGGCTCGACGACACCAGCTAAAACAGCACCAGCACCGATGTGGCAATTTTTACCAACAATAGCCCGACCACCAAGAACTGCTCCCATATCGATCATACTTTTTTCGCCAACGACAGCACCAATATTGATGACCGCTCCCATCATGATCACAGCATGATCATGGATCTCTACTTGGTCTCGAATGATAGCTCCAGGTTCTATGCGAGCATTTATGCCAGTAGTATCTAGTAAAGGCACCGCACTGTTTCTGCGATCATATTCCAGTTCTACATCACTGATATGTTCTTTATTTAGTTCAAGAATGACTTTCAAGTCTTCGTAATCTCCGAAAACAACTTTAGAGAGTCCTTCTCCAAATACTTTACAGTTAGGAAAATCAATAGACTCGGTTAGGTTGATATAAGCTTTCACAGGGGTTTGTTTTTTAGATTCTTTGATGAATTGGATAATCTCTTGTGCGTTCAATAAAGCTTCCTCCTAGGCAGTTAAAATGATTTCTTGTATTCAAATACAGCTGGACCGTTCATATAAACATCCTCTGTCCCGGAAATGGTCAAAGACCCTTGCTCGAGATGTACAGTGACCTTATCTTTCACTAGACCTGCGTCTCTAGCCACTACGAAGCTGGCACTGCATCCAGTTCCGCAAGCCAATGTCCAGCCAACACCGCGCTCAAATGTTCGGACAATAAGTTCTTCTTGATTCAAAACCTGTACAAAATTAACATTGGTTTGTTGCGCAAATAATGGGTGATGACAAATTTTTTCGCCTAAGTCGGATTCCAGCATAGCTGGTGCATCTTCTACAAAAACAACTGTATGTACAGTCCCCATAAATAAACTAGTAAATGTAACCTCTTTTCCATCAATAGAGATTGTTCGATTGATGTAAGAAGCATCATCAGCAGCTCCAAAAGCTTCATTTGAATAATCAGGCCGGCCAATATTGACTTCGCAATAGAAGGGCTCATGTTGAAGAATGTCTATCGTCATTTCGCCCGCCAAGGTTTGGACAGCAAACTGATTTTCTACAGTCAATCCTTTGTCCAGAACATATTTGGCAAAACAACGAATCCCATTGCCGCACATCGGAGCTTGAGAGCCGTCACGATTGAACAGCAGCATCTCTAAAGGGGCTTTTTTTACGACGATGAGCCCATCTGTATTAAATTGTTCTGAACTGCATAAAACAGCAGCTTCTTCAGCATAATTTATTCCATCTTCAAAATCACGAATTGCAAAAGTATTGCCGCAACCGTTGTATTTATAAGTCGACATATCAAAACCCCTTTTTTATTTTTCTCCAGTAACAAAAAAAGACCCCATTGCTGGCGTCTTAAATGTATACAATCGTTCTGCAGACATATAATAGCGCCTCTGCTGTTCCAGCAGGAGTGACATAGGTATTTCCCATATCCCCACGAGAAAAGATCCGCCGATCTTTATCGTTCGGCAATGGTTGCCTTTCGTACACCATCATAGAATGCCTTCTCTGGTGTAGTACTCATCTACATTGCTACCTCTATTCAATTTTTAATTTACGTTTAGATTTTTTATATCTTACCACTAAATGTTTTCTTTGTCTATTTGTCAAAAAAGAAAAAATTAAAGATTGTTTTTTTTCTGCAAACTGGTACACTTTTTTTCATAAGAAAAAGGAGTGATCGAATGAAAGAACTATTGAATAAAGACGTCCTTCAATTGCAAACAAGCGAAATACGGGCATTCAATCAATATGCAGTAGATAATCAGGCTTCACTGTTTCTAACTTTAGGAGAACCAGATTTTCCAACACCGGAATCTATAAAAGAAGCGGCAATCAAATCTTTAAATAGAAACCAAACGCGCTATTCATCAGCTCAAGGAAGCCTTGAATTAAGAGAAGCCATTTGTGCATTTGAGAAAAAAACGAATCACGTAGATTATTCACCAGGAGAAGTCATGATCACAGTTGGTTCTACAGAGGCTATTTCAACGGCTTTAGCGACCCTATTGAATCCTGGAGAAGAAGTGATTATTTTACAACCCGCTTTTCCTTTATATCGGCAATTGATTCAAATGAATAGAGGAGTATGCGTCTCGATCGATACTTCTGAGAACCAATTTCAACTGTCTGAAGAAATGCTGACAGCAGCGATCACTCCTAAGACCAAAGCTATTATCATCAATACTCCAAACAATCCCACAGGAACGATGCTGGATGCTTCTTCACTAAAAGTGATCTATGAAGCTGTGAAGAAACACGAGCTTTTTGTGATCAGCGATGAAGTTTACAATCAATTAGTGTTTACTGAGTTACCTAAGCCATTATCGCAGTACACTGATATCAAAAAATATATCATCACGTGTCAAAGTTTCTCGAAACCATATGCTATGACTGGTTGGCGTATCGGATACTTAATAGCGGATCAGAACTTCATTGAAGAAGCACTCAAGATTCACCAATATGTACTTTCATGCGTCAGCACTTTCATTCAAGATGCCGCTATAACCGCATTGGATTACGATGTCAAAGAGATGCTGGATTCTTACCGTTTACGGAGAGATTATGTTTATGCCCGCTTGAGAGCTATGGGCGTGGACGTAGAATTGCCAGACGGTACTTTTTACATACTGCCATCGATCAAAAAATATGGGATGACTTCCTATGAATTTTGTAAACAGTTAGTCCTTGAACAAGGAGTAGCTCTGATTCCAGGCAGTTATTTTGAAGCAGATGATTATGTACGAATCAGTTTTTGCGTCGATAGGAACGTTTTAGAAGAAGCGATGGACAGATTGGAGCTTTTTCTTTCTCGTTTACCTAAAGCAGGACAGAAGTAAGGTATGCTCAAATGATTTGCGTACCATTATTAGCTGAAATAGCAGAAAAACGGCACGCAAAGCGTGCTCGCAGATTCCGAAATACCTCCTAAACCAGCAAATAAAAGAAGAGACCCATAAAGTCAGCATGGATTGCTGACTTTATGGGTCTCTTCTTTGGGTTAAACGATAAAATTTTTACCCGTCTTATTCTCGGCAGGAGTCCGTTGAATCTCGTAGTTTAAAACTTACGTTAAAAAAAACAGTATTAGATACAGCACTAAAGTTAGCTCAATACTCGAGATAGAAAGGCTTTCGTACGTTCTTCTTTAGGGTGATTGAAGATCTCTTCAGGGGTTCCAGCTTCAGCGATGACGCCTTTATCCATAAAGATCACACGGTCGGACACTTCTCTTGCAAAGCTCATTTCATGCGTTACGATGACCATGGTCAATCCTGTTTCTGCTAAGTGTTTCATGGTTTTCAGAACTTCTCCGACGATTTCTGGATCCAAAGCGGAAGTTGGTTCATCAAACAGCATAACATCTGGATTCATGGAGAGAGCTCGTGCAATAGCTACACGCTGTTTTTGTCCACCAGAAAGTTGATCAGGTTTTGCATTGACATATCTTTCCATATCAACTAGTTTTAGATTTTCTTGAGCAATTTTTTCTGCTTCCTCACGATCTCTTTTCAATACAGTTACTTGTCCAGTGACACAGTTTTCTAGAACGTTCATGTTATTGAACAAGTTGAAAGACTGGAATACCATGCCTAGATTTTTACGGTATTTTGGTAAACTGTATCCTTTTTTTAGAACATTTTCACCTTTGTAAATGACCTCTCCGCTAGTTGGTTTTTCCAATAAATTTATGCAGCGAAGCAGTGTGGATTTTCCTGACCCAGAAGAGCCGATAATAGTAACAACTTCACCTTTAGTAACGGACATGCTGATATCTTTTAAGACTTCATTTTTCCCGAAATTCTTTTTTAAGTGTTTGATTTCAATAGTTGCTGACACGAGAAAACCTCCTTATTCCTCAGGATTTAATTCATCAAGCATGGCATATTCATTTGGACCATCCATTTTTCGTTCGACCAGACGTAAGAGTTGAGTTGCTGAGATCGTTAAGACCAGATAGATGATCCCAACGATTGTGAATGTCTGGAAGTATTGGTAGTTAGTACCCGCAGCGGTTGTTCCTTGGAAGAACAAGTCAGCAACACTAATAACACTCAGAACAGCCGTGTCTTTAATATTGATAATGATCTCATTACCCGTTGCTGGCAGGATATTCCGCATTACTTGGGGAAGGACAACTTTGATCATCGTTTGACCATGTGTCATTCCAATGGCTTGAGCAGCTTCAGTTTGACCTTTGTCAACAGCGAAGATACCACCTCTGACGATTTCAGACATATACGCTCCAGTATTGATCGACACAATCAACAACGCTGCAACTGTCCGGTTCATAGAGACACCAAAGGCTAATGCCGTTCCATAATAAATGACCATTGCTTGCACGATCATGGGTGTTCCACGAAAGACTTCAATATAGATGGTTAAAAGTCCATGTACAAGTTTTTGAAGGAAACGACTAAATGGATTTTCAGCAGAGGGCAGTGAACGGAAGATACCAATGAGCAATCCAATCAGCAGTCCAACAATAGTTGAAAATACAGCAATAAAAAGAGTCAGACCTGTTCCACGAAGAAAGAGGATACCATATTCATCTAAAATATTTCTAAAATCACTGAGTAACCCTTCATCTGAATTAGATTCTGCAGTCTCGCCATCAGGTACTTCTTCTACTGCAGCAGGTTGCTCTTTAATAGCAGTGTCCATTAATTCTGTACGTTCATCTTCGGAAATAGTTGCTATGATCTCGTTGATCCGTTCAAGATCTGGATCTCCTTGACGCATTCCAATAGCCACCTGGACATCTTCAGGATTGGTTTGAAACCCTTCCCCCTCATCAAATTCAACCATGGTTAAATCTGGATTGGCACCAGTAGCTGTTATCCCTTCAGGACGTTCGCTAACGTAACCGTCAATAACGCCTGAAGCAAGAGAAGTACGCATGGCTGAAAAATCTTTCATGGCTTGTTCTTTTTGTACATTTGGTATTTGATCAATGACAGTGTAATGAAACGTACTTTGTTGGGCAGTGATTTTGGCGTTAGAAAGATCAGACAGGTTACGCGCGTCGGCAAATGGACTATCTTTTCGAGTGACTATCACTAAATCAGACTCATAATAAGCATCGGTAAAGTCGATTTGCTCACGGCGTTCTTCAGTCGGAGACATTCCTGCAATGACGGCATCAATCGTTCCAGACTGTAACGCAGGAACCAATCCATCCCATTGGACTTTAACAATGACTAATTCTTTGCCTAATCCATCCGCGATTTTCTTTGCAATCTGGACGTCATATCCACCAGCATACGCAGAGCCTTCCTCTCCAAAAATAGGAACAGCACCGTTATCTGGAGACGTCTGTGTCCAGTTAAAAGGAGCATAACTAGCTTCTAATCCAACCCGAAATTCATTATCTGGACTTTGTTCTTGTGCTTTTACAGTTAGAGGTTGTGCTAAGGAGACAAAACAAATGACACTTAATAGTAAAAGTAAAATATTTTTTTTCAAATGACTCATTCCTTTCACGAGGTCTGAACAGATGATAGAAAAAAGGGAGGTACAAAAAAAAGCCATTGTCCATGATTGGAAAATGGCTGAAGACTTCACGTCGGCAAACCTTCTACAAGCATAGCGCAACTCAGCAAGTGCTGAGACAGTTTACAAATTGTTCATTTGTAACCCAACAAAGTGTTCAAGCAAGAATCATTTTGTTTCGGCGATGTCCCCTAGCTCTGCTTCACAGTGTTGCCTCACTCAGCAGGATTAATGAACCTCGCGACCTCTATCAAAATATTAAGGATACTCGTATTTAATTGGTGATCTTTATAAGATTTTAGAAGAAAAATATGTAGTTGTCAATTTTTTATTGTAAAATTTCCCATCTTATAGCTATTAAGTAGAGACGATACTGTTTATTTACACGTCTTTATAAAAATTGTTTTAGTTTTAAGGAATTCATTAAATTCATTCAGCATGACAAAAATTTACCGTTTAAAGTCAATAATGAAGTGGCGAAGACGAAATTTTCCAGCTTCACGAATCGATCCTAACTTACTAACGTCAAATAGTGTACAACCTAGTTTTTATGCACATACTAAAACTGAAAAGAGTTGACTAAATACATTTATTTTTAATTCTAAATCCATGAGAAATACACTTCTAAAAATTTCAGGAGAAATATGGGGGTGCTTATAGTCATGAAAAGGATACAATGAGAATTACTAAGCGTAACGCTTGTAAGCCTTGAGACATGATTTTTGGCTCAAGGTGGTCCCATGGCTGTTTATAAGCACCCCATAGGGCGAAGGAAACTTGTTTACCAATGTTAGAAATTAAAGAAAATACAAAATCCTCTGCTGTTAGGCAGAGGATTTTGTATGGAGCAATTAGTATTTAGCTAATTTTTCTTGAAGACCTGGTACATCTGATTCGCGACAGTACACAAAATGTCCTGGTGCGATTTCTCTTAGCTTTTCTTCTTCGCCATTTGAAGGACGAGGAGTGTAAGCAAAACGTGTACGATTGCGTTCGTAATCTGGATCAGGCAATGGAATTGCTGAAAGCAGACTTTCTGTATATGGATGCAATGGTTTGTTGTATACGTCATCAGCAGGTGCTAATTCAACGATTTTACCAAAGTACATAACACCGATACGGTCGCTGATGTATTTTACCATAGACAAATCATGTGCAATAAACAAGAACGTTAATTTTTGTTTTTTCTGCAATTCCATCAACAAGTTGACTACTTGCGCTTGGATAGACACATCAAGAGCAGAGATTGGCTCATCAGCAATGATCATTTTAGGATCTACTGCTAAAGCACGAGCGATTCCGATACGTTGACGTTGTCCACCTGAAAATTCATGAGGATAACGAGAAGAGTGGTCTTTGTTTAATCCAACTAATTCCAGCAATTCTTCTACACGAGCAGTAACTTCTTCTTCGCTGTTGGCTAATTTGTGGATCTCAATTCCTTCAGCAATAATGTCTCTTACTTTCATACGCGGGTTTAAAGAAGCATAAGGGTCTTGGAAAATCATTTGCATGTTTTTACGAAACTCTAATTGATCTTTTCTTCCGTGTAATGAATGAACTTTAGTACCATCAAAGTAAATTTCACCGTCAGTCGGGTCGTACAAACGAATGATCGTACGTCCAGTTGTCGTTTTCCCGCAACCAGATTCCCCTACAAGCCCAAAAGTTTCACCTTCATAAATATCGAAAGAAACATCGTCAATGGCTTTGACTTCATTTTTAGAACCAACGTTAAAGTATTGTTTTAAGTTTTTTACTTCTAAAAGTTTTTTACGATTAGTATCTTGGCTCATTTACTTCTCCTTTCGCATCACGTTCAGTTGTGATTTCATCAATTGAAAGATTGTCTTGTTCTTGATCGATCTCAGCATCTTGACCGCTCATTTTTGTTAAGTCGCTTGACGGAGCAAGTTTTACTTGTTTGGCACGGAATCCGTTTTGACGGGCTACAATACCAGCTGGCGGAGTAACTTTTGGAGCATCCGGGTGTAATAACCAAGTTGCTGCAAAATGAGTATCAGATAATTTGAACAAAGGCGGTTCGTACATTGTATCTACTTTTAAAGCATATTCGCTACGAGGAGCAAATGCATCACCTATAGGAGGATTCAACAAATCTGGTGGCGTTCCAGGAATAGCGTATAAAGAGCCGCTTGTTTCTAAAGTGGGCATAGAACTTAATAGACCCCAAGTGTATGGATGTTGCGGATTATAAAAAATCTCGTCAACGGTTCCTACTTCAACGAATTTACCAGCATACATAACCGCTACACGGTCAGCAACGTTTGCTACAACACCTAAGTCATGAGTGATGAAAATGATAGAAGTTTTGATTTTTTGCTGTAATTCTTTCATCAATTCCAAAATCTGTGCTTGAATCGTAACGTCTAACGCTGTTGTTGGTTCGTCAGCGATCAAAATATCTGGATTACAACCCAACGCGATCGCAATAACGATACGTTGACGTTGTCCGCCTGAAAATTGGTGAGGGTATTGCTTCATTCTTTTTGCAGGATCAGGAATCCCAACCAAACCTAATAATTCTTCGGCTTTTTTATATGCTTCCTCTTTAGAAACGTCTTGATGTTTCAATATCGGTTCAGCAATTTGTTTACCGATTTTTTGAGTAGGGTTCAAAGAAGTCATTGGATCTTGGAAGATCATAGCAATTTCTGCACCACGAATTTTTTGCATTTGCTTTTCTGATTTTTTCAGTAAATTTTCGCCTTTGAAAAGGATCTCTCCTTTGTCGACATTTGCATTGTTGGCCAATAAACGCATGATGCTTCGGCTGGTAACTGATTTTCCAGATCCAGATTCACCAACGATGGCTAACGTTTCGCCAGGTTTTAAATCAAAGTTCACTCCACGAATGGCATGAACTTGTCCTGCATACGTATCAAATGAAATATTTAAATCTTTTACTTCTAATATATTTTCCATCCAGGTTTCCTCCTAATCTCTCAGTTTTGGATCAAATGCATCACGTAAGCCGTCTGCCAGCAAGTTGAAGCTGATCATAATCATACTCATTACAGCAGAAGGGTACCACATCAAATGAGGCAAGAAACGGAATGTCTTGTATCCATCATTGATCAATGTACCTAATGAAGCGTTAGGAGCAGGAATACCGATACCGATAAAGCTCAAGAAGGCTTCAAAGAAAATAGCAGAAGGGATAGAGAACATGACTTGAATGATCACGACACCCAATAAGTTAGGCAAGATATGTTTGAACGCAATACTTAATGTAGATTGTCCAAGAGTTTTAGCTGCTAATACATATTCTTGATTTTTTAATTTCAGTGTTTGAGCACGAACAATACGAGCCATTGAGATCCATTCAGTCAAAGCTAATGCAATGATGATAGACCAGATACCTGGATCTAGTACTAATAACATCAAGATAACGATAACCAAGTTTGGAACACCTGAAAGGATTTCCAGGATACGCTGCATGACATTATCGACTTTTCCACCAAGCCAACCAGACAACAGACCATAGGTTACCCCAATCGTCAAGTTTAATAAAGCTGCTACAAAAGCAATAAATAAGGATACACGTGTACCGTATAAAATACGAGAAAATAAATCACGACCTAGACTGTCAGTACCTAAGTAGTAGTTGACATCACTAGGAACATTTTTAGCTGCATATTTATCAATACGTTTGTCATTTTCTATAATCGTTCCATTAAGACCATTGATGTTGATATTTTCAATTCTAGGCGGCAAGTTAGCATGTTCGATAACTTGAGCGTTTGGATCATTAGGTGCAATCACAGGAGCAAAAATACTCAATAATGTAATCACGATCAATAGAACCATACTGACCATAGCCACTTTATTTTTCTTTAATCGGCGCCATGAGTCTTGTAAAAAACTTAGAGAAGGGGCAGTGATTTTTTCGTTATCTTCAACATCTAATCCATCTGCTTTGACAAATAAGTCTGGAGACAAATCAGGGATAGAGTTTTCAGATTGAAATTTATTTTCGCTCATCATAAATTATTTTCCTCCTTCTGTAGCTACTCTAATACGAGGATCAATAATTCCATACAGAATATCAACAAGTAGAATAACTGAAACTAATAATAATGAATAAAGCATGGTAACACCCATGATTGTTGGGTAGTCATTTGTTAAGATCGATTTAACAAATTGTTCCCCGATACCAGGGATAGCAAAGATGTTTTCGATTACCATCGAACCGGTCATCAAAGCAACTGCCATGGGTCCTAATAAAGTGATCAATGGGATCAATGCATTGCGGATTCCATGTTTGAAAGCCACTTCCCACTTGCTTAAACCTTTTGCTTTGGCTAACTCTACGTAATCACTGCTCAATACATCAACCATTTCTGTACGCATGAACCGAGCTGAATCGGCCAGCGGTGAAATAGCTAATGCCATTGAAGGCAGGATAGAAGAGGCAAAACCTGTCCATAAAGCGATTGGGAACCAGCGTAACCATACTCCGAAAACTAATTGCAGCAATACTGCAAATACGAAGTTAGGTATAGATCGTCCGACAATAGCCGTCAATGTAGCAGTGGTATCGACCCAAGTTCCTTGTTTCATAGCTGAAACAACTCCTAAGACGATTCCCAGCAACGTTCCGACGACGACTGCCTGTATACCTATTTGAGCGGATGGTCCAATTCGATAGCTGATCAGGTCAGAAACTGGTGTGTTGTGGAATTGGAAAGAAGTTCCCAAGTCCCCCGTAGCAAGACCAAAGATATAGATTCCATATTGCACAATAACGGGTTCATTCAAACCATATTTTTCATCCATAATGGCTATTTGTTCTTCACTTAACTTATCTTGGTTGCTGTAAGGCGTACCAGGCAACAGTTTCATTAGAAAGAACGTTATCGAAGCGATTAGGAACAAAGTAAGAAGCATATATAAGACACGTTTTCCAATGTACTTTGCGTAACTCTTCATTGAGATTCAACCTCCATCATAATTTTTTTCATAAAAGACAGTTTATCATAATAATAGAACGAGAGAAATATAAGGCTGGCTTTCGAATTGAATTGTATTTATCGATTTTTTTAGTTACATTAGGTATGTCACTTTTAAAGAAAGGATACACCTATCATGAACTTCACTAAAAAAAATATTTTGATTTCGCTCATTATCTTTCTTGCAGTTCTTTTGTTCCAATGGTTCAACTACCAAACAGTACAATGGATTCCTTTAGCCAACACCTTATTCTTAGTAGCATTGCCTTTAGTGATCATTGGTCTTTTTGGATTTGTCTTATCCAATGGAGCCTTTGATTTTTTTCACTATAGTATGAAAAAAGTAGCCAAATTAAGAAAAAGAAAGCAAGATACAGATGAGATAGAAGAAGACAATGACCCTCAGGCACTTTCCAAATCCATCGGACAAGGGTACCGTTCTTTTTTAACAGTAGGGATGATTCTTCTCGTTCTCAGCATACTGTTTTTATGGGATTACTTCCTATAATCATAAAATAAAGCAATGATCAGCTCATCTACATTAAAGAGCCGATGATTGCTTTATTTTTTTCTTTCACAAAAACAAATAAGCAAAAATTTATTCTTTAATCGATGTCCATTTGTAAGAGTATTCTGCTCCTACTAAATGTTCTGCGATGTTTTCAACATAATCTTTTTCTAAGACAGCATTCGCACGTTGGTAAACAGGACCAATAGCTCCGTCTTCCATCATGACTTTTTCAGCTTCCAATAGTAAGTTCCATCGAGCTTTCAAATCGTCTGTTTCTGCACGAGATTCAGCAATCAAAGCATCGAATTCTGGATTAGAGTAATTTGAAGTGTTGTTTCCGTTGCCTGTTTCAAACAATTCCAAGAAGTTGATCGGGTCAGCATAGTCAGCACCCCATCCAGATAATTGGATATCGTAGTCACCAGAATTATCGGCTTCTAAACGAACTTTGAATGGTACGTTACGCAAGTTGATTTTTAGTCCTTCTAAGTTAGATGTCAATTGACTTTGGATAAATTCAGAAGAACGTTTTGAGTTGTCAGTGTCATCAGACAGCAATTCTAATTCAATAGAATCAACACCTAATTCTTCTAAACCAGCTTCCCAGTACTCTTGAGCAGCTGCTACATCATAAGACAATAAGTCTCCATTTTGTTCACGGAAATCTTCTTTTGTTTCAGGATCTAAAGCTAAACCTCTTGGTACTAAAGCATTAGCTGGAATAGAACCATCTTGTAAAACAACTTCAGAGTATGCTTGTTTATCAAATGCCATTGCGATAGCTTTACGAATATTCTTGTTCGTCAATGGACTGTTTGGATCATTTTGGCTAAATTTTAAATAGAATACTGAAGAGGTAGGCATTGTGTGCATTTCAGGATCTCCTGCTCTTTGTGAAACGTATTCCCCTTTTAATAAAATACGGTCAGTTGCATCAGTATCATATAAGTTCAATGAAGTAGATGTTTCTTTCATAACATCGACGTTGATTCTGTCTAAAGCAACAGTGTCTGCGTCCCAGTAATTTGGATTTTTAACATATGTCCAAGATACCCCGGCTGCTACCCAGTCTTCCAACATGAACGGTCCGTTATAGACTAAATTATCACTTGATAATGCATAGTCATCACCTAGTTCTTCAACAACAGCTTTATTTTGAGGGAAGAACATAGTTAGAGATAATAAATCTTTAAAGTATGGAAGGTTTGTTTCCAATTGTACTTCTAAAGTTTTATCATCTAGTGCAGTGACACCAAGTTCTTCTGGTTTCATTTCACCATTCATGATTTGAGTAGCGTTGGCAATAACACCGCTCATCATATAAGAGTAAGAAGCTGCAGTTGCTGGATCGACCAGTTTTTGCCACCCGTAAACAAAATCTTGAGCGGTTACTGGATCTCCATTAGACCAGTTTGCATTTTCACGAATCTTAAAGGTATAAGTCAAGCCGTCTTCGCTGACAACAGGTTCTTCAGCGGCCATACCTAATTCTAATGTACCGTCAAGTGTTTGGCGGTATAATCCTTCATTAACGTTTGTCAAAACAGTAAAAGCAACAGTATCATCAGCTAAAGCTGAATCCATAGTAGGGATTTCAGCAGTTGCCACTAAATTCAGTACTTGTTCTCCTGAGTTGGAGGTATTTCCTGAACCACCACATGCTACTAATACCAAAGCAGTGCATAATGATAAAAACAATAAAGAAGCCTTTTTATTTATCACTATTATTTCCTCCGTTCGTAAATTTTTTTAGATACTGTACTAGTATAAGTGCAGTGTTTATTAAAAACAAGTTTGGATTTAAAAGAACTTCTCATTTTTTATTTTTTGTACAAAATTGTTTATTCTGAACATTCAAACAATGCTATTAAATAAGGCTTTTATGGTTTAACAAAATTTTGACATTTGTAAAAATTTCTTTTTATTGACACGGATTTAAAAGAAAGCTATAGTAAAGCGGTGTGCCTTTAAATGAGTTTTTAATGAAAAAACAACTAAATATCCATTAGTAAAATCAGTAAAAAAATGAGTACAGTTGCCATAAAACTGTATCAACTTGTGAAATCAGAAGTTAGTGACTCATAATAGAAAGAACCAAATAATTAATAGATATATGTAATAGAAGAAACTAGAAAAACAAGACGACTGATCCTTAAGGACGAGTCGTCTTGTTTTTTTTATGGCTGATTTCAACAAAAACCCCAAAATGATCCGAAACGATCGGTTCGTTTTTTCCATTGAAAATTACTTTTGACGAGATTGTTTCAATCGGCTGATTGGCGAAAATGTAATCGATTCTCAAACCGCCCTGATTTTCCGTCCAACCATCAATGGCTTCAGCGACAGTAAAACCTTTATCTTTTTGCGCGGCTAACTGATAAGTATCAAACCAATTTTCAGTGACTAATTCATAACCTTCTTGCTTTCGGCTAGCAGGATTGTTGAAATCTCCTAATAAGAATATTGAACCTGATAAACGACCAAGAACGGCAGAACAGCGTTCCCATTGAGCTGCAAAAGGGTCATGATCGTCATGCCACCAACCAAGATGCAAACTGAAGTGCCAGCCGGATTCGGTTTGAATACCGACTACTTTGCGGCTTTTGTAATCATCATAAGCCGTATTTTCAGAAGCAAAGAAAGACATCACAGATTGGATCGGCTTTAAACTCAATAATGCCGTCCCTTCGTCATATCGATCATAACCAATATGAGAAGAGTCCCATGTCCAGTAATATTGCAGACCTTTTTCAGCCAGCTTTTGCTGCAAGACAAAAGCAAAGTTGTCTTGTCTGACAACATGGTTATCTTTTGATGCTGTAAAGGCATCAAGATGAGCATGATTGACAGAGGAAGAAGTCATCAGCTGATTGACTTCTTGCAATGCGATCACATCAAAACGATGACGCAGTACAGCATTGCAAATGTCATCTAGTTTTTCTAACGCACGGTCTTCCATCCAACTGTGAGTATTCAAAGATAAAAATTTCAATCATTACACTCCTAATAAATCATTGATGTCTGATTTTAACACATCTGCTTTCGGTCCGTAAATGGCTTGGATACCCGTTCCTTTTTTAACTAGACCTAAAGCGCCTAATTTTTTCCAATCTGCTTCATCTTTAACGATAGCAGGATCTTTAACCGTTACACGCAAACGAGTCATACAAGCATCTACATCTGAAATGTTGTTTTTACCGCCTAGTGCATTAATGATTCCGCTGATTTGAGAATCTGGCACAGCGCCATTTGTTGTTTCGTCAGCAATAGTTGAAGCATCAACATCATCTTCTGCATTGTTTTCTTCTATATAATTACCTAAACGACCTGGAGTAGCGATCTTAAATTTGCCAATCATCCAGTATGAAACTGCATAAGCTAAGAAGAAGAAGACCACACAAGAAAGAATAAAGTTCACAACATCCCATACTAGACCAGCATTTATCGACATCGGAACTCGAGTAAGGAATTCAATGGTACCAAATGAGTGTACACGTAATGGAATCAAATCTGCTAAAGCAAATGAAACTCCTTGAAGAATAGCATATACCCCGTATAAAGCAGGCGCTGCAAACATAAACATAAATTCAAGCGGCTCTGTTACACCTGTTAAGAACACAGCTAAACCAGCAGATAGAAACATTGATTTGTATTTAGAACGTTTTTCTTTATCCGTGCGACGGTACATAGCAAATGCAATCCCTAGTAAAGTACCTGCAGCACCGATCATTTGACCCACTTTGAAACGAGCAGGTGTTACAGTAGCTAATAATTCATTGTATGCTGCTGTGTCTCCAGCATTTTTCAAGTTCACCAAATCACTGACCCAAGCTAACCACAATGGATCTTGACCAAATACTTGGCTTCCTGCAGTTGAACCAGTCATGATAGTATACGTTCCTCCAAGAGCAGTGTAGTTTACAGGAATCGTCAACATATGATGTAAACCGAACGGCAATAGTAGTCGTTCAAGAGTACCATAGATGAATGGCGCGAATACAGGTGCTGTTTCGCTTGAAGTAGCGATCCATTGACCGAAGTTGTTGATTCCGGTTTGAACGATCGGCCATAATAAAGCTAATACTAATGATACAACGACAGACCATAAGATAACGACGAATGGTACAAAACGTTTTCCATTAAAGAAAGAAAGGGCTTCCGGTAATTTGCGGAAATTATAGTATTTGTTGTAGACAAGTGCTCCGACAAAACCGGAGATGATTCCGACGAATACTCCCATATTTAAAGCAGGTGATCCTAAAACAGAGACAAAGTAGCCGTCAACAGGAATTGCTGCACCGAACAATGTACTTGTCATAGCGCCTTCTGTGACTAACATGTCTGAAGTAACTCCAAAGACAGCTCCACTAGTCATATTGATCAAAATAAATGCTAGAACAGCGGCGAATGCTCCGCCGGCACGTTCTTTAGCCCAAGATCCACCGATAGCTGCGGCAAATAATAAATGCAGATTGCTGATGATTGCCCAACCTAAGTTTTCCATAACGCTTCCAATTGTTATTACGAGTGAAATATCACCGCTGAACATAGCGATCATTTTTCCAATACTGATCATCAATCCTGCTGCTGGCATAACAGCGATAACAACCATTAGGGCTTTCCCTAATTTTTGCCAAAAATCAAATGAAAGAATTTTTTTCATTTTTATTTCTCTCCTTATGTACTCAAATAGTAATGCAAACGATTGCTTTAAATATAAATCCTGCTTCGGAAAAATGCAAGCGTTTTTAATTTGTTAAAAGTTGTTACCGGTAACAGAAATGAGTAATGCTGTTGTTTCAACGTTCTTTATTCATCTTTAGGAAAAGTTAAGCCTTTTCAAATTGACAACGCAAACGTTTGCGTTTAAACTTGCGTTAAAGAACTTAGAAAACCAGCATTGCACCATTTTTGACTTACGCAATGAATGTACAGGAGGAAAAAAAGTGGCTTATAATAGATTGTTTGAAATTGACGAATGGAAAGTAAAAACAACGGTATTAGATAAAAATGAACGTAGATTACAAGAAAGCTTAACCAGCATTGGAAACGGTTATATGGGGATGCGAGGAAACTTTGAAGAAGCATATACTGGCGACCACCATAGAGGAAGCTACATTGGAGGAGTATGGTATCCAGACAAAACGCGTGTTGGCTGGTGGAAAAATGGGTACCCTGAATATTTTGGTAAAGTGATCAATACAATGAATTTTATTCAAACCGATATCCTGATTGATGGTGTCAAAATTGATTTGTACACAGATAATGTATCCGATTTCGAATTGGAATTGGACATGCAGCGCGGTATCTTGAAGAGAAGTTATATAGTAGAAAAAGAAGGCAAAAAAGCCCGAGTTGCAGTAGAACGATTTGTCAGTTTGGATCAAAAAGAATTGTGTGCGATTAAAATAGAAGTAACAAGTTTATCTGAAGATATTCGTGTTGAAATGGTTCCTGCATTAGATGGAAATGTGACGAATGAAGATTCTAATTATGAAGAAAAATTCTGGTTGCCAGTTTCTTATAATCAAAACCAATTAGTGATCGAAACTAAACCGAATGATTTTGGGATTGAACAATTTACGGTAGGTGCAGTGATGTCGAATCATGCTGTCAATCTTGAAAAAACGACTGAGTCTTCAGAAAAAATGCACATTTCTCAAACTTATGCAGGAAAGTTAGCTGCTGGCGAAAAAGCAGTGATGGAAAAGCGCATTGTGATCACTACTTCTCGTGATTACGACAAAGAAGAAGTGGCAGGTAAAGCTCAAGAAATCAGTAAAATGGTGGATCAACTGCGATTTGAAGAATTACGTATGCGTCATGAATCACTATGGATCGAACGCTGGAAGAAAGCAGACATCGTAATTGGCGGAGATGCTGCTGCTCAACAAGGGATTCGTTTCAACTTATTCCAATTATTCTCAACATATTATGGAGAAGACGAGCGCTTGAATATTGGACCAAAAGGCTTCACGGGTGAGAAATACGGTGGAGCAACATACTGGGATACAGAAGCGTATGCTGTACCGTTGTATCTAGCATTAGCTGATCCGGAAGTAACGGAAAACTTGTTGCAGTATCGCCACAACCAGTTGCCGCAAGCAGAACACAACGCACGACAACAAGGATTGAAAGGCGCTTTGTACCCAATGGTAACTTTTACAGGAGTGGAATGCCATAACGAATGGGAAATCACATTTGAAGAGATCCACCGAAATGGTGCAATGGCTTATGCGATCTACAATTACACGAACTATACTGGAGACCAAACGTATTTGAAAGACAAAGGGTTGGACGTATTAGTGGGCATCAGTCGTTTCTGGGCTGACCGTGTGCATTACAACCGTTTCAAAGATCAATACATGATGCATGGAGTAACTGGTCCGAATGAATACGAAAACAATATCAACAACAACTGGTACACAAATAAAATGGCTGCATGGACACTTCAATATACGCTTGAGTCGTTGGAACTGGCAACTGAGAAAAAAGAAAGCTTGCACGTTTCGACTGAAGAAATAGAAAAATGGAGCGAAATCATCCAAAAAATGTATTACCCGTATGATGAAGAACGTGATGTATTCGTACAACACGATACATTCTTAGATAAAGACTTGCGTCCGGTATCTGAGTTGGATCCGAAAGAATTGCCATTGAACCAAAACTGGTCATGGGATAAAATCTTACGTTCGCCGTTCATCAAGCAAGCAGATGTCTTACAAGGGATCTACTTCTTCCGCGATCAATTCTCGAAAGAAGAGATGGTTCGCAACTTTGATTTCTACGAACCAATGACGGTCCATGAATCTAGCTTGTCGCCAAGTATCCATGCAATTTTAGCTGCTGATCTTGGGAAAATGGACAAGGCTGTAGAATTGTATGAACGTACCGCTCGTTTGGACTTGGACAACTACAATAACGATACAGAAGACGGTTTACACATTACCTCAATGACAGGAAGCTGGTTGACGATCGTTGAAGGATTTGCAGGTATGCAGACAGTGAATGGTCAATTGTCATTTAGACCGCTATTGCCGGAAAACTGGACAAACTATGCATTCCATATCAACTACCGCGGACGTTTGCTGAACATTTCGGTTACAAATGAAAAAGTAGCAATCACATTGATCGAAGGAGAAGCTTTAGAAGTTTCTGTTTATAACGAGACAATTTTATTGGAAACAGTTTATACTTGTGAAGTACAAACAGCTCAACCGGTTTCAATCAACTCATAAGAAGGGACGAGAACAGATGAAAGCAGTCTTATTTGATTTAGATGGCGTGATCACAGATACAGCCGTGTACCATTATCACGCATGGAAAGCTTTAGGGGAAAAAATCGGTATTGAAATTGACGAGGAGTTCAACGAAGAACTAAAAGGCGTCAGCCGAACAGATTCATTGAACCGTATTTTGGCTAAAGGAAACAAGGAAGAAGCGTATTCTCAAACTGAAAAAGAAACTATGGCAGCTGAGAAAAACGAGCTATATAAAACAATGATCGAAGAAATGTCTCCAAAAGACATTTTGCCAGGAATTAAAGCGTTATTAGACGGATTAAAAGAAAGAAACGTTTTGATTGGATTAGCTTCGGCTAGTCAAAACGGTCCAACTATTTTGGAGAAGCTCCAGTTGATGGATTACTTTGATGAAATCGTTGATCCGGCTAAATTAAAAGCTGGGAAACCAGACCCTGAGATTTTCTTGACAGGTGCCAAAGATCTTGGCGTAAAACCTCAAGATTGCGTTGGAGTAGAAGATGCAGCTGCAGGAGTAGAAGCTATTGCTGCTTCTGATATGGTCTCCATTGGAGTCGGCGATGCTGACACGTTACGTAAAGCAACAAAAGTCGTTCCTGAGACAAATGCATTGACGGTAGAATTGCTGGAACAAGTCTGGAGTGAAGCGGTTGGACGTTCATAAAAAACTATACGGATATCATAATGGTCAAGAAGTCTTTGAATATGTCTTAACGAATCAAATGGGGCATGTTTTTCGCTGCATCAACTATGGTGCAGTAGTAACTGGGATCGAACTGGCGGATAAATTCGGAACCGTCGAAAATGTTGTTCTTGGATTTGACCGGCTGGAAGATTATGTAACGGATTCACCTTATTTTGGAGCTTTAGTAGGCAGAGTGGCTGGAAGAATCGCTGATGGGAAATGGTCTGATGTGCAACTGACTCAAAATGAAGGAAGCAATCATATTCATGGAGGTCCAGTGAATTTCAGTCATCAAGTGTGGAAAAGTGCGCTGATTCATGAAGAAGATAAAGCTGGTGTGGTGTTTTCATTAACCAGCCCAGGCGGAGACAATGGATATCCCGGCAATCTGAAGACAACAGTCACCTACTATTGGACAGAAGATTCTGTATGGGAAATGCTGATCACTGCTGAAACGGATCAAGAAACGCTTTTCAATCCGACAAATCACACTTATTTTAATTTAAGTGGAAATGTGGATCGGAAAATCTTGGATCACACGCTGCAAATTGACGCGGACTTGTATGCAGAAATCAACTCGAAAAAGTTACCGACAGGAAATCTGCTGCCGGTTTTAAATACAGCTTTTGATTTCAAAACAGCGAAAAGCCTTCAAAACGCAATAGAACAAAGACCTGAAGGATTTGATACGCCATTCAAACTGACGGGAGAAAAAAAGGTTCGATTGTATGATGCACAAAGTGGTCGAGCAGTGACGATTGAAACAGATCGAGAAGCAGTAGTGGTCTTTTCGACAACGGGAATGGAAGAAGACTATTTAGTAGCAGGAGAAAAAATGAGCAGTCATAGGGGAATTGCATTGGAAACCCAAGAATTGCCGGACGCTGTTCATCATCCTAACTTCCGCTCTATTGTGATCGAACCTGGAAAAACGTATCATTATTCAACCAAGTATACGTTTACAGTTTAAAAGATGTAGATTAGAATAAAGGGTAATCAAGCAATCTAGGAAAGGGAGCGGGAAAATGGCTGTAACGATTAAAGATGTAGCAAAAAAAGCCGGGGTCGCGACTTCGACGGTTTCCCGCACCTTGCAGGATTCCCCAAGTATCAGTGAGAAAACAAAGCAGAATATCCGCAAAATAATGGATGAGATCGGTTATCGACCCAACTTGACTGCACGTGGATTAGTCAATCAAACGACTCAAACGATCGGTGTTATTTTGCCTGTTTCTCAAGGGGAAGCTTTTCAGAATACATTTTTCTTAAGCATGCTTCGCGGTATTAGTAAAGCGTGCAATGAGAAAAAGTACATGGTATCGATCGCTTCAGGAACCACTGAAGCAGAATTGCTGGACAGTGTGCAGACAATGGCAGAAGGCGGACGCGTAGATGGTTTCATCGTGTTATATTCAAGGAAAGACGATGCCGTCACCGAATATTTATACCAAGAACAGGTTCCATTTGCCATGATCGGGAAGCCTTACAAATATGAAAATGCGATGCTGTACGTAGACAACGACAATGTTGTCGCCGGCAAAGACGCAGCGAATTATTTGTTGCAGCTGGGACATCAAAAAATCGCGTTTATTGGTGAAGACACTAAGCAAATGGTGATTCGAGAACGATTAAAAGGCTACACGCAAGCTTTAGAAGAAGCGGGCATCGAAATGGATCCGGAAATGGTGGTCGATATTACGCTTCCTGAAGCGGATTACCGTGAGAAGATGCGTCAATTGTTCGATCACGATGATTTTCCGACCGGTATCGTAGCCAGTGATGATTTGATTGCATTGAACATGATTTATGTGTTGAGCGATTATGGATTGAAAGTTCCCGCGGATGTGTCGATTATCGGATTCAACAATTCGATCTTTGCAGAAAAAGCGCAACCTGAATTGACTTCAATCGATTTACATACCGATTCGCTGACATCGCAAACGGTTTACCAGTTGATTCAACGAATCGAAGCGAAACAATCGTTAGCAGTAAAAATGATTCTTCCGCACCAGATCATCGAACGGCAGTCTTGCCGGAAAAAGTAGCTAAAATAAAAAACAAGAGATTGGGCTTATGATTCCGGTCTCTTGTTTTTTGTTGTAGGAGGTGGTAATCATCTAGACAGGGGTGCTATTAATCAAGTCAGCAGGATTTCAATGTTCATTTGACTAATAGAATGGTTCTATTGATCAAGCGAACAGGATTCCGGTCCCCAATTGATTAATAGAGCGGTGCTATTAATCAATTGAACAAGATTCAAACTCTCACTTGATTAATAGCGTACGCACACAAAATCCAGCACCAAACTATCTCCTTCAACCCAACAAAAAAAGACATCGAGCATAGAGATCTCTGTCTCTCTACTCGATGTCTTTTGCTTTAAGCCGTTAAGATGACAGCACTATGCGGTTCTACGGTAACGACATTTCCTTCAATCGTTCCTAAACCATCTAGGGAGACCGCTTCTTTATTCGCTGCAATCGTCCACTTTTGAGGCAATTCCGATTGACTTTCCAAAGCGACTTCTCGAGCCACATTAGAAGAGTTCAACACCACAGCCATCCAGCTCCAATCATCCTCATCAGAACTAAGATTTGGGATGGTATAAGCAATCAAATTATCAGCAGTGTCTCTCGAAAAAGTTGTAGCTTTTGCGGTTTCTGGAGTTGCATCTCGTAATGGAGCGTACTGTTTACGCATCTGCCATAATCCACGGTAATAATCGACCAGATCACGATTCTTCACAGTCAATTCCCAATCCAGCTGGTTGACTTCAATAGGAGAAACAAAACTATTTTCATCGCCATGTTTTGTCCGAGCGAACTCTTCCCCAGCTTGCATAAACAATCCGCCTTGGGAGGTGAACAGTGCGGCAGCTGCTAATTTGTTCAGCTCAATCAGCCAGTCGTTTCGTTGATAGTGAGGTTCTTCATATAAGCTGGCAACCAATTTGTCGTAAAGGGTCAAGTTATCATGAGCAGAATGATAAGTGATGACTTGAGTTGGGTTTTTTGCCCAAGTTTTGTCAGCAAGCCCATATTCTGAATGATCAGCACCAATGGTATTTGCACAAATACTTGCCATCACGTCTGTATTTTGAACAGTGTTTCCGCTTTTTCCTTGAAGAAAAGCACCAGCAGTTTTTTCAAATACATGGCCTTTCATAGAGTCTCTGAAATCGTCATTAAAAATCGCAATTCCTTCCATAAGATGAGCACTGTTGTTTTTATTAGCAGGGATATTCGGTTCTTTGATTTCATTGCTTCCAGCATCCCAAGGTTCTCCATAAAGAATGACATGTTCTAGACCATTGTCATTCAAAGCACTGCGAATAGCGTTCATTGTCTCTACATCATGAAGTCCCATCAAATCAAATCGGAAGCCGTCCAAGTGATATTCTTTCGCCCAATACAACACAGAATCGATCATGTATTTGCGCATCATTGTTCGGTCGCTGGCAGTTTCATTCCCGCAAGCTGAACCGTCTGCAAATTCTCCTGAGGCTGTTTGGCGGTAGTAATAATCGGGTACCGTCAAATTAAAACTAGAAAGCTCAGTTTCTAAAGTGTGGTTGTAAACGACATCCAAAACAACACCGATGTTCTTTTTATGCAGGCTTTGAACCATCTGCTTAAACTCGTTTATACGTGTTAAAGGGTCTGAGGGATCTGAAGAATATCTGCCTTCTGGAACGTTATAATTTTTTGGATCGTAACCCCAATTGTAATCCGAACCTGCTTCATCATTTTCGAAGTCAAACACCGGCAGCAAGTGGACGTAGTTTACCCCTAAATAAGTTAAATAATCGATTCCAGTAGAATACTCATTTCGATTATTATAAGTAGTTCCTTCTTCTGTAAATGCGAGGTATTTCCCGCGATTTTCAGCACTGATACCAGAGTTTTCATGTGAAGAAAAATCAGCTACATGTACTTCCCAGATAAAAGCATCTGTAATTGACTGTTGTGTCACATGGGTATCTTGTTTCCATTGTGCTGGATTGGTTTTTTCAAAGTCAATAATAGCAGCCCGGTTTCCGTTGATGCCTGCAGCTTTTGCATAAATATCAATAGTCTCATTTGATTTGCCATCAATATCGATCGTATAAGTGTAGAAGTGATTTTCAAAATTTCCGTCTAGCGTAATAGTCCACACGTTATTTTCAAGAGTTAGTGAATAGGAATCAAGCAATGAATCATCATGGATATCGCCAGTTTGATAAAGATTGACAGCAACCTTGTCAGCAAGAGGCGACCACACTTTGAAGCGAGTGTGTGTTGGAGAATAAGTGACACCTAAATCGTCTCCATAATAAGCATTGTTTTCCAGATAAGTTAATTTGTCTTCTAAAGTAGTGATATGATCGGTCATGAATGAACTTCCTTTCTCACTTGAAATAGGGAAAACCTTTGTTTAAATCTCTTTTATATTTTAACATTTTCTAAATGAAAAAGCTGTCAAAAAAAACATGAACTGGAAAACAGCACCAGTTCATGTTTTGAGGTGATTAAGCAGGGTCTTCTGTTTTTCCTAGGTAATAGGTTAACAAGAAGCATAGTACTGCGAACAACAATCCGAGAATTAAAAAGAGGACAGCGTTCGAGCTTTGAAGATCAGCTAATGCATTTGTATTATACAAAATAGCAAAAGGGGAAGCTAAAACTAATCCCAAAATTCCGCTATACGTTAGAGCAGGTTGGTTTTTAAACAAGTATTCAATCAATTTGCTGATAAGAAAGACTCCAGCTAAAACTCCTATTCCAAATGGGAATAAAATTCCTGTGTAGTGCAATAGTTGTTCTATATTCATAGAAGTCAAGGCACTAAAAAAGCCAGTGACTGAATTTAGAATACCATAATAATAACCTAGAACCATAAGTACAAGTGACCCGCTAACTCCTGGCACGACCATCGTGGCCGAAGCAATGACTCCGACAAAAAACATTTTAATAATAGAACCAAAAGACAGAGTGATCGTTGACATCGTATTTCCTTCTGCTTGAATCAATGCAAGGCCGACAACGAGAGCAAAAAAGACAAGAAATAACGCAATGTGGGACAAAGAAACTTTCTTTTTATCTTGACGCAAAGCAAGCAAAAAGGATTTTGTCAAAATCGGTATCCCACCTAAAATCAACCCAATAAAAGCTAATGCTGTCGGCAAAGTATATTTGCTGAGTAACACTTCAATCAAATACGAAAACCCAATAATACCTAAAACCAGTCCTATACCTAAAGGCAGCAATATCCTCATGCTTTTTTTCCAATTCTTAGCCAAATGCGTAATGGAATAAATCAAATCATCATAAATCCCTAATGAGACAGCCATAGTCCCCCCACTAACACCTGGAATAATATTTGCTATTCCCATCAACATTCCTTTTAAAATCATCCATATATAACTCATCATCGATCTCCTTTATTTATGGTAAAATACATAAAACAATTGTACGTAAATCTCGAGTAGATAGCAATAATTCTTTCAAATTGCCGTTTTTTCAGAAATGGAAGTCAGAATTAGAATGATCACATGAATAGGGTAGAGAAGTCTACATGTGCTAAAATAAGATTTAGAAACTATTTTGGAGGAGTTAACAGAGTGAATCATAAAAAGGAAGATCATTCAGCTAAATGGAAAGATAGAGTAGGTCAAATCGTGTTGCTTTTACTTGGTATATCTGTTATCTATGCTGTATATATGTTGTTTACAGCCCCTTCAGGTGTGGCAGACAACGGATTTGAAAAAGTAAAGAGTGATTATGTACTGACATTATTGCAATGTTTAGTAGGTGTCATCGTGATGTTTATTCCCTCCTTCATTGAGCGGAAATTCTCAGTGAATATCCCTGATGTTATGGAAATCATGTATTTTATATTCTTGTTTTGCGCTATTTATTTAGGAGAAGTAAGAGATTTTTATTACCGTGTTCCAAGCTGGGATCTGATTCTTCATATGTTTAGTGGAGCTATGTTGGGTGCTTTAGGATTTGTTTTGGTCAGTTTCTTCAATGATTCCGAAAAAGTGAATATGGAATTAAGTCCGATTTTTGTCACGTTATTTGCTTTTTGTTTTGCGCTGGCAGCCGGAACGATATGGGAAATTTATGAATTTTTGGCCGATGGTCTTTTAGGTACGAATATGCAAAAGTTTATTACAGCTGATAAAGAAGTGCTGGTTGGACGTGACGCTTTAGCAGATACAATGGAAGATTTGATCGTTGATGCATTGAGTTCTCTGGCAGTTTGTATTGTAGGCTTTTTTACAGTAAAAAAGAAAGTAAATCGTTAGAAAAATAACGCTGTCTAGGCAACATGATTGCAACTAGTTCATAAAGTCGTTATCATATAAATGAAATTAGAAAAGATAGAGGCGCAGTTTGTATTAGTAAAGTCATAGAGGTGGCACGATGAAATGACTTGAAAGGATGAATTGCCGAAGCTAACAGCAGTGCCAATTGTTGTTTGCTGGGGGTAAGCAGAAAATGCTTATCACTGTCATAAATTTTTGCAAAAATTTGTGGAGGACTATTAACGAACGGATAAATGATGTCTATTAGAGACGACATAATGCCTCGAGTTGAATAGAACTCAGGCATTTTTTTGTGTCTTAAAAAGAAAGGAAGTTAAAGGTTTGAGAAAAAATATTTTACTTAGTCTGGTCGTAATTGCTTTTGTGGCTGTTACTTTAGCAACTGATTTTACAACAGGTTCAGATGGTGCAATCCAGTTTGGATGGTTTTCGTTAGTTCCTCCAGTGGTGTCCATATTATTAGCGTTTATAACAAAAAACGTTCTGATTTCATTGTTTTTAGGAATCTTTGCAGGTGCTTTTGTTTTGCATTCTGTTGATGGCTCGATTTTCAGCGCGATCGTGCAGTCATTTTTAAGCATTGTGGAGTACAGTTTGACGTCACTTGCAGATCGATATAATGCAGGGATTATTTTACAAGTTTTAGTTATCGGAGGATTGATTGCTTTAATGACTAAAATGGGCGGGACAAAAGCTGTAGCGAATGCTTTAGCAAATAAAGCTAAAGGTCCTATTAGTGCTCAAGTCATTTCCTGGATACTAGGTTTGCTGCTCTTTTTTGATGATTACGCTAATGCATTGATCGTTGGGCCGGTTATGCGCCCAGTAACAGATGAGAAGAAAATTTCTCGTGAAAAGCTGGCTTTCGTTGTTGATGCTACTGCTGCTCCAGTAGCAGGAATCGCATTGATCTCGACTTGGGTCGGATACGAAGTAGGGTTGATTCAAGATGGTTATGAAACTATCGGACAAAATGTAAATGCGTATAGTATTTTCTTGGAAACGATTCCGTATCGCTTTTACAATATTTTAATGCTGTTGTTTGTGGTCTGTACAGCGTTGTTCTTAAGAGAATTTGGTCCAATGTTGAAAGCCGAGAGAAGAGCAAGAAAATATGATGCAACGAATGAAGAAGAAATTGATCCTTATGCAATGTCCAGTGAGCTGGATGAAATGAAACCTGCTAAAGGTGTCAAATTAAGCATTTGGAATGCGATAGTGCCTGTTGGTACACTGATCGTAACTTCTTTGATCGGATTTTATTTTAATGGATACAACACTATTATGTCTGGCGAAGATGCAGCATTGATTGCGGATATGCAAAACAGTCCATTTTCTTTTACAGGTATTCAAGAAGCGTTTGGAGCTTCTGATGCCAGTGTGGTTTTATTCCAAGCAGCCTTGTTTGCCAGCATAGTGGCTATGGTCATGGGTGTACACCAAAAAGCCTTTACTTGGGGAGAAGCTGTTGATACTTGGATTGGCGGTATGAAGTCTCTAGTAGTTACAGGAGCGATCTTATTGATGGCATGGTCTCTAAGTGCTTCGATCACAGATTTAGGTACTGCCCAATTTCTAGTCTCTTCATTGTCTGATACGATGCCGGCGTTCCTATTGCCATCTGTTATTTTCATATTAGGTTCAGTCATTTCATTTGCAACAGGAACGTCTTATGGAACGATGGGAATCTTGATGCCGCTGGCTATTCCATTGGCGGCTGGTTTATCTGGAGATCCGCAGTTTATTGTCCTTTCAGCGGGAGCTGTTTTGACAGGTGCAATATTTGGAGACCATTGTTCACCGATTTCAGACACAACGATTTTATCTTCTATGGGAGCTAGTGTGAACCATATTGATCATGTGCAAACACAAACACCTTATGCGGTTACGGTAGGAACTATATCCGTTCTATTTGGCTTCCTTCCAGCAGGGTTAGGTATGCCGATTTGGATTGTTTTGCCTATTGCTATCTTAGTAACGATTGCAGTAGTTTACTTTGTTGGAAAACCAATAGAGGAACCAGCTGCTCAAAAATAAAAACATTCAAACCATTAAAACAGTACAAGTAATATTCTGATGGAAACTTGTGCTGTTTTTTATCGCACCATTGTTACCCTTTGTCTAAAAAAGGTTGACATTAATTTTCTAAAAAGTAAACTAGAATTAGTAAATGTACGCAGGGGAGTGTAAACATGACGACAAAAGAAAAAGTATTAACGTATTTAATTGAGCACAAAGGCAAAGCCATTTCAGGACAGGAGTTAGCTGATAAATTAGCTATTTCAAGAACTTCTATTTGGAAAGCGATCAAAACATTACAGACAGAAGGGTACCAAATCGAAGCCACAACCAATAAGGGGTATTTGCTGGCTAATGAACCGGATGTATTATCTAAAACGTCGCTATACTCTGGGCTGACTGAAAAACCAGCCGTTTTGGAAGTACATAGACAAGTTGGTTCGACAAATGATGTGGCGAAAAAATTAGTTACTGATCGGTTTTTTGGGAAGGGAGTTATATTAGCAGAAGAGCAAACAAACGGCCGAGGAAGACTAGGTCGGCAATTTTATTCTCCTACTCAGACAGGCCTTTATATGAGCTTGATTTATCCGAACAAACAGCAAGCAAATGCTGCTTCTGTAACGACTGTTGCAGCTGTTGCTGTCTGCAAGGCCATCGAAAAGCTGACCGACAAAAAGCCGGTTATCAAATGGGTCAATGATATCTTTTTAGATGGTCGTAAGATCTGCGGTATTTTGACAGAAGGGGTCATCAACTTTGAAACGGGAACGATTGATTCTATCATTGTAGGAATTGGTGTGAATATAAAAGAAGCGGCGACTATTCCAGAAGACTTTCAATCAATCATTGGTTCAGTTTATTCTCATGAAGAAACTAGTAAGTTGACTCGCAATCAATTTGCTGCGGAAATCATCAATCAGCTAGATGACATGTATCAGAAATTAGACCACAACAACTATTTAGAGGATTACCGGGAACGGTGTTTTGTTTTAGGTCAACCCGTAACCTTTACAGAAGGGCAAACGACGCACAAAGGAATCGCTAAAAGTATTGACGATGAAGGCGGGTTGGTCGTTGAGCTGGAAAACAAAGAATGGAAGACGTTGCGTTTTGGAGAAATCAGTATTCAATTAGAGGGGACCAAAAAATGAAACTGACAGTAAAAGAATTGACTCAAATCAGCTTGCTGGCAGCTCTGACATTTATCAGCGGCTTCATAATGATCCCAATGGGTCCTGTTCCATTTACGCTGCAAACGTTATTTGTTTTAGTGACAGGTTTATTGTTGAAGCCGAAAGCGGCATTTTTAACACAAGTTGTGCATTTATTATTGAAACTCTTACTTGGTGGCGGGCAACTGATTTTGAGTCCTAGTTTTGGTTTTCTGTTTGGTTTTATTTTAGCGGCAACTGTGATGAGCAGACTGCTATTGAAACGAGAAGAAAACCTAGCTGCTTATATCCAAGTTACAATTATAGGAACATTCCTTATTTACCTTATTGGAATGCCTTATATGGGCATTTTGTTAAACGGCTATTTAGGAGCAGACTATTCTATTCTCCAATTGTTTTGGGCAGGTATGGGGTTGTTTATCCCTGGAGATATATTAAAAGCAGCTCTGGCAATCGTAGTGGCAACTCGCATCAAAAGACATCTCCGCTAACCCGTTTAAATAGAAAAATAGATTAAAAAGCCTTATGATGAAAAAGAATTTGATTCTATTTCTGGAGGGATGAACGTGATAAAAATCGAAAACGAAGATCTATTAGTGGAAATATCCGCTAAAGGGGCAGAATTGCAAAAAGTCTATCATAAAAAAGAACAGTTTGATTATCTTTGGAATGGCAATGCAGCTTTTTGGGGCAGTCGTGCACCGAATCTTTTTCCTATCATTGGGCGTTTAAATGAATATAAGTACAAAAAAGATGACAAAATCTACGAATTGCCGCAACATGGATTTGCGAAAGACATGACATTTGAAGCGCATCAAGAGTCAGATATCAAAGCTGTTTTTACATTAAAAAATAATGCGGAAACAACCGCTATGTATCCATATGAGTTTACGCTAATGATTGAATATGTACTGGTTGGAGCGCTCTTAGCGGTCGACTACAGAGTAGAAAACCATTCGAAAGAACGTATGCCGTTTTCAATTGGAGGACACCCAGCGTTCAATGTGCCTCTAAATGGAGCTGGCAGTTATGAAGACTACACAATCACCATTCAACCGAAAGAAGAAGTGAGATACTTTGAGAGCAATCCATTGCCTTACCGAAGCGGAAATCGAAAAGTCCTTCATGAAATGAAAGATGGCGTGATGACATTGAGTCATGAGACTTTCCGGGAAGGACTAATTATTATTGATGAGCCGAAGCTGGATGCCATTACACTAGAAGGTCCTGAAAAACATGGGGTCACGCTAAACGTTATTGATTTTCCTTATGTATGTCTTTGGACAAAAGAACAAGCGGATGCGCCGTTTATTTGCATCGAGCCATTCTTTGGATTACCGGATATTGCTGGTGAAATCGGAACATTAGAAGATAAAGGCGGCATTATTTTGCTGGAATCTGGGGAAGTAAAACAACTGGGCTTCACGATGGCTCTTTTTTGATGCTCTAACAACTTCAAGTGAGAAAGAGAGTTAGCTTTTGGTGCTATTAATCAAATGAGTACTAAATAGGGGACCGCTTGATTAATAGACCGAAGCTATTAGTCAAGCGGACGTGATTTTCTTTGTCACTTGATTAATAGACCATTCCCTGAAACGATAGGGTGGTTTTTGAGTTAGAAGTAATTGAATGGATTGAACAATTCGAGAAAAACGTCCCAAAAGGTTTCCTTGAAAGTTGTTTTGAATGGAGCTTTGTTGGTGATTTTTTTAAATATACTGACAACTAAAGCTATCAATGCGCATACTAAAGGATAAAAAAGCAGTACTAGAAAAATAACGATGAAAAAATCTGTCAGAGATAAACTATCCATCAATTTGATCAGCTCTTTCTTAGGAAGGTGTGAAAACTGTGTGATGTCAGATGAAGTATACCTTAAAAAGAAAAACATCGCTCTAAATTTTTCAGTTTTTATACTGAAAAATTTGAACGATGTTTTATTGATTGATGTTGAATAGTTCTATCTAAATTAAACAGTTTGCTTCGCTCTCTATCTGAAACGAGCTGCGAAAAGCAGCCTATACGCCTATAAGCTAATCCCAACTGCCAGGTGAAAAGCACCTGTCTGTTGGGATTAGCTTTTATGCGATAGGCTAGACGCTTTTCTCCGCTCTCTATTTAAAACGAGCCACGCATGGCAGACTACGTGTCTATAAGCCGAAACCTCCCTGTTGATAAAAAGCATCAACTGGGAGGTTCCTTCTTATAGACACGTAGTCTAAACGCCATGCTTCGCTCTCTACTCTCTAGCGGTCTCCGTTAAAAATAGAGTTCTTAACTAGTACGTAATCTACTTTGCGGATGGCTTCGATATCTTTTCCGCCGGCGTATGAGATAGAGGATTGCAGGTCTTGTTTCATTTCGACCAATGTATCTTTGATATTACCTTTATGTTCAAGAAGGATTTTTTTACCTTCTACGTTTTTGTGTTCGCCTTTTTGGTATTGTGATGCACTACCAAAGTATTCTTTGTATTTTTTGCCGTCTTTTTCAATCGTATGTCCTGGAGATTCTTCGTGCCCAGCAAATAATGAGCCGATCATAACCATTGAAGCGCCAAAACGGATTGATTTAGCGATGTCACCGTGGTCACGGATTCCGCCGTCAGCGATGATTGGTTTACGTGCTGCTTTAGCACACCAGTTGATAGCCGCTAATTGCCAGCCACCAGTCCCGAAACCTGTTTTTAATTTCGTGATACATACTTTACCTGGACCAACACCAACTTTAGTCGCGTCTGCTCCAGCATTTTCTAGTTCACGAACAGCCTCAGGAGTTGCCACATTACCGGCAATAACAAATGATTCTGGTAAATGTTTTTTGATGTGTTGGATCATATCAATGACAAATTGTGAATGTCCATGAGCAATATCAATCGTAATGTATTCAGGAACTAATTCTTTTTCAGCTAGTTCTTCAATAAATGAGTATTCATTTTCTTTTACCCCTACACTAATAGAAGCAAATAAACCCTTAGAGTGCATTTTTTCAATAAATGGGATACGGCTTTCTTCATCAAAACGGTGCATGACATAGAAATAATTGTCAGCAGCCAACTTTTCAGCTAATTCTTCATCAATAACTGTTTGCATGTTGGCCGGTACCACTGGCAATGCAAAAGTTTTATTTCCTAAAGTAACAGTAGTATCACATTCTGAACGGCTTCTTACGATACTTTTGTTTGGAATCAATTGAACATCTTCGTAATCAAAAATTTTCATGACTATTCCTCGTTTCATTAATAGTGTTATTAGCACACAAAAAAACACGAACTTTTTAAGATCGACATCTAATTAAAATTCGCACCTAGAACAATTTACACCATATATTCTTTTTTGTCAAAGGAAATCTGCCGTAAAAAAGGAAGTTATAGGTGATTTTGACAAATTTGACCGAGGAACCTGTCTTAAGTTGAATTAGGACACTTTTTCGTTCGTTATTTGATACAATAAAATAGATACAAAAAGAAATGAGGAGGAACGAAATGCCTAGTCAAAAAAGGATTTTGGTTTTAGTGGGAGCAAGCGGGAGCGGTAAATCAACAGTCAGTGATTTATTGATTGAAAAAGGGATTCCTAAATTGGTGACGACCACCACTAGAGAGCCGCGATTAGGAGAAGTGGATGGCATCCATTATCATTTTCGAACAATGAAGCAAATGACAGAAGAGCCGTTTATTGAACAGACAACTTATGCATCAAATACTTATGGCCTCTCTGTAAAGGAAGTTGAAGCCAAGTTAGGTAAATACGATATGGTACATGTAACATTGGATAAAAATGGCGCAAAAGTGATGAAAGAGCAATTCCCTGAAGAAACTAAAATTATTTTTTTCAAAATTACGGAACAAGAAATGGCTGAGCGTATGCAAAAACGTGGCGATACAGCAGAGGCTATCGAGCACCGTATTCATTTTAGCCGATCAACTGAAGAGTTGGAACCTGTGGAGAATACTGACTTTGTTGTTTCACATGGAACTCCCGAGGAAATTATGCAACAAATTTTAAATGAGTTTGCTTCATAAAATTTATGCAATAGACAGATAGGAGAACTTATGGAAAAAGCGAACATAAAAAAGTTGATGAAAAAAATCAAAAAATATAAAACGTGGACAGAAGGAACTTTTGTAAATCCTATATCTTATCGTGTGAACGATAAATTGTATTATATGGGAGGATTTCAAAAAGGAAATGAAGTAGTGGCTACAGCTTATTTGACGCTGGACGGAGAAGAAGTAAGAGAAGAAGCCAATGAAGCGCAGCTTATGTTGTCCAACTTTGCAGACATCAGCAAGAATATTTTCGTTGGCGGTGAAGAGCGAATGAAAATAGACCCTGCTTATTTTACAGTTCCCTTGGCTGTACTTTTAACAACTAACCAACCTCAAGTTAAAGAAGGTTCTGAAGCTTTTATTAAACTTTGGGATGTACATCAAAAATACTTGCAAGAATTCTTAGCATATAAAGAATATTATGAAAAAGATGTCATGGTGAGAGAAGAAATCACAGTTGATGATGTAAGGAAAACTCAAAAAACAGCAGCATTTTTTAACATGTATCAATACAAGACATTGAAAACCTTGTTGGAAAAAAACGAGGAAATAAAAATCTATGCTAAGTATATTGAGAGCACACCTTCATGGAAAACAATGACTAAAAATCAGCGTGAATTCATCACAGGAATAACTGCAACAAAAGAAAAGTTAAAAAAAAGCTTGGATGAACTAGACTTGATTGAAAATGCAGATGAAGAAAAGATGCTTCAATTGAATTACGAACAAGCTATTAAATTGAATACAGAACAAATGATCAGTCAGCAAAAATATATCCGTTATCCAAAATAGACTGTGATCACATAGGGTGGAAAAAGGTTCCAATAAACTTTTTTTCGCCCTATTTTATGCTGGGAAATGTGCTATACTGAACGAGAATTCATGTAAATGAATCCGCTCTATGTAAAGCGGTGGAAGCTGTCATGAAAAATTCGAAAAAGATATTTAATATGAGGAAAACTAATGAATGTTTATTTACTTTTGACAGACACTGGGACTGTCTTCAGCACAGCGATCAAAAAATATACCCGCAAGCCATACAATCATGCGTCTTTAGCTTTGGATCAGCAATTGACAGAAGTATACAGCTTCGCTCGGAAAAAGGTCTATAATCCTTTTATTGGCGGATTTGTTAAGGAAGATGTGACGAAACACTTATTGAATGAAGCATCTTGCGAAATTTATTGTTTGACGATTACACCTTTACAATATGAACAATTACAAATAATCTTGAAACAATTTGAGCAGGATAAAGAACAATACAAGTACAACTTGCTAGGGGTTTTAGCTATTCCTTTGCATCGAGAAATTCAACGAGAAAATGCTTATTTTTGTTCTCAATTTGTTGCTCACGCGATAGGTGCAGCGGGTATCTCATTGATCGATAAACCGGCTCATTTGATTACTCCGGATGATTTCAGACAATGTGAACAAGTAGAATTGGTTTATGAAGGAAAAGTCCAAAATTACTTGATCCAAGAAAAACCGGAACTCTATTTAGAGCAAGAAATAACCTTTAGAGAAGCGATGTTTCATTTTTTTAAGCAGTGCCAAAAAAGGTTAGAATGGAAGTGAAGATAAAATGATCCGAGAAGTTTGCGTTGAAAACTTTACTCTTGTTCCAAAGGCTATTCAAACAGGAGCAGACCGGATAGAATTGTGCGACAATTTAGCAGTCGGTGGAACAACGGTCAGTTTTGGTGTGATGGAAGCAACGATTAAATATTGTAAACAAGAAGCTGTTCCAGTCATGGTCCTCATTCGCCCTCGAGGCGGAAATTTTGTTTATTCTGAAGCTGAAAAGGACATTATGCTAAGAGATATCCAAACAGCTAAAGAATTAGAAGCAGCAGGTATTGTCATTGGAGCATTGACAACTGAAAATATGTTGGACATCAACTTTTTAACCAAAGTCATTCAAGCCAGTGAAAATATGGAGCGTACGTTCCATATGGCATTTGACGAGTTGGATGGAGAACAGCAAAGAACAGCTGTTGACTGGCTTTCGGAGGTTGGGTTTTCGCGTATCTTGACGCATGGTGGTCCGTTGACAGATTCGATCGATTTGCATGCAGCATCTTTAAAAGAATTGATCGCTTATTCCAATGGGCGTATCACTATTTTGCCGGGCGGAGGAATTACCAGCGATAATGCCAGCCGTATTCAAAATGAATTGTCAGTAGAAGAACTTCATGGAACAAAAATAGTTGGAACGCTGGAATAAAAATAAACGAAAAAGTTTTTGTTTTGGTCAGAATTTTATTCTGGCCTCTTTTTTATCCTTTCCATCGAATTAGTGGCATTTTAAGGAAAACCCCTATATGATAATAATAAGAAAAGCAGATAAAACCTATTTAATTGAGGTCAAATTAACCAGAGTATTCATTTTAACTTCGTATGTAGATTCTAGGCATTACCTAATTTCTGTGAAAGCGAGGGGATTTGTATGGAATGGAAAAAGGAACTGGAAGTATTGAATGAAAAACACGAATCTTTGCCAGCAAAAGGGCTAGTCATTTCTGACGGAGAGACGTTGTTTTCATTTCATGAAGAAGAACTATTCAGTGCAGCTAACTTGATCAAATTACCCATTTACTTGTATTACTATGAACACGCTGTTTATGGGCAATTGGATATATTGGAAGAAATTTCTGTTCCATCTCAAGGGCGGATCTCAGGAAAAGGTGTTTTATACTTATTACCTGAAATAGAAGTCTGGACAGTAGAAGAACTGTTAAAAGTGATGATTGCTGTATCAGATCATGAAGCGACTAATCAGTTGATCGCCCATGTGGGGTTAAACCCTATTCAAGAATGGATTGAAACAAAAAGTTGGAAAGAAGACGTCAAATTGAGACGCTACTTGATGGATTATGCTTCAGGATTAGTAAATGAAATGTCTCCTCAAGGTGCAATCGCGGTCTTGAAAGAAATCATCCAATTGGGAGAAAAAAATCCGGATTGGCAAAAACGAATCGAATTCCCGCTATTGAATCAACAATTCAGAACCGGATTACCAGGATCGCTGACGGAAAAAGAAATACCTGTATTGGAAATTTTAAATAAAACAGATGAAGACAAAACCGTTCTGCACGACACAGCCCTGTTCCGTTACAAAGAAAAAAACATCTACGTCGCAGCAATGACCCAAGAAGCTGAAGACGAAGCCCAAGTCTACGCCTGGATGCAAGAAATCGGAAAACTCATCTTCCAGAGCGTGGAGTGAGGCGTTTAGGCTTCCGTAGATTTCACTGATTCTTTTAGTTGGGGCACTTTCCCAACAAAAAGAAATCAGGAAAATCATAGGAAGACTGCCGAACAAAACGCATTTAAAAAGCAGAGCGTGGAGAAAAGCATTAAGCCTATCGGGTATAAGAAAAACCCAACAGACAGGTGTTTTTTACCTGGCAGTTGGGTTTGGCTTATAAACCCATAGGCTGCTTTTCGCAACGCGTTTAAAAATCAGAGCGTGGAGTGAGGCGTTCAGCTCACCGGACATCTCACGTTACTGACAGTTTGTTTTTTTTCAAACAGCCAGTAACGTGAAATGGTAGTGTGAGCTGCCGAACGCGACGCGTCTGAAACCAAAGCACGAAACTCATCGAAATCGATTCACCCCCGATAGTTAGTCGTCGACAGACTATCGGGGGTGAATCATGTGTTATAATAGATAGAAAATTTTTTTAGGAGTTTTGAAAATGATGGAAAAGTGGTTGGAGCGCTATTTAAATAAGCAGGAAAAGAATAATAAACGGAATCAATTAGGTCTTTTTTCCGGGAAAGTAGGACTAATTTCAAATTTGATCCTTTTTTTGATCAAGATGACTGCGGGACTAGTTTCAGGAAGTGTCTCTATTTTGGGGGATGCAATCAATAGTTTGGCGGACAGTGCTTCTTCCATATTGACCCTGTTTGGCTTTCATATAGCAGCTAAGCCTGCGGATAAACAACATCCTTATGGACACGAGCGTTCAGAGTATATTACCGGGCTAGTAGTTTCACTTGGGATCTTATTTGTCGGTTTTCAGTTTTTACTGAATTCGATTCAACGCATTATGAATCCAACACCTTTGAATACAAACGCATTGGTTTTTATCCTGTTGATTATTTCAGTGATTGTAAAATTGGCACAAGGTTATTTTTATAAACGAGTAGGCAGTAAGATTCATTCAAATGCAATTGGAGCAGCGGCTCAAGATAGTCTTAATGACGTTTACACAACATTGGTGGTATTGGGTGCGTCAGTGTTGGAAACGATTTTTGGTTGGCAAATCGATGGGTATGCTGGAGTATTTATTGCGCTATATATTTTATACAATGGTATTAGTATTATTCGAGAATCGATTGATGATTTGTTAGGAAAAGGCCCAACAGAAAAGCAAATCAATGAAATCAAGCGCTTTTTAGATTACTACACTTCTATTATTGGTTACCACGATTTATTGATGCATCATTATGGTCCAAATAAAACATTTGCGACGATCCACATTGAAATTGACGACAGCTGGAGTTTGACGGAGGCCCATCGAGTAATTGATGCCATTGAAAAAGATTTTAAAGAGTATCTGGGTGTAGAATTGGTATGCCATTTAGATCCGATAGCCATCAAAAGCGAGGAACAGACAACTATTTACCAACAAGTAAAACGCATTTTGCAATCATACGAATTAAATCTGAAATTTCATGATTTTCGCGTAGAAGAGAACGAGGGATTGTCGACGATTCAATTTGATATTGTAGTTCCAGATAATATCGAGAAAACCAATAAAGAACTTTTAGAAGCAATTAAGAAAGATATTGCTGAAAACATCGGTACATTTGAAGTAGAAATTGAATTCGACCGTATTTATTTATTAAAGTGAAGACCAAAAAAGCAGCTGGAATAATTTTCCAGCTGCTTTTTTAATAAGTTGCTTTATGAAACTGAAGCCTCATAGATTTCTTTGACAGAATCCATAAGAATGGCATCAAATTCTTCATCCGATTGATTGGCATATAAGCCTTCAGATAGAGCACGTGAAAAGCTAGCGATCAATCCGCGGTTGTTTCGTAACTTTTCATTGGCTTCTTCACGAGAATAACCACCTGATAAAGCCACTACACGCAGTACTCTAGGGTGTTCGATCAATTCGACATAAAAATCAGATACGGTTGGAATCGACAACTTCAACATGACATTTTCATATTCCTCTAGTTGATCTAAATACGTTAAGATTTCTTCTTTTAAGATGCTTTCACATTTTTCTTTGTCTTCACTATGGATATTTACTTCAGGTTCAATGATAGGCACCAAGCCTGCATGAAGAATCTGTTTAGCCACTTCAAATTGTTGATCTACGACTTGATGGATACCATCTTGATTTGGTTCTTTAATCAGTGAACGCATTTTAGTACCAAAAATATTCCGCTCATTAGCTCTTTTTAATAAGTCATCCAATCCAGGATTTGGTTTCATCAATTGAACGCCTTCGCTTTCTTCGGCCAATCCTTTATCGATTTTCAAGAAAGGAACGATCCCTTTCTTTTCCCATAAATAATCAGCAGTGTAAAAGTCTTCAATTTTACGATCCATCGTTTGTTCGAAAAGAATAGCTCCTAAAATGTAATTTGAACTAAACGCTGGAGATGTGATGATGCGTGTCCGCATTTCATGAACAAGATCAAACATTTCGTCTTCACTTGAATAAGAACCTTCGTCTACACCATAAAGAGATAAAGCTTTAGGTGTACTTCCACCGCTTTGATCCAGGGCAGCTATAAAACCATTTCCATTTCTGATGATGTCTATTTGTGCTTGATTCACGACAAACTCAGCTCCTTAGTATTATTTGAAAAAATAGAATACCTCTTTTCGTCATTAGTATAACAAGCAAATGAAATTGGGTAAAAAGATAGCTACTGAGCCTCTAGCTTGATTTTAAAAACAAACATGTAAAAAGTTGCTAAATAACACTTATTATATTTTACTCTTTAAATAAAGAACGTTATAGTGATTATAAGGGATTTTAGTTTTGCCGAAGATGAAAGCGTTATTATAAAATAGGAGGCAAGAAAATGGAAAAGAAATATATTATGTCGATAGACCAAGGAACGACTAGTTCAAGAGCTATTATTTTTGATAAGGAAGGGAACCCGAAATGGAGCTTCCAAAAAGAATTTACACAGCACTTCCCAGAACCGGGTTGGGTAGAACATGATGCCAATGAAATCTGGATTTCTGTACTGACTGTAATTGCCGGCGTTTTGATCGAGTCAGGACTTAAACCAAGCGAAATCGATAGTATCGGTATCACAAACCAACGTGAAACAACTGTCGTATGGGACAAAAATACAGGCAGACCGATTTATCATGCAGTAGTGTGGCAATCTAAACAAACAAATGATATCTCTACAAAATTAAAAGATGACGGTTACACAGAATTGGTTCACAATAAAACTGGTTTAGTCATTGATTCTTACTTCTCTGCAACTAAAGTAAGATGGCTATTGGACAAAGTTGAAGGAGCTCAAGAAAGAGCTGAAAAAGGCGAGTTGCTGTTTGGAACGATCGATACGTGGTTAGTATGGAAGTTAACAGGGGGAGCTGCTCACGTTACAGACTACTCTAATGCTAGTCGTACCATGATGTACAATATTTACGATTTAGAGTGGGATGAAGAGATTTTAGAGATCTTGAATATTCCTAAAGTGATGCTGCCAGAAGTAAAATCTTCTTCTGAAATTTATGGAAAAACGATTCCTCAACACTTCTATGGAACAGAAGTACCCATCGCCGGAATCGCTGGTGACCAACAAGCCGCTTTATTTGGACAAACAGGTTACGAAAAAGGAATGGTGAAAAATACTTATGGAACAGGTGCGTTTATCATCATGAATACCGGAAAAGAGCCCATCAAATCAGATAACGGTTTATTAACAACTATTGCTTATGGGTTGAATGGTGAAATCACTTATGCGCTAGAAGGAAGTATTTTCGTGGCAGGTTCTGCGATTCAATGGTTAAGAGATGGTATGAGAATGTTTAGAACATCTCCTGAATCAGAAGAATATGCGACAAAAGTGGATACCACAGATAATGTGTATGTTGTACCGGCATTTACAGGGTTAGGAGCCCCTCATTGGGATCAAGATGCTCGTGGTTCGGTATTTGGAATTACAAGAGGAACCACTAAGGAACACTTTATCAGAGCTACTTTAGAATCATTAGCATATCAAACAAGAGATGTAATCGATACAATGAATAAAGACTCTGGAATTGAAACGACAACGATGCGTGTCGATGGAGGAGCAGCTAACAATAACTTCTTGATGCAATTTCAAGCAGATATTCTAGATCTTACAATCGAACGTTCTAAAGTCAGCGAAACAACTGCTTTAGGGGCTGCTTATCTTGCAGGATTAGCAACAGGATTCTGGAACAGCCAAGAAGAAATCAAAGAATACTGGGAAAAAGATGCTACATTTAATCCTGAAATGGATGAAGACTTGCGTGAAGACTTATATCTAGGATGGCAAAATGCTGTTGAAGCCACAAAAGTATTCAAGCACAAACCATTAAGAAAAAAATCAGCTGAATAAATCAATCATGCGTAAGAAATTTTTCTATTATCAATAAAACGTTGATTAGAAGGGTCTGTATAATGATCCTTCTAATCACTATTATTTAATCAATCGCTTTATAAAAATTCAACGAACTTATTTTAGAAGAAAATTCATATTTGAAGGAGAGAAATTATCATGGATACGACATTATGGCAACAGTTAATAGGAGAATTTGTAGGAACAATGATTTTAGTTTTACTTGGAGATGGGGTAGTAGCTGGATCTGTATTGAATAAAACAAAAGGATTCAATACAGGTTGGTTGATGATTACTCTTGGTTGGGGGTTAGCTGTTACTATCGCTGTTTACTCATCAGGGTTTTTGAGTCCTGCTCACCTTAACCCAGCGGTAACTTTAGGAATGGCTATAGCAGGAGAGATAGCTTGGAGTTCAGTCTTACCATATATAGGAGCTCAAATACTTGGAGGTATTGCAGGGGCAGTTATCGTGTGGATTCACTACATGCCTCACTGGAAAGTAACTGAAGATTCAGAAACTATTTTAAGTGTTTTTTCTACAGGTCCAGCAATCAAAAGTCCAATCAATAATGTAATCAGTGAAGCCATTGGAACTGCAATGCTCGTATTTGGTCTATTGGCCTTTACTCAAGGACAGTTTACAGATGGACTAAACCCGATTGTGGTTGGTTTGCTGATTGTTGCCATTGGTCTTTCACTGGGTGGAACGACAGGTTATGCAATCAATCCGGCTCGTGACTTAGGGCCAAGAATCGCTCATCAAATCTTGCCGATCGCTAACAAAGGTGACTCTGACTGGGGTTATGCTTGGGTTCCAACCGTAGGTCCACTTATCGGAGCAACATTAGCAGCTTTACTTTATCAAATACTACCATTAGGATAAAAAACACAGCTAATTACCAAATATTAAAGAACGAATCTATATTTAAAGGGAAAGCTTGTATTCTGAGATGTCATGTCTCGGAATACAAGCTTTTTATTTTGACAAAAATTTGTCTGCGAAACAAGCATTTTTAATAAAACGCTTACTTTTTTGTCTCAATAATCTTGTTAGCGGTTTCTTTCGATGGCGTTATGTATTACATTATGAGATTTACGTACTATATTATGAAATTATTAGAAAAGAGGTGAAAAAATTATGGCAAAAGAAAGTTATGCAAATCCTGTTGTAGATGATAGAACTAAAGAAGTCCGTCCGTTTGGAATTAAAGACAAGTTAGGAGTTAGGGTATATGGCTGGGGATATCGGTAATGATATGTTTTTCATTTTTGCTAGTTCGTTCCTAATGGTTTTTTACACAAATGTTTTAGGAATCAGCAGAGCAGCTGTTGGAACATTGTTTTTAGTTTCCAGAGTTGTGGATGATTTTACAGATATCGGAATGGGAAGAATTGTAGATACCTTTAAACCGGCTAAAGACGGACGTTTCAGACCATGGATTCGAAGAATAGCACCATTTGCAGTTATCGTTGGTTTTAATGTTCTTGTATGTAGTAAAAGATTGGCCTATGCCTGCTAGAATGATTTATGTATATGTTACCTACATATTGTGGGGTAGCTTTTGTTATACAGGAATCAATATTCCTTACGGCTCTATGGCTTCTGTTATTAGTGATAAAGCAGAGGATCGTGCAGCTCTTTCAACTTTCCGTAGTGTAGGAGCAAGCATTGCTTCTATGGTCATTTCTTTTGTGGTCCCTCTAGTTGTGTACACAACAAATAGTTCGGGAGATCAAGTTATTGTTCCTGAACGTTTTACATTGATTGCTTTTGTATTTGGTATTGTTGCTTTAGTAATGTATGGAGTATTGTGTTTCTGGTCAGTTGAGAGAATCCAACTATCTGAAAAAGATGCTTCCAGCACAGAAACTGTAGGACAGCAAATGAAATCAATTGTAGTAGGGTTGACAACTAACAGAGCATTGTTAGGAATCATTTATCCGTTAAGTAAAAAACGCGTAGAAGAAAATACACGCATCTTAAAAGAACGTCGTGCAGCTGCACAATAAATTAAAAACAGTAGCTAAGGTCCTTAGTATTGGATCTTAGCTACTGTTTTTTTTTGAAGTGGATAAATTGATTTGTTTCTATTGCACAAATATGCGATCGAGCAGACGATAGCAAAATAAGGAAGATAAGCAAAGCCGAATACTTCTGCACCAATCAGTATAGGAGCCAATAAAGTATTGGTCGCACTGCCAAATACACTAGCGTAACCCAGAGCAGCAGCAAACTCGATTGGAAGTCCCAAAATAGTCGCCAATATGACTCCTAATGAAGTGCCAATAGAAAATAAAGGAGTCACTTCTCCGCCTTGAAAACCTGCTCCAATCGTCAGTATCGTCAACAAAAATTTCAGCATCCAATCATAAGAATAAATCGTTTGACCAAAAAAGCTGGCATCAATCAAATTAGTTCCTAAACCGGCATAACGCCCTTGGAATAAAATCCATAAGGAGACACTCAAAACGATTCCTATCCATCCAATTCTCTTGACGGGGTCAGGCAATTTATACGCTAAAAAAGATTTTACTTTTTTTAGAGAATAAGCAAATAAGCCACCAGTCCAGCCAAATAAAATACCTAAAAGCAGCAATTTTAGCAGCAGTTCGACGTTCATATGTACAGGTGAATGTAAATTGAAAGAAAATTTCTCCAGACCTAAGCGACTGGAAACGAAACTCGCAGTAAAAGCAGCTATTACAGAAGAATAAAGAGCATCATAGCGCAACCTTCCAGCTGTTAAGACTTCGAGTGCAAAAAAGACAGCAGCGATCGGTGTTTGGAATAACCCGGAAAATCCTGCTGCCATACCAGTTATTAGAAACATACTGGTCATATTTGGCAGCTTCACTTTTCGACCAATCCAATTCGAGACTGCGGCTCCTAATTGGACCGCCACGCCTTCTCTGCCGGCACTACCCCCGAATAAATGCGTCACCCACGTTCCGCTGATCACAAAAGGAATGAGTCTTTTAGGAATAACGTCTCGGTTTTCGTGTCCTACTTGAAAAACGAGGTTCATTCCTTGTGTACTTGTCTTTCCGTAAGACGAAAACAGATAAACAAACAACATTCCGGCAGGCGCAAGAAAGAAAATAAGAGGTGTAAAATGTTCGGTTCTAAAATAGGATAAACTTAATAACACTCTTCCAAACATTGTGTCGAGAGCTCCAACTATACAGCCAATCAGAAGACTGGCGAATCCTAATATGATCCATGTCTTCATTTTCTGGTGATTTAGTCTCCAATTATTTTTCATCCATCCCACTCCTTACTCGATGATTGCCGCGTCAGTACATCATTTTAGCTATTTACTGATAGTGTGTCAATGAAGTCAGCAAAAAAACTCTTGCTCTAAAAAAGAGCAAGAGTAGATGGTAAGCGATAGTTGTCTATTAATCAAATGAATATCGAAATCAGCGTCATTTGACTAATAGAGCAGCCCTATTAATCAAATGAATACCCAAATTCGTTCCACTTGATCAATAGCCACGTTCTATTAATCAAGTGACTCTTCAGACACTCGTCACTTGATTAATAGAGTGCTATAGATGGGTTATTTCACTTTCAGTTCTGCTAGTTGTTTATCAATGTCTTCTACAGGAACATCGACTTGCAATAGAGAAGCTGCAGTATACGCACTTTCGATGAAAGCTGTGTCGTATAAAGTAATATTTTTGTCCGTCGTTTCAATAGCCATTTCCAAGTTCATCTTCGCACTGCCTAAATCATAAAAGGCCAGTATAGTATCTTCTTCAAATTCCTCTACAGCAGTGGATATTTTGTCAAAGCTTGTTCCGACCTCACCTTCTTCAGTTCCGCCGGCTGCTATTATTGTTACGTCTCCCGCTACTTGACCTAGAAGAGTGGCCAAACCCTCAGCGATATCTGAAACGTGAGAAACGAGCAGAATTCCTGGTTTATTTGCCATCGTAAACACCTGCCTCTAACATAGTTTTGAAAAGAATGCTGCTGGACATAGCACCCGGATCCAAATGTCCGATAGAACGATCTCCTAAATAAGAAGCTCTTCCTTTTGTAGCTTTCATATCTTTTGTTTTCTCTACAGCTTCTACAACAGTATCGGTTGTTAATGAGTTGTTTTTGACAGCTTCTACAACAGAGATCCATTCATCCACCATCGTTTTTTCGCCGGCTTCAGCTTTTCCTCGTTTTTGGATGCCGTCTAAACCTGCTGCTAGCAAATCAGCCAACTCTAAACTGTCATTGTCTTTGCTGGCTTTTGCCATACTGATAAAAGCAGATCCGTATAAAGGTCCAGAAGCGCCTCCGATTTTACTGACAAAAACCATTCCGACATCTTTCAATAGATCGGTCAATGTGTTGTACTCATTGGCTCCAAGCTTTTCTTTTAACGCTGCAGCTCCTCGAGCTAAGTTGTTGCCGTGGTCACCGTCTCCGATGGCAGTATCTAATTCGCTCAAATAAGTTTTGTTTTCCATTAATTGTTCACCAAATAGTTCCATCCATTTTGTTACTGTTTCGACTGATAGCATTGTGTAAACTCCCTTCTTACCAAGAAATTGTATTTACGGGTGCAGTTAAATAGTCTACCCATTTTGTGTCTTCTAATTTTACTAACGTGATGGAAACTCCAGCCATATCAATAGAAGTCATGTAGTCTCCCACTTTTTTGAAGGCTAGTGTGATGCCTTCTGCTGCTAATAACTCGCGTACATCGTTTGTGAAAACGAATTGTTCCATCAAAGGAGTAGCGCCCATACCATTGATCAAAAGTGCATACTGTTCATCGCCAGACCACTGGAATTCTTTTTTCAATTGTTTGACCAGCTCAGCAGCCAAGTCTTTTGAAGGTTGTAATTTTTCTCTGCGGTAGCCAGGTTCCCCATGGATACCCACACCAAATTCAATCTCATCGTCGCCGATCTCGAATCCTGGTTTCCCAACTTCTGGACTTGTAGCAGGTGATAAAGCTACACCGATCGATTTGATTGCGGGAACTAATTTGTCAGCCAGTTCTTTGATTTCAGAAAGAGAAGCTCCTTCTTCAGCGGCTGCACCTAAAATTTTGTGTACTAAGACTGTACCAGCGATTCCTCTTTTACCTGCTGTATAAGTACTGTCTTCTACAGCAATATCATCGTCCACAACAACGAAGTCTACAGAAATGTCTTCCATATCAGCTAAGTCTTTAGCCATTTCAAAGTTCATGATGTCGCCAGAGTAATTTTTGATGACCAGAAATACTCCGTTTCCTTCATCGCTTGCTTTGATGGCTTCAAGGATTTGGTCAGGAGTAGGAGAGGTGAATACTTCTCCGCAAACAGCGGCAGACAGCATTCCTTGGCCTACAAAACCGGCATGTGCTGGTTCATGACCACTCCCGCCTCCGCTGACTAAGCCAACTTTTCCGTTTTTCGAATGTTTGCGGTGGATCACATTTGTTTCTGGCAAACGTTCTACCAAATCATCATAAGCAAAAACCATACCTTTAATCATTTCATCAACAATTGCAGATGGGTCATTAATAATTTTTTTCATGAATTTTCCTCCACTTCAATATAGTTGCTTCATTACTATTGTAACCGTTTCCCTCTAGAAGAACAAATAGTAACTCAAAAGAAAAATCGGTTAAAAATTGAGAATGTGTTGTGAGATAAGGCATTTATTGAGATAATAAACAGGAATCACTAAAGCTGAATAATAAATCTAACTTTAGTGTACAGTAAATATAAAAACGGTACGAGAAATTCAACTTAGTTCTCTAGGAGTGTGAGCAATGAAAGCTGAAACAAGATTATTCGAACTAGCTAAGCAACTTTACCAGGCATCATTCTGGGAAGATTATTGGGATACAGACATTTTAGCCTTAAAATTGCCCGAGAGAACCGAACCAGTTTTTATGTCTATTCTAGGTAAAACAGAAGACAATTATGGGTTTCTCTTTTACCGTGACCTAGAAGAGCTGAGGTATTACTTTGAATTAGTAAAACAAGATCAGTTGAAAGATGCGGAAGCGACATTAGACTGGCTGCTGATTCAAAATGGGATTTCTCTGACGTATGAAAACCGACTTGATTTGCCGATAGGAGATTACCAGCGAATCAAAAACAGCGGCGTGCCGTTCAGAGGGAAAAAAGCCTGGCCTTTATTTTTAGATTACAAGCCGGGGTATTATCCAGATCCATTAGCAGAAGACGAAGTTGTATTCATGATTGAATTGTTGGAGAAATTCTTGTTAATGGGTGAAAAATACCGATCTGAATTAGACTTATATGATACTGAAGAAAACAAAGAGAGTGTATTTTTACGGACTTATGCAGAAGATGGGCAATATGAAGATACAATGTTTGTCTTGCCGCCGGATATCTTGCAAGGTTTAGCTGCTCAAAAATACGCTAAAGAACCCGTTAAAGTAACTGATTTTGAAATAAGACGTGTGGATCATCAAAGAATAGGCAGTTCGATCTGGGAGTTGGAGCTGAATTATATTGCGATTCCGATAGAAGGACTTGATGAGGAACGTCCTCGTTTTTCTATTATGTTAATGATCATAGATGCCAAAAGCACAGACATTCTCTTAGGAGAACTCGTTGAATTTGATGAAATAGAAAAAATCCAACGTCTCTTCATTAAGGTGCTGTTGACTAATGATGTAAAACCGCCAACTGTTGTTGTCAATGTTAGTCGTTACCACAGAATAGCGAGTATAATGGGAGAATTACTGAGAAAACTAGATATTGAACTGGTTCCAGTCTATAAACTTCCGATGATTTCAGCTGTACAAAATAATATGATAGAATTTTTTGATGAAGAAGATGCAGAATAAAAGTCTTCTTCAGTGTATTGGAGGAAAAAGATGAAGACTTTAGTGATCATTTCACATCCGGAGATTTCAGAATCCGGCAGCCAGCAGTTTTTGTTGAGTTCTATTCCTGAAAGTGAATCGGTAAAAGTTCACCATTTAGAAGGAGCCTATCCAGACAGTCAGATAGATGTCGCAGCAGAACAAGAATTGTTAAAACAATTTGACCGTATTTTATTTCAATTTCCATTTTATTGGTACAGCTCGCCGCCGATGTTGAAGCAATGGCAAGATGAAGTGCTGACGTATGGATTTGCTTATGGGAAAAACGGACATGCGCTGAATGGAAAAGAGTTCGGTTTAGTGTTATCTGTAGGGATCAAGGAAAGCGAGTACCAAGCAGGAGGTAAAGAAGCTTTTAGTATCAATGAATTAACGAAACCATTTCAAGCTGTTGCTATAAAAACCGGGATGACTTACTTGAAGCCGTTCGTGATCTACCAATTCCCTTATATGACTGAAGAGCAAAAAATGACTTTACTGATCGACTATCAGCAAGCTGTTACTAGAGAAGCAGATGATAGTTTATTGACTCGAGAAAAATGGATCATTCAGGAATTGGAAAAAACACCTGATGAAACGTTGGCTTCAGGAGATGAGTTGTTGATTCAGCACGCTGTAGAACTTATCGAAGAGAACAGAGACACGATAGACGGATTAAAAATGGTATTGGACGAAATGAATTCCTGATAATTAAAGATGCATTGGAGAGGACAAGATGGATCAAAACGAATGGATCATCCAAGAACTGGAACGGGCTTTTCAAATGAGCCGAGATTACAAACAAAAAGCGCTCTTAGCAGCAACTAAACGTTTGATTCGAGAGCAGACAGTACGCATCCAGCAAATGGAAGGAGAACTGGATGGAACGTTATGGAGTCCAAGAAATTGGAGCGAATAAACGGTTCAGTTCATTCTTATCAAAAAAATATTGATTCTTTATCAAATGAAGTTGGTCAGAACATTCTTCCAGAAAATTTTTAAAAATTATAGTGTTTAAATACTCCAATTTTCTGTCAACGTTAGATGATGAAGAACAAAAAAATACTCCACAATTGACATAGAACAGTCAGTTGCGGAGTATTTTTTTGTAGATGAATGACTAGAAGTGACCTAGCAAGTTAGATATTTTTCTAGTTGTTTCAACTATTTTAGTAATATAGAGTTCTTTATTTTCAATCTCTGATACAGGAAGAGAAATGCTGATAGCGCCAGCTGCCAAATCTTTGTAACTAGCAAATGAAGCACCGATGCAGACAATACCCACTTCGTTTTCTTCATAATCCATAGCATAACCTTGTTGGCGGACAGTCTCCATCTCAGCTAAAAAAGCATCTAAATCTGTAATGGTATTTTTGGTTTTCTTTTGGATATCTGCTTGCTCCCAATACTCGATGATTGCACTGTTAGGTTTAGTGGCTAAAATTGCTTTTCCTACAGCAGTTAAATACATAGGAGCTTTCTTCCCTATTCTAGAGAGCATGCGAGTATCAGATTGCTGAGCATCATGTTTATCAATGTATAAAACCTCATTATCATCTTCTATAACTAAATGAACAGTTTGATTGATTTCTTGAGACAACTGACGAATCATGCTTTTAGCAACATTCAAAAAATCAATGTTTTGGACTCGTCTGCTCCCTAATTGGAATAATTTTAAAGAGATACGATATTTTTTTGTTGTAGGGTCTTTTTCAATATATCCGTTTTGCAATAGAGAGTTGATTAAACGATGTGTAGTAGCTTTATGCAACTGAACTTTTTCGCTTATCTCCATTAAACTTAAATTATCATAATTGGAAAGGGTTTCTAGAATGGTCAGGGCTCTATCTATTGTCTGTACTCCGCCAGTGGGATTATTCGTCATATTATTACTCCTTTAAAAAATTAATTTCTTGATTACCCGAATGACTCTTTCACGACAGGTTTTATTATATGAGATAACTTTTAGTTGTACAAGTTGAGTTTTGGAAAACTATCCTGTATCAAGTATGTAAATATGAGCATATGAACTAATTGTGACAGCAGTGAATGAAGAGAAAACAACTATACCTTTCCAAGTCGTGTTGCATAACAACTTTTCTTTTTTTGAACGTATGCATTCGAAAATAAATTTAATGCTAAGAGACTATTGATAAAAACTTTAAAGAGAAATAAAAACTCCTCAACAATAGCTTAGTTCAACTATCCAATCGAATAGACCAATTCAAAAATCCCCGAAAAATAGTTTCGGCGTGATGGGTTTAAAGGGAGTAACCAAATGAGAAGTTGATTAAAATTCTTTTCTAACTGTTTAGAAACCGGTTACACTATCTCGTAATGTGGAACTAGGTGCTGGAGCATGATATCATTTTAAATGAACTTGCTTTAGAAAGTCAATTGAAAGCGAAGGAGGTAACTCTAAATTAGTGGGTTGGACAGAAACGACTCCTGAGTTGTCAAATGATTCATTGAAAAGAATGCTTGAAGCATCTCCGTCAAAAGATTTAAAAAAAGCATTAGACTGGAGCAATCGAGTAAATATCGGTATTGAAGAATTAGCCGGGAAAGATGCTCCGTTCCCTCACGTAAAAGAAGTTTTAGCTAAACTGCATGAATTAGCAGATATCGTGATAGTCAGTTCTGCAAACAGCGGAGCTTTATACAGCGAGTGGGATAGACACAGCTTAATGCCGCATGTAGACACGGTTTATGGACAAGAAGCAGGAACAAAAGCTGCTTGTATTGAAAAACTTAAAGCACATGGATACGCAGATGACGAAATTTTGATGGTTGGCGATGCTCTTGGAGATCTTTCAGCAGCCCTTAAAAACAGCGTATTGTTCTACCCGATTTTATTTGGGAAAGAAACATTCTCATGGAAACGTTTGTCGAATGAAGCCGTCAATAACTTTACGAACAAGACCTATAAAGGTGAATTCCAATATTCTATCATTAACGAATTTGATGAATTATTGAAACAATACTCTTAAATCGTTAACGCATACGACAATAACGATGAGACCATCAAACAAGTCATCGACAAATTAGAAGGCAATCAGAATTCAAAGGCACTCCCAACGAGAATGTATGTACAAATAAATGGTAAGCTAAGCTGTAAGAAGCTGGCTGGCATGAGAGACACGTACTTGGTCAACCAAGCACGTTTTTTTTTGATTTGATTGACAAGTTTACTTGGCAAGTATAAGATGTATTTGACAAGTAAACTTGGCGAAAAGAGGGAATGGGATGGATAAAGAAGAAATATTGAATAAATATCGTTCTGAAAATAATGATGAAGGAAAAAATCATGAAAATAATCATGCTGATGACCAAGGTTTTTACGCACTGTGCTTCTTAGCATTGTTAATAATGATGTATCAAATTTTCAATAACTTGCCATTTGGCGATATAACGGCATTGCTCTTTGCATTTATGGCAACTGGAGGATTTTCACGATATCGTTTAAGAAAAGAAAAGGGTATTTTATATTTTAGTATAGTAAATTGTTTTTTGTGCGCAGCTTTTCTTATCTGGTATGTCTTACAAACTATATAATGGGAGAAATGGATTTGGAAAAGGAAGAATTGGTTTTAAAAAATAATATAAAAGCAGCTAGAAAAGAGAAGCAATTGTCCCAGAGAGAGCTATCTGAAATGATAGGAGTGTCCAGGAATACGATCAGTTCGATTGAAACGGGGCAATTTAATCCTACAGCAAAACTTGCTCTGATTTTATGCATTGCTTTAGACAAAAAGTTTGAAGAACTGTTTTATTTTTAAGAGATTTTACACACGGAGCACACCTTTTTATTCTACTTACTTTTTGTGTTATGGTTAAAAAAGAATCAGATTCGAAGGGAGATTGCATACATGAAAGTATTAGTTGTTGGAGCGAATGGGAAAATAGGGAAACAATTAGTTGATTTGCTGAACGAAAGTGAGACACATTCTGTTCGAGCATTTGTACGAAAAGAAGAACAAGTAAAAGAACTCGAAAGTAAAGGAATCGAAACTCACATGGGTGACTTAGAGGGATCTGTGGGCGATCTGGAAGAGGCTGTCAAAGGAACTGACGCAGTAATCTTTACAGCAGGCTCGGGCGGCAGCACTGGACCAGACAAAACGTTGCTGATCGATTTAGACGGTGCAGTGAAAGTCGTTGAAGCAGCCAAAAATATTGGTGTGGATAGGTTCTTGATGGTGAGTGCATTTGGTGCAGATCAACGTGAAAAATGGAATAAAGAAATCAAATCCTACTATGTAGCGAAATACTATGCGGATAAAGAGTTGATGCAAAGCGGATTAAATTACACGATCGTTCGTCCTGGAGGTTTGACAGATGACCCAAGCAAAGGCAAAGTGGTCGTGTCTGACAATATGCAGCTGACCGATTCGGACGACTGGACGATTCCGCGCAAAGATGTGGCTAAAGTGCTGTTTGAGAGCTTAGAGAATGAAAAAACATACCATAAAGCCTTCGATTTAGTGTCTGGCGAACAGTCGATCGAAGAAGCTTTAGACCAACTATAGAAAAGATCAGTGAAAGATGCTCTATTAATCAATTGGAACATTTTAAAGTATTCACTTGATTAATAGAACATCGCTATTAGTCAAATGGGGACTCAATAACTGCTCACTTGATCAATAGCCCCTTTCTATTAATCAAGTGGAGCTGATTTCATACTTCAATTGACTAATAGACAATTTTAAAGAGAAAAATCTAGGCTGCGAACGTCAATGAGTGTTTGCAGCCTAGATTTTTATTAAATAAACTGTCCATCGGCTTCCATGTCGCGTCCGATCGCCAACAGCCATTCTTCTCTGCCTTTAGGTGCGGTGAATTGCACACCAAGCGGCAGGGCGTCTTTGGTCAAATGAACAGGCAAACTAATTGAAGGCTGCCCGGTCAAGTTGGCTTGCATGCCGAATGGCGTGATCGGCAGGCTCTTACTAAACATGTCCCAAACAATTTGCTGCTGCTCTGTGGAGTCAACTTCAGTGATATTGCGCATGCGCTCCAACATGGTTTCGTCTTGCCATTCTGTCCCGACTTTTGGAGGGCTGTCAGCTGTAGCAGGGGTCAAAAATAAATCGAATGACTCATTAAATCCTGCCATGACTTCTGCAGCCTGATCCCAAGTGTTTAATGTGTTAGAGTAAGCAGCGGCAGAAATAGTTTTTCCAGCAGTGAATAAAACCCATGTGACCAGTTCCATATCGTTGATGGTCAATTTGCGCTGAAGGGCGGATTCGATATTTCCCATCATCGCTGTTGTTTCGCCTGAGTTCATGATGTAATAACTCTTCATCAAATGTACTCCATCGATTTCAGGTGCTTTTTCAACAACTGAATGCCCTTGAGCTCTTAGCCATTCAACGGTTTTCAAAACAGCCTTTTGCGCTTCTTCGCTGACCTTGGAAAGTACAGGAGACTCCAGTGTGTAAGCAATCCTAAACGTTTTTTTAGGTGCATAGTGCAAATGATTCATGTATCCTTCAGCAAAAAGAGGCGTTTGAAAAGCTGCAGCCGGTTGGATAGTTTGCAGTACGTCCATCATGGCGGCAGTATCTCGGATCGATTTGGTCAAAGCAAAACTAATAGAAGCGCCTTGCCAATTTCGACCAGATCCAGGACCGATTGGCGTCCGTCCGCGAGTAGGCTTCAAGCCGACCAGCCCAGTAAATGAAGCTGGAATCCGAATAGACCCGCCTCCGTCGCTGGCACCGGCAATCGGCACCATACCCGAAGCCACAGCTGTTGCGGCTCCTCCGCTAGAGCCACCTGGAGAGTAATTGGTGTTCCAAGGATTGCGTGAAGGACCGTACAATTCGGGTTCAGTAATGTTCTTAAAGCCGAACTCTGGCACATTGGTTTGTCCAATTACGATAAACCCTGCGTCAATCAAAGCTTGAGTGAAATGACTCGTTTGAGCAGCCACAGAATTTTTTAGCAAATTAGACCCCGATGTACTAGGCTCGCCAGCTAAAGATTGCCCTAACCCTTTTACCAAGATCGGAATGCCGCCAAACGGTTTACCGCTGAAGTCTCTTTCTTCCGCTTCTTTTAGTGCTTTTTCTTTACGATGATGGATTACAGCATTTAACGTTGGATTTTCTTTTTCTATAATTTGAAAAGATTGTTCTACCAATTCCTTTGGAGAAATGACTTTATTTTTTAATTGCTCTGCGTAAAATAGTCCGTCTTCTTCACGATTAAGAATGCTCACAAAATCCCTCTTTTCTGAAATTATTCTTGTTTAGTGTAGCATTCCTGATTCGAGAAAAGAACAAAAGGGGCAAAAAACGAGTCAAAAAAAGTGGATACTCAGCCGCTTGCAGCTGCAGACATCCACTATATAAGCAAAGTTGTTTTTAAAGAGTGTACCTAAAAACATAATCATCCATCACAAAACCATTCCCGATGTCCGCGACTTGTTCTCGAATTTGTTCGAAGCCCATTTTTTGGTATGCCGCTATTGTAGGAGTGTTGTATTTATTGACCGTCAACTCGATCGACTGTTTACTTTGATCTGCTGCAACTTCCTTCAACTTTTCAAATAAAAACCGGCCCAAACCTTTACCGCGGGCAGCTTCTGTCAGATAGAATTTGCTCAAGAAAAGACTGTTTTTCTCCAATTCATAGCTGACGTACCCAACATCTTGTCCATCTTCCTGGATCAACCAATAAATTTTCTCGTTTTCTAGATCTTGTTGAATAGCTGGTTCGGACTGTATTGTCTCCAGCATGTAGTGAACTTGTTCTTCACCAATAATGGAAGTGTAATGTTCTTTCCAAATGATACGAGCTAGCTCAGCTAACGCATGTGCATCAGTAGGTTGAGCTGTTTTGATGTGAATCATATGGTAATCATCTCCTTTAAAATGTAGGGTGGGGAATGGATAATCTACTGCCTGACTAACAAAACTTGGTAAAAATAGGAGGAACTTGTTAGAGAGGATCCGTCTCACACACAAGAAAAGAGTGAAAGTCCTGCTCTAAAACGAGCTGCACGAGGCAGCTTACGCGTCTATAAGCTGAAGACCATCCTGTTGATAAAAGGCATCAACTTGATGGCTTCTTCTTATATCCGGTAAGCCAAGCGCCTCGCTCCGCTCTCTGGTCTAAAACGAGCTGCACAGAGCAGGCTTCCTATGATTTCGATTTTACCTTTTTATTGGGAAAAACACCCAATGAAAAGGTAAAATTCTAACTCTACGGAATCCTTAACGCTCTGTTACGCTCTCTGGTTTAAAACGACCTGCAAAAAGCAGCCTATACGCCTATAAGCCAAGATCAACTGTTAGGTAAAAAGCACCTGTCAGTTGATCTTTTCTTCTATTCGATAGGCTAAACGCTTTTCTCCGCTCTCTGCTTTTAAACGAGCTGCACAAAGCAGGCTTCCTATGATTTCGTTTTCACCTTTTTATTGGGAAAAGCACCCAATTAAAAGGTGAAAATCGAACTCTACGGAATCCTTAACGCTTTGCTTCGCTCTCTACGAGTTTCACCAAGAAGTATTTTTTCTTGCCTTTTCGGACTAGGATGAAGCGTTCTTCGAATGAGTCTTTTGGTTTGATGATGGCTTCTACGTCGGTTTCTTTTTCGCCGTTGATAGAGATTGCGCCGTTTTTGATATCTTCACGAGCCTGGCGTCTGGATGGTTCGATGCCTACAACGTCAACCAGCCATTCGACGATGTTGCGTTCTTCTTTTGGTGCTTCGAAAGTCGGCATATTTTTGAATCCTTCTTCGATTTGCTTAGCTGTTAGATCTTTTACTTCACCTGAGAATAAAGCAGCAGTGATTTTTTCAGCATCTGCTAAAGCTTCTTCACCGTGGACAAATAAAGTCATTTCACGTGCCAACGTTTTTTGAGCAGCACGTTTATGTGGTTCGGTTTCTACTTGTTGAGCCAGTGTATTGATATCGTCTTGGCTCAAAAAAGTAAAGTATTTCAAATAGCGGACTACATCACGGTCATCTTGGTTCAACCAGAATTGGTAGAATTCGTAAGGAGTCGTTTTTTCAGCGTCCAACCAGATTGCTCCGCCGGCTGTTTTACCAAATTTGGTCCCGTCAGCTTTCAACAACAATGGAATTGTCAGACCAAATGCTTTCGCTTCAGCACTTTCTTGTTTACGAATGAATTCTAGACCAGCAGTAATGTTTCCCCATTGATCAGCTCCACCCACTTGTAATTGAACATCTTCATTGCGGTATAAGTGCAAGAAGTCGATAGATTGCAAGATTTGGTATGTGAATTCAGTAAAAGAAATTCCAGTTTCTAATCGGCTGGCAACGATGTCTTTAGAAAGCATCGTGTTGACGTTAAAGCTTTTTCCGACATTGCGTAAGAAGTCCAATAGTGTCAATTCGCCTGTCCATTCCAAGTTGTTAACTAAACGAATCGATTTTTCGTCTTTGCCTGCATCAAATAATTTTTGGACTTGAGCCGTTAATTTTTGGATGTTTTCTTCAACTTGTTCAGCGGATTGTAAAACGCGTTCTTCAGATTTTCCACTTGGATCCCCGATAGAACCTGTAGCTCCACCGACTAAAATCACAGGTTTATGTCCAGCTAATTGGAATCGTTTCAAGACCATAAAAGGAATCAAGTGACCAATATGCATACTGTCTCCAGTCGGATCGATCCCGCAGTAGACACCGATTTCTTTTTCTGAGATCAATTCACGCAATCCAGCCTCATCAGTTTGTTGGTTGATGGCTCCGCGCCATTCTAATTCATCAATAATGTTCATGTTGTTTGCCCCTTTTCAATTTTTTGCACAAAAAAAACCCGATGAAAAGAACGTGTCTTTTCATCGGGACGAATGTTAGTTTCCGTGGTACCACCCAATTTGCAAACAAACTTCCATTATAGGAGTTCGCAGCCTCTTCAGTACTAGTATCGCCAGTATCGCGCTTGAGGTTAATCAAGTTGCTCCAGAGTGTAATTCGATGTATTGTGTGTGCTGATTTGCAGCGGCCATCAGCTCTCTATAAAACAGGGACAATACTTCTACTATGTTCCATCATCGCAAAAGTTATTAAGTTAAGTTCAGTATAGAAAATTACCCTCAGAATGTCAATTGCAGAAAAAATAAAATAAATTGTTGACAGCTTTAGTGTACTAAGCATATAATACACATCAAGAGGTGTATTAAGTTAGTAGTACACTATTTTAACTATGGTGTATTAATAGGTTAATACAGAGAAGAAGGGACTGAAACCATGTCAGAGATGTTCAATCAAAGAGAACCGGTCTATTTACAGGTGGTTCGTCATTTCAAAGAAAAAGTAGCATCAGGCGAATTGCAGCCTGGAGAGGAAATGCCGTCCAGAAGAGAATTAGCTAACACATTAGGCATCAATCCCAACACAGTTCAGAGAGCTTTCAAACGAATGGAGGAAGAAAAGTTGTTGTATACAGAAGGAAATATGCCAAGCAGAGTCACAGAAGATCAATCTATTTTAGGTCAAGTCCGATCTGAACTGATGTTGGATGCGGTAGAAAACTTTATTGCGGCTGTTAAGCCAATCGGAGTTACTTTGAAAGAAATACAGGACAAAGTGGAGGAGCAATATCTGCTGGAAGCCAGTCAAAACGGAGGCGACAACGAATGATCGAAGTCAGACAGTTAGAGAAGAAATACAAACGAAGAAAAGTGTTGAACGGAATTTCTTTTACGGCAAATAAAGGAGAAATAACTTGTTTGATCGGAACAAATGGTTCAGGGAAAACAACGATATTAAAAGCAATCATGAATTTGACTCCTCTAGAAAAAGGAGAAATCTTTATTGATGGAAAAGCACTGGATAGAAATACATATGAAACGATTGCGTTCATTCCAGATGCGATAACGATGATGCCTTCGATGACGATTCAAGAAGCAATGGAATTTATGGCTGATTTTTATACGTCTTGGAATCAGGAAAGAGCGACTGAATTGTTGAACTTTTTCAAATTGAGTTCCAAAGATAAAATTTCTCAGTTGTCTAAAGGAAACACGATGAAAGTAAATATGGTTTTGGGATTGGCTTTGGATGTGGATTACTTACTGATGGATGAGCCTTTTTCAGGGATCGATATTTTCAGCCGAGAACAAATAGCGTCAGTATTTGCCAGTAACTTAGTAGAAAATAGAGGCGTTTTGATCACCACTCATGAAATCAGCGATATTGAACATTTGATCGACAAAGCTGTTTTGATTGAGAACGGGAAAGTCGTTACCGAATTCAATGCAGAAGAAATGCGCGAAGAGAATGGCAAATCAGTCGTAGATGTAATGAGAGAGGTGTATCAACCATGAAAAACTTTATCAAATTAGTTCGATTTGAATTCAACCGTTTTGCTCCAGTTTATGCAACGTTAGCTGTTTTAACAGTACTTATCCAATTTGTTGGTGTGTTTGTCACGACAAATAGATATCTAAGATCTATCAGCGAGCAGAAACAATCAGGAATAGTCAATGATAGTGAAATCGTTGCGAATATTGGAAAATTGGGAATGACCGATTTTGTAAACAGTTTATGGTTTTTAGGACCAATCATGTTTTGCGGAGCGGTATTGATGCTTTATAGTATATTCATTTGGTACCGAGATTGGTTGGGGAAAAACACTTTCATTTACCGTTTATTGATGTTGCCGACGCAACGGTTGAACATCTTATTCTCTAAAGTATCAACTATCTTTTTAATGGTCATTGGATTGATTGCTTTGCAATTAGTGCTGCTCTATATTGAAAACAGTCTTTTCCAAATGCTTCTTCCTACAGCTTACTTCAATTATGCCAACTTGAATCAAATCATTCAAAGTTCTTATTATTTAATGATGTTTTATCCAACTTCAGGACTTGTATTTATTTCGAGATACAGTAAAGGATTATTAGGACTTTTAGTGGTTTCCACAATCGTTCTTTTTGAGAGAAGTTACAAGATCAAAGGACTTATTTTAGGCATAGGTTATGCGGTATTAGTTCAACTGATCTTTTATGTTCTTTACTTCATGCAATTCTACAATGTTATGTTGTACCTGTTTGCCAGCGAAGTCTTTTTGATTTCACTTGTACTAACTGTTGTGGCAAGTGCTCTTTCGATTTGGATCAGCTATATATTATTAAATAGAAAAGTAACTGTTTAAAAAACAAAATATACACTGAGGAGTAAAAAAATGAAAAAGTATTGGAAATTGATCACTTTAATAGTATTCAGCGGAATCAGTATCTGCACTTTTTATCTTGTAACAGTTTCTGCTGAAAATAGTTATCCTCAATACACTATCGAGAAACGTTCTGGAGACAAAGGTGCTATTAAAGACTTGATTCTGTCTGCGAGCTCATTTGCTGAAAATAGCGATTATAGCGATATGTTTCAAATCGATGCAGAAGGAACAATAGGAAGCAAAGATGTACCATTTGCTGAACGATTAGATGTGACATACCAACATGACCTTTCAACACAGAGATTATACCGTAACTACCGTGAATTTTTCAGAGGTAAGAGTTGGGATATGTTTAAGTATTATGAAGATAAAGAAACAATTGTTTACGCAAACAACTTATTTACACTGGTTGAAGATTACGATGAGATTCACGACAAATTAGAGATAGCATTACTAGACAAGAAAACAGAAGAAGAATCAGCCTTTGAAGTGGAAGTTCCTAATTACGAAAACTACGATAGTTTTTATGTAGAAGATGTGCAAAAAAGTGGGAACATCCTGCATGTGTTTACAACAAACTACATCGCAGGAGAAACAGAATTATACCAACCGATCACAGAATTGCACGTTTATAAAATCGATTTAGACAGTCAAAAGATCGTAGATGACTTGATCCTAGCACCATCTAACGATGACAATATGGATTACACGTCTTATATCGTCAATATAGGTGCAACTAACAGTGAAATGACGCCGGAGCCCTATATTATTATTTCATCAAACCCTACTGTACAACCAGAGACTGCTGAATCTGGAGTTGAGATCAACTCAGAAGACATTACAATGTTGGCTTACAATGTAGAAACAAGTGAAGTAACAGAATTGGCTGTTCCAAATGAATTCAAAGGCTGGTCTGAGTCGATGTATCCAATGGTAACAAACGTAGAAGATGAGTATATTTACTACACTACGCTCAAAGAAAACGGTTTTGAGATGAATAGATTTAATATAGAAGAAAATACGATGGAACAACCTCAATTAATAGAATTGCCAAGTGAAGTGATGAAGAATTTCCTAACAAATCCTGAAGGTTACGCCACTCCATTAGTCTCTATCAAGGGAAATCAAATTTGCTATGTCAGTACACTGAAAGACAAATCTGGGCATGACATCGGAATAGTTGTCGCTGATTTAGAAAGCGGTCAAGTCTTATACGACGGAACAATTAAAAACAGCGAGAAAATGAATGACGTTTTTAAAGATGTCACTTTGACCATTGACTCATTTGCTTTCTAGTTCTGCAAGCAAAAAACAGCTTTCTACTTTTTGTAGAAAGCTGTTTTTTGTGTTTTAATGAGTTAAAAACGGGTTGGTATTCAGTTCGTCTTCTACGGTTGTAGCATCTCCGTGGCCGGGAAATAAAACTGTGTCTCCTGGCAATGGCGCAATATGTTTATGGATTCCAGCTATCAAGCTTTCGTGGTCGCCATATGGAAAATCGCTTCTTCCTACGCTGCCTTTAAAGATCACATCTCCAACGATCGCAAAGCCATTGTCTTTAAAAATAAAAACCGTACTTCCTGGAGAATGACCTGGAATGTGTTGCATATCAAAGTGGAATTCGCCGATAGAATAAGGACCCATTTCTTCCAGATAAACATCTGCTGGTTTAGTGCTGGCGATATTCTCCATTCCAGGGTGGTTTCCTGAACCATTTTGAGCGGGATCAACCAGCCATTCTTTTTCGATAGGATTTTGATACACCGGTATTTTATAAACATCTCTGATCTCATTCAAAGCTCCAATATGATCGTAATGCGCATGTGTCAAAACGATAGCAATAGGATTCAATTCATTTTCTTCTATCACATTTTTCAATGTGTCCGGTTCTGCACCCGGATCAAAAATGATGGTATCGCGGTTATTGTCTCCGACTAAAAAATAACAATTCTCTTGAAGCTGGCCAACTGTTGCTAAATATAATTCCATTCTTCCTGCCTCCTAAAATCCATTTGTTTTCAGTATAAAGGATTTGCTTGAGGTTGTCTTACAAAAGAGAGGCTGCATAAGAGATGCCTAAGAAATTTGCAATAAACTTTCTATCCAATAAAAAAAGTGCTACAGTTAACTACAAAAGAACTTACTTTGAATTAGTAAATAGAAAATAAAAAAGTAATTATCTTGTAAAAGTAAGCTTTGTTGAGGATAGAGAGGGGAATATTAATGAAATTAAGTGTTTTAGATCAAGCTCCAGTAACTCACGGAAATACCGCTTCTGATGCATTATTGAAAGCAGAAGAGCTGGCGATATTAGCTGACGAGTTAGGTTATGTACGGATGTGGATGGCAGAGCATCATGGCACCGAAAACTATGCTAGTTCTGCTCCTGAAATCACGATCGCTCATTTGGCGGCTAAAACGAAAAACATCCGTTTGGGTACAGGCGGAACGATGATGATGCACTATTCTCCTTTGAAAATGGCTGAAGTATTCAAAACATTGAGTGCTTTTGCTCCAGGAAGAATTGATTTCGGAGTAGGAAGAGCTCCGGGTGGAGACCACGCGTCTATGTTTGCCTTGGCTCAAGGGAATCGTCCGCAGCTGGACAATATGTATGAAAAGTTAGATGTTTCTCTGCAGTTATTGAATGATGAAGTTCCGCACGATGAGCTATACAACAAAACTATTGCCACTCCAAGCCAAATCGTTTTACCAGAGGCATGGCTTTTAGGCTCTAGCGGAAGCAGTGCTGTTCAAGCAGGTCGCAGAGGAATCGGTTATTCATATGCGCAATTCTTTACTGGCTACATGGACAAAGGAGTTCTAGACCAATATCGGAATTCATTTGAACCCAGTACCTTTATGGAGAAACCTGAAATCAATGTGGCTTACATGGTGACAGCTGCGGAAACTACGGAAGAAGCTGAGTATGAAGCCTTACCGCAAGATATTGTTCGTTTATGGATGTCTCAAGGGAAAATGGGGCCGATATTGACTCCTGAAGAAGCTCAAAATTTCCCGCTGACAGAAGTAGACCGAATGAATATCCTAGAAAGCCGTTCCCAACATATTGTAGGATCTGCTAAAGAAGTCGCAGCGGAATTGACACGCCAACAAGAACATTACGGCTTTGATGAAGCTATGATCTGCAGCATCCCGCATTCACAAGAAAAACGACTAGACACTTACCGCCTATTAGCGAAAGAATTGCTATAAGAGCAAATGAATACTGAAGAATAAGCGAAGAGCCGCGTGTTTTTCGCTTATTTTTGAGTATGAGGTGGTATTTTGATTCAAAGCTGATTACCTTTTCGGCCATCAGGAGGACTTTCTTTCACTTCATGGCTGGAAATGGCCAAGATGCTGGCCATGATGAACTGAATTCTGTAGCTCATGGCTATTTTCAGTTGTCTCCTCGGCCATGAGCCTTCACATTTTATCGCTCATGGCCGAAACACAACCTAAACAAGGAAAAACACTGGGTGAAAGTCTTTAATTAAGATGCGCTTTTAGGTAATCATCTTTTTCTGCTACAAGAGAGGTAAAGCTGAATACCTTTTCGGCCATCAGGCTGATTTTCTTTCGCTTCATGGCCGGAAATGGCCGAGATGTTGGCCATGGTGAACTGAATTCTGTAGCTCATGGCTGTTTTCCATTGTCTCCTCGGCCATGAGCCTGCAAAATTCCTCGCTCATGGCCGAAAAACAACACAAGAATCTTTCATCACGGAAGAAATAACACCCAGCAACGAAAAAAGCCTGCCAAATGAGTATGACTCATTTGGCAGGCTTTTAAAAACCGATTATTTAGTAGCTCCTTCTGTAATTCCTTGAATGATGTGTTTTTGCAAGAACATGTAAAGCAGGATGATCGGGATGATTGCAAGAACCAACCCTGCCAGTGCTAATTCCCATTGGATCGTGTATTGTCCGAAGAAATAGTACATTTGCAGAGGAATAGTGTACATGCCATCTTTATTGATCACCAATGAAGGAAGCAAGTAGTCATTCCAAATTCGAATAGAGTTCAAAATAATGACGGTAACGGTTGTCGGCTTCAATAATGGGAAGACGACGCGCCAAAAAATTTGAAATGGATTGGCACCATCTAAAATAGCTGCTTCGTCTAGTGACTTCGGAACCGATCTTAATGCACCGAAGTACAGAAAAATCGACATACTGGACCCGAATCCTAAGTTCATGAAAGTCAGTCCCACTCGGTTCAGCATATCAAATCGACCGAATAAGCTGACTAAAGGAATCATCAAGGATTGAAAAGGGATAAGCATTGTGATGGCACAAATAAAATAAATGACTGAACTCATTTTGCCGGGATAGCGAGACAACGCATAGGCCGACATGGATGAGAACAGTACGATCACGATGATACTGGCTACTGTGATCATTAATGAGTTCATGAAACTTTCAGTATAATTCAAATCTTCATAGGCTCTTGGGTAATTTTCCGTAGTGGTTTCATTTGGCCAGAAAAGAGTGTTGGTAAAGATTTCTCGTCTCGTTTTGAATGAGTTGATAAAAATCAGTACAAATGGATAGATCCAAGTCAGAGAAGCCACTACGCCTAGGATGATGATTAACCAGTTATGCATTTTTTCAGATTTCATAGGTCAACTTCTCTCTTTCGTGTGTAGTAAACTTGCGTCAATGAAATAGCTGCCACTAGTAAGAGATAAAGAATCCCTTTAGCTTGAGCGTATCCTTGCTGGTATTGGAAAAAGGCCGTGTTGTAAATGTTCATAGCCACCATTTCGGTAGAACCAAAAGGAGCTCCATTTGTTAACGCCAAGTTTTGGTCATAAACTTTAAAAGCATTAGCCAACGTCAAGAAGAGGCTGATGGTAAAGGCAGGTGCCAACATCGGCAGCTTGACTCTCCAAAAAGTCTGCCAAGTGTTTGCTCCGTCAATAGCAGCGGCTTCATTGATATCTGCCGGGATACCATTCAAGAATGAAATATAAATGATCATGATATACCCGCTCATTTGCCATAAAAAGACAATGACCAGACCCCAGAAACCGGTATTGGTATCTGCCAGCCAACCGCTGAAAGCACTCAGTCCTGTCAATTGTGCAATCCCTTCAAAAGCTTTGACAAAGATGAATTGCCAGATAAATCCTAGAATGATTCCGCCCACTAAGTTAGGCATGAAAAAGATCGTACGGAAAAGATTGCTTAAACGACCAGTCTTTTGTGTGACTAAAAGCGCCATGGCTAAACCGATCACGTTGACCCCAATAACGGAAACGACTGCAAATCGAATCGTGAACCATAAGCTATGCAAAAACTGATCATCACTAAGTAAACGTCGATAATTTTCCAGACCGGTAAAGGCCATGTTGTAGCCGTCAGAATCTGTAAAAGAAGTATAGATCCCATAAAGTAAAGGAATGAAGATAACTAATGATACAGCTAATATGCTGGGGAATAAAAATGCCCAGTAAAAATACTTTTCGTTTTTTCGTTTCATATGGATGTTGCTCCTTTGCTTTAGGATAAAAAAACAGACAAACAGGAAATAGACGGTAAAGCTGATCTATTTCCCGTTATCTGTTAGAAGAAAGTTAACGCATATCTGCGAAGCCTTTAGAAGTGTTGGCTTCAAAATCTTCCCAGCTGATGTCGCCGTTCAAGTATTTTTGGTATTCAGGGAAAAGAACTTGTTGGAACCAGCCGTCAGGATATTGTTTGTGCGTCATAGCGCCAGTTTCTCCGTCTAATAAAGCTTGGTAGATTTGTTGAGAGACAGGGTCGCTGATGCTGTCAACTTCGTATCCTTCTTGAGCTGGAACGAAGTTGAACTCTTCAACTATAGCTGTTTTTCCTTCTTCAGAAGTGTACATCCAGTCTATAAAAGATTTTGCTTCTTCCACAACTGCTTCGTCTAGGTTTTTATTGATTCCGATGTACCAAGGAGCACCGGCAATGATTTTACCTGTCGTATCCTTTTCGCCGAATACAGGCAAGATTCCCATTTTATTAGCGGCAAATCCAGGATCAATACCATTTAAAGTAGGGACGATCCAGTTACCTTGGTGAACCATCGCTACAGCGTCATTTATGAAGAGTTCTTCAACGGAACGACTGTAATCGATCGTCAAAATAGGTTGAACGTTGTATTGATTGAATAAATCCGTGTATTTCTTCATTTGGTCGCCGTACTCCCAATTCAATTCAGTCGCACTGTAACTTTCCAAAATACTGTTGTCGTATTCAGGAGAAGTAAAGTTGGCTGAAAATTGGTTGGCAATATAATTCTCTGCCCCGCTAAAAGCAAAGACAGCATCAATACCCAGTTCTTCTTTTTGACTATCCAGTGTTTCTACTGCTTCTACGAAATCATCGTAACTTTGGATGTCATCTGGATTTACACCGGCTTTCTCAAAAATTTCTTTATTGTACATCCAGCCGAAACCTTCGATGTTCATTGGAACGCCTAAAGGAACGCCGTCAATTGTTCCGCCTTCTAACATGCCGTCAATAACGGAATCCGTCATTTCCAGTTCAGTGACATCCAATAAGGAATCGCTGTAACGCTCAACTTCAGGTAATCCCCCAAGCATCATCAAAGCCGGTTCATCCCCCGAGGAGAATTTAGCTTGAAGAGCCGCTGAACCTTCCCCGCTCCCTACCGTAGTGATGTTCACGCGAACATTTGGGTTTTGTTCTGTATAAGTATCGACTAAATCTTGCAGCTGAGTAGTGATCTCAGGCTTTTGACTGAAAAATTCTACCACTACTTGTTCGCTGTCGCCTCCAGATTCATTTGAACCTCCGCCGCACGCAGCAAGAAGCGTTGTGGTGAATAAAAGAGTCATCCCCAGTTTTTTTAACTTTCTCATTATATTTAACCTCCTCGTAATAAGTAAAATCAAGCTATTATTCATAGACACAGCAAAAGAACCATTAAGAAATGGAACAGACTTCAACTTCCGTTTGAAATGTAGAATGAATGATGGAACTAAACCACTGAAGGGGAAAGAGAAGTTGATGTTTTGTTGCATTATGAACACCTAAATTTTAGCAAAGTTGGTGGCGTATTCATAACAATATGATTTGCAGAAATAATGTATTGATTTGCAAAGGTGGTAACGCTACAATGATTGCAGCTATAAACAACAAAGAATTTTTTTATATAGGAGAATAACATGGCAAAAATAGTTTTCTTTGATATTGATGGTACATTGGTTACACATAATAATTCGATTCCAGATTCCACCAAACAAGCGATAAAAAAATTGAAACAAAACGGGATTGTTCCTGCTATTTCAACAGGCAGAGCACCTATTTTAATGCGAGAAATTGCAGACGAACTCGCTATTGATACTATAATCACCCTTAATGGACAACACGTGGTATACGAAGGGGAGGTTATTTATAAGCGACCTTTATCCAATGAATCGATGAGCCGTTTGGCCAAAGAAGCTCACAAAAACAAACAAGGGATTGCATTTTGCGGCAGTGATAAAATTACTGGCAACTCAGCGATCAAGCTGGCAAATAACGGTCTGATAAAGCGCTTGCGTCCTTTTTTGTCAAAATTAGCTCCTAAAAAAGCCATGAAATTTGTGAACCACCGTTTATCTACTAAACCGGTGGATCCTAGCGAATACGAAAGTCACCAAGTGTATCAATGTATTTTGAATGCAGACGAATCTTTTGATGCTTTTTATGAGGAGAAATTCCCAGAATATACTTTTACACGTTCCAATCCTTACTCTATGGATGTCATCAGCAGAGGAGGCTCGAAAGCTGTTGGGATCCAAAAAATCATTGAACACTTAAATATCGGTATTGAAGAAACGGTAGCTTTTGGAGATGGCTTGAACGATCTAGAAATGATCGAGGCAGCAGGTATCGGTGTAGCTATGGGGAACGGAAGAGATGAGTTGAAAAATAAAGCAGACATGATCACAGATACGGTTTGGAATGACGGCATTTATAAAGGGTTGGACAAATTAGGGTTGCTTTAAAAAACAGGATAGTTTAGGAGGAAAGCTGTTGTTAAAAACGGAAAAAAATGTATTTTTCAAATCAGCTTGGATTTGTATACTCATTTATGTGGTTTTGTTTTGGAGTAGTGGATTGAGTGTAATGAGCCCATGGCCTGGGTTTCTCGTTTGTGTTGTACTATCTATCGGCAGCTTTATCCTTTCTATCATTTCTATTATCAAAGAAACAAGACGAGGATTATCTTTCTTAACTGCCCTTTTTGCAATCTTTCATATATTGTTTACTGTGTTTATGTATTTGCTTCCAGAGGCTGGTATCCCACCAGCGATTCCATTGTTTTATAACTAATTGATCAATTATAAAATAAATTTCCTCGATTTTAAAATAAAACTATTAAAATAAGACCTTTTGTTCTGAGGTCTTATTTTTTTCTTTTTAAATGATGAAGAGGAAATGAGAGGCGAATCATTTGGATTTTTCTCAGAAGAAATTTATAATAAAATTAGGTACTGAAACCGCCTGCAGTCCAGCTGCTTTTTAAGGAAAAAACTGCAAAAAGGAACCCCGCGTTTTATATCATCACTAACACGATTTTTCCGTGTGCTCAGCTACATACATTCACCAATAAAATCTTTCATAGGGGGTAAAAAAATGAAAAAGAAATTAGGGCTATTATTTTCAGGTACATTGAGTTTAATTTTACTAGCAGCTTGTTCAGGAGGAGGAGAAGAAGCTAGTTCAGAAGATTTTGCCAGCGCAGATGACAACACATTGACTGTCTGGGCATGGGATACTAACTTTAATATTCCAATCATGGAGAAGGCTGGTGAATATTACGTTCAAGATGGGAACGAAGAATTTAAAATAAACGTTGTTGAGATGTCTAATGAAGACACTAAGCAAAAATTGGTTTCAGGCTTTACATCTGGCGTTTCAGAAGGGCTGCCGGATATCGTTTTGATGGACGACTATGATGTACAAAATTACATTACGAATTACGAAGGCAAATTTGCTGAATTGTCAGAAAAGATTGACTTCAGTCAGTTCGCTGACTATAAAGTTGATAATGCTGCAAAAGACGATGGGGTATATGCTCTTCCCTTTGATTCGGGTTCGGCTGGTTTATATTACCGTACCGATTACCTAGAAGAAGCGGGCTACTCTCAAGAAGATATGCAGAATCTAACGTGGTCTGAATTCGTGCAGATCGGAAAAGACGTGAAAGAGAAAACGGGTAAATGGTTCGTAGCGTTCATTCCAAATCGAGGGACCCACTACATTCAAATGGCGATGCAATCAGCAGGACTGTGGTATTTTGATGAAAATGGAGACATTTATTTGAAAGACAATCCAGCTGTTCGTGAAATGGCAGAGATCCTAAAAGAAATTGAAGAAAATGAATTAGCGAAACCAGTGGACTACTTTGCTCCAGAAGGAATTGGAGCAGTGACCAGCGGAGAAGTTGCAGCAGTCAATTCAGCGATCTGGTTCTCAGCAACGATCCGCTCGGCAGAAGATCAAGCGGGCAAATGGGCTTACACCAATGTTCCTCAATTGGAAACCGTGGAGACAGCTACTCCGTACACTAACTTGGGTGGTGCGAGCTGGGTTATCCTAGAAGAGTCGCCAAATAAAGAGTTGGCAATCGACTTCATGAAAACTGAATTTGCTGGAAACGATGAATTTTATCAAGACATCTTAGTGGAAAATGGTGCAGTAGGAACATACTTGCCTTCACAAACGGGGGAAGCTTATCAATTTGAAGATCCGTTCTTCAATGATGCGCCGGTCTACAAAGACTTTTCTGAATGGATGGCAGAAATTCCAGGTGTAGATTACGGAAACAACACTCAAGCTGCTGTGGATGCATTGCGGTCTGTTTTACAAGGCTACTTTGATGGTTCCATGACGTTAGACGAAATGTTGGAAAAAGCTGAAGAAACCTACAAGATGCAAGTAGGACAATAGCTAGAACGCATCAAAATCAACCTATAGGTCGACAACCAATCAGTGGGGCCTTTACCTCACTGATTGTTGTGTCATTAAGACTAATTTCAAACAGCAAAAAGGAGGATGGATATGCAAATCCGGTCAAAAGACAAACGTGGACGCCGGCAAAATCAGGATGTCTGGAAATTCATTATTTTTTCCGTCATGTTAAGCAGCGTATTCCTGCTTTACCCGATTTTGTATTCTATTTATCTGTCCTTACATAATATGCAAGGATTACAATCAGTATTTGTCGGATTCGGGAATTACCTGCGCATGTTCCAAGACGATATTTTCTGGAAAGCGTTGATGAACAACTTTACATTTTTGATTTTTCAAGTACCGATCATGGTAGTTTTAGGATTGCTGATGGCGTTCTTGTTGAACACGCCGAATTTGAAAGGGCGGACGTTCTTTAAACTCGCGCTGTTCCTACCCTGTGTGACATCATTAGTATCTTACGCTGTGTTATTCAAAATGATGTTTCAAATGGGTGGAATCGTCAACGACACCTTGATGTCTATCGGAATTGTTCAAAACCCGATCGATTGGCTGAACAGTCCTTTCTGGGCAAAAGTGACCGTCATCATAGCGTTGTGCTGGCGTTGGACAGGATACAATATGATTTTCTATTTGGCGGGTCTGCAAAATATCTCTGATGATACTTTAGAAGCTGCTGAGATCGACGGAGCTAACGGATTCCAAAAGTTTTTTAAAGTCGTGATTCCGCAACTGAAACCGGTCATCGTCTTCACAACGATCACTTCAACTATTGGAACGATTCAATTGTTTGATGAAGTCGTCAACTTAACGGGTGGCGGGCCTTCAAATGAAACCTTGACGGCAGCCCAATTGATTTACAATCATTCGTTTATTTACACGTCTAATTTTGGATACTCGGCTACTTTATCTTGGGCATTAGTCATCATTATCGCTATTTTATCGATTATTCAACTGAAAATATCCAATAGAGAATAACCCATAACGGCGAAGGGAGGAGGAAACATGAAAAAGTTCACCAGTCTATTAAAATATACGTTTTTGATCATCAGTTCCTTTATTTCCATTTTCCCTTTTTACTGGATGATCGCAGGAGCGACAAATACAGCCAACCAAATAGCAGAAGGGAAATTAACTTTTGGAGATCAGTTATTCGTTAACTTGCAGGATTTGTTTGGAGCTTATGATATTCCGCTGATCATGTGGAATTCGCTGAAAATCTCGGGCGTTACGGTCATTTTTAGTCTGATTGTGACTTCATTAGCTGCATTTGGATTTGAAAAATTCACAACCAAGACCAGCGAACTGATTTATGGCCTCATCCTTTTATTCATGATGATTCCGTTAGCGTCATTAGTGATCCCGCTGTTCAAAATGATGGCTGGACTGCAATTGGTCAATCAGCATTTAGCAATCATTTTACCTGCTATTAATAACTTGTTTTTGATTTTCTTTTTCAGACAGAACTTCAAGTCTTTTCCAAATGAGATCATTGACGCCAGTAAAATAGAGGGAGCCAGCAACTACGAAATCTTTTTCAGAGTTGTTTTTCCGATGATGAAATCGACCTACGCGGCTGCAGCGATCTATGCGTTTATGAATTCATGGAACAGTTACTTATTACCGTTGATTTTCTTGCAAACGGAGAACAAATATACCATGACATTGTTGATTTCAAGTCTTTCTTCTGCTTCATACGTTGCCAATTACGGTACACAAATGGTCGCCATCATCATTGCGACCATTCCAACCTTGATTTTATTCTTATTTATGCAAAAAGGCTTCGTAAAAGGAATGACAGGTTCGTTGAAAATGTAACTAGACTTTTTTGAAAAAAATTCTTGACGTTTAGCATGGAAATAAGTATGATTTTAAATGGGCTCGCGCGATTTGGTGAGAGCAAAATAAAATGAACTTGACTCCCTGTTCCGATTGTGTGGAATGGGGATTTTTTTGTTTTATTTCTCCTCTATATTCAAACTAGGGGGATTTATCATGACAAAATATATATTCGTAACTGGAGGAGTCGTTTCTTCTATTGGAAAAGGCATCGTAGCAGCTTCTTTAGGGAAACTATTGAAAGAGCGCGGATTAAACGTTACGATCCAAAAATTCGATCCATACATCAATGTGGATCCGGGAACGATGAGCCCTTATCAACATGGAGAAGTATTCGTGACCGATGACGGTACAGAAACGGATTTAGACTTAGGTCACTATGAGCGTTTTATCGACATTCGTTTGAATCAGTATTCAAATTTAACGACAGGTAAAATCTATTCATCTGTTATCCAAAAAGAGCGTAAAGGCGAATATTTAGGTGGGACAGTCCAAGTCATTCCCCACATCACTGATGAGATCAAAGACAAGATCGTTCGTGCCGGAGAGTCGACAGGTTCTGATATCGTCATCACGGAAGTCGGCGGAACTGTTGGAGATATTGAATCGCTGCCCTTCTTAGAAGCTTTACGTCAAATGCGGAAAGACGCTGGAAGTGACAATGTGCTGTATATCCACGTGACATTGGTTCCTTATTTGAAAGCTTCAGGAGAGTTGAAAACAAAACCGACACAACATAGTGTAAAAGAATTGCGCAGTTTAGGGATTCAACCGAACTTATTAGTCGTACGTACAGAAGAAGACCTGCCTCAATCTGTTAAAAGCAAATTAGCTAGTTTCTGTGATGTCGAAGAAGAAGACATTATTGAAAACCAAGATGTGAATTCTATTTACGAGATTCCGTTATTGTTGAAAGAACAAAAAATGGACGACAACATCTTGCGCAAATTAAATATCGAAGCTCCAGAAGCTGATATGGCTCACTGGGAACATTTGGTGGACAACATTACTCATTTGGAAGACACGGTACGCATCGCAGTCGTTGGAAAATATGTAGAGTTGCCGGATGCTTATTTATCCGTAGTGGAATCGTTGAAACACGCAGGCTACCAAACCAAACACAAAATCGATATCGATTGGGTGAACTCTGAAGAAGTGACGCCAGAAAATGTGGCATCACGCTTGAAAGATGCAGACGGCATTTTAGTTCCCGGCGGATTTGGCCATAGAGGATTGGAAGGAAAAATCGCAGCGATCCAATTTGCCCGTGAAAACAAGGTCCCATTCTTAGGAATCTGTCTAGGAATGCAGTTGGCAAGTATTGAATTTGCCCGCAATGTGGCTGGATTGAAAGGTGCTCATTCTACAGAAACTCATCCAGACGCTGAACATCCGATCATCAGCTTGATGGCGGATCAAGACGAGCAAGGCGACTTAGGCGGAACACAACGTCTAGGGTTGTACCCATGTGAGTTGAAAGAAGGCTCCTTGGCGCGTTCGTTGTACCAGAAAGAATCGGTTGAAGAACGTCATCGCCATCGTTATGAATTCAAAAACGATTACCGCCAAGTGCTTGAAGATAAAGGGATGGTCTTTTCCGGATTGTCTCCTGACGGTCGCTTAGTGGAAGTGATCGAGTTGGCTGATCATCCTTACTTTATTGCCAGTCAATATCATCCAGAATTCCTCTCTAGACCAAATGCACCGCATCCGTTGTTCTTAGGGTTGATTGAAGCATCGATGAAGAAATAACAGTTAAAAAAGCGAGAGTGTAAAAAAAGGCGCTTAGCCCCATGTCCATTCCCGAACAAGGCTCGAGTGGGCAATGACCACCCGAGCCTTATTTGTGAAATGGATTTCGGGACTGCCTTTTTGAGCACGATTACGAATTTACTATTCATAAATATGAAAAAGTTGGAAATTATTTACTAGTCGATTTTTTTGATTACTCTTCGATAGATTCTAAATCCAAGAAAGCATCATCTGTTTTAAACAAAAGAGCATTCACTTCATCCCTAAATAATCGATTTCCTAAAACAGTCAATTCGTAATGGATCTTTTCATCTACTTCAATCGTGATGGTATCATCTTTTCGGCTCACTTCGTAATTTTCATAAACTTTCCCGTTTTCAAATGGAAAATCAATGATATTAGCCGTATCCCAATAACTGTAGTCTGTTTCAATTCCCTGTTCAGAAAACATCAAGGTGACTGGTTCAGTAGCCTGAAGTAAAATACCTTTCACTTCAGCGGTACTGTGCCATTCGTCGTTGAAAGCTCTTTCGTTTGAACAAGCGGATAAAAATAGTCCTATCATCAATACACTAAGTAAAGCCCATAAATTGTTCCTTTTCATTTGTATTCCCCCTTATGATAACTATAACACTTAAAAGCACACTTGTTTTGTAATAAGTCATATATGACAATGAGTGGCAGATAATTAAATAAAGCAGAAAATCCCCCTCTTTAATTCCTTTATCAGCAGTCTGGTTTGACAGCCTTTATCAAAGAACAAGTCGCATAACACTACTGTTCTGTGGTATACTATTCAGGAATGATTTTTCTGAAAATCATAAAAGCGAAGCTATAAGAAAGTAACTATTGATATAATATAAATAATAGTAATGAATGTACAAATGAATACGAATGATTGATCTGAATACTTATAAGGAGGATTTCCCGTGGCAGATAAAGAAACATTTTATATTACGACCCCGATTTATTACCCAAGTGGAAAATTGCATATTGGAAATGCGTACTCAACGATTGCATGTGACGTTATGGCACGTTACAAACGCATGAAAGGGTATGACGTATTTTATTTGACAGGAAGCGACGAGCATGGTCAAAAAATTGAGCAAAAAGCTGAAGAATTAGGTGTTTCTCCTCAAGAATATGTAGACGGCATGGCTGAAGGAATGCAAAAATTATGGAAAATTTTGGATATCAGCAATGATAAATTCATCCGCACAACAGATCCGACTCATGAAAAAGTCGTCGCAGCTATTTTTGAGCGTTTCTTGGAGCAAGGCGATATTTATTTGGACGAATACGAAGGCTGGTACTCTGTTCCAGACGAAACATTCTATACTGAAACTCAATTAGAAGATGTCGAACGCGATGCAGAAGGCAATGTTATTGGCGGGAAATCTCCTGACAGCGGACACCCTGTAGAATTGGTTAAAGAAGAATCTTACTTCTTCAAAATGAGCAAATACGCCGACCGTTTGTTGAAATACTATGAAGAGCATCCAGATTTCATCCAACCAGAATCGCGTAAAAACGAAATGATCAACAACTTTATCAAGCCAGGCTTGGAAGACTTAGCGGTTTCTCGTACGACTTTCAGCTGGGGAGTAAAAGTTCCAAGCAATCCTAAACACGTTGTATACGTGTGGATCGATGCGTTGGCAAACTACATCACTGCAATGGGATACGGTACGGAAGACGACGAATTATTCAACAAGTTCTGGCCTGCAGATGTACACATGGTTGGAAAAGAAATCGTTCGTTTCCATACGATCTACTGGCCAATCATGTTGATGGCATTAGATTTGCCATTGCCGAAAAAAGTTTTTGGACACGGATGGTTATTGATGAAAGACGGTAAAATGTCTAAATCTAAAGGAAACGTTGTATATCCTGAGATGTTGGTGGAACGTTACGGGTTGGATTCATTGCGTTACTACTTGATGCGTGAAGTACCATTTGGAAGTGACGGAGTGTTTACTCCAGAAGACTACATTTCACGAATCAACTATGATTTGGCAAATGACTTAGGAAACTTGCTGAACCGTACTGTAGCGATGATCAACAAATACATCGGCGGTAAATTGCCGGCTTATGAAGGTGTTCAAACAGAATTTGATGCGGACTTAAAAGCTCTAGCAGACAAAGTCGTTGAAGAATACCAAACAGAAATGGACAATATGCAATTCAGCAGTGCATTGAGCCACGTATGGACACTGGTTTCCCGTGCCAATAAATACATTGATGAAACAGAACCTTGGAAACTGGCTAAAGACGAAAGCAAAGTGGAAGAGTTGTCTAATATCATGGTTCATTTGGCAGAAAGCTTGCGCGTAACAGCAACGTTGTTACAACCATTCATGACTCATTCTCCAAAAGAAATCTTCACTCAACTAGGCATGGAAGATACAGCCGGTTCATGGGAGACAGTTGAATTTGGTTCATTAAATATCGAAACTCAAGTAGTGGCTAAAGGAACACCTATCTTCCCACGTTTAGAAACAGAAGAAGAAGTCAACTACATCCAAGAGCAAATGGCTGGCGGAACTCCTTCTGTTGAAGAGGAAGAAGTTGCAGCAGAATGGAACCCAGAAGAAACAGAGTTGGTTTCTATCAAAGACAAAGAGATCAAATTTGATGCTTTTGAAAAAGTAGAATTGAAAGTAGCAGAAGTTATTGAGTGTTCAAAAGTTGAAGGAGCCGACAAGCTCTTGAAATTCCGCTTAGACGCTGGAGACAAAGGACACCGTCAAATCCTATCCGGAATTGCACAGTGGTACCCAGATCCAGAAGCATTGATCGGTAAAAAAGTCATTATCGTAGCCAACTTGAAACCACGCAAAATGCGCGGCGAAATCAGCCAAGGCATGATTCTATCCGCTGAAAAAGACGGCGAACTAAAAATCATCGAAGCACCAACAGACGCACCGAATGGATCAGAAGTAGCGTAGAGATTCAGAGCGTGGAGTGAGGCGTTTAGCTCACCGTACATCTCACATCAGCGACATTTTGGGTTCTTTCCAAACAGTCGCTGATGTGAAATGGTAGTGTGAGCTGCCGAACGCAACGCGTTTAAGGTGAGAGCGTGGAGAAAAGCGCTCAGCCTATCGACAATAAGAAAATTCCAACAGACAGGTTCTTTTCACCTGGCAGTTGGAATTGGCTTATGGGCGCATAGGCTGCTTTTCGCAACGCGTTTAGGAGTAGAGAGTGCAACAAGGCGTTAAGGCCTTCGTATAGTTCGCTTTTGACCTGTAATTGGTGGTTTTTACCAATAACAGGTCAAAACGAAATCATAGAAGGGCTGCCTTGTGGAACGCGTTTTAAAACCGACCACTTATGGTTTTGCGTGCCTTTTTTGAAGAATTCCAGTAAAAAAGGGAACGCAAAATTGATTTCCGTACCGTTTTTTATAGTTATTCAGGAAAATGGTGACGCAAAAATACTTTGCGTTACGTTTTTCACCGAATCAGGCTCATAATGGCACGCAACGGAAGAAATTATAAAAATCAACCAACAAGAAACTCCAAATGCAAGGGATGGGATCAATTGTCCCAGCCCTTCTTTTGGTTTAAAGTTTGAGAGAAAGGATAATGTAGTTATGTTATTTGATACACACACACATTTGAATGCTGTGCAATTTGATGAAGATGTTCCTGAGACCATTCAAAAAGCTTCCGAACATGATGTAACAAGAATGGCGGTTGTTGGATTTGATACAGAAACGATCGACAAATCACTTGCCTTGAGTCAACAATACGACCACATTTACAGCATTGTAGGCTGGCACCCAACGGAAAGCCATTCCTATACAGATGCTGTCGAAGAAAAGCTGTACCACCAATTGCAATTGCCGAAGATCGTTGCTATGGGCGAAATGGGCTTAGATTATCACTGGCCGGATTCGACGAAAGAAGAACAATTTGAAGCTTTCCGCCGCCAAATCAGAATTGCTAAAGAACTGAAACTTCCAGTGTCGATCCACAACCGTGAAGCGACAGAAGATGTTTACAAGATCCTCAAAGAAGAACACATTGAAGATATCGGCGGAATCATGCACAGTTTTGGTGAAAATACGGACTGGATGGAGCGTTTTTTGGATTTAGGCATGCACATTTCATTGAGCGGAGTGGTCACTTTTAAGAACGCTCCTGAAGTACGCGAAGTAGCTAAAGCCGTTCCATTTGATAAGTTATTGATCGAAACGGATGCGCCTTACTTGGCTCCAGTCCCTTTCCGAGGCAAACGCAACGAACCCGCTTATGTTAAATATGTAGCGGAAGAAGTCGCGAAACAACGCAGTATTTCGTATGAAGAAGTTGGGCACCAAACGATGATCAATGCCAACCGATTGTTTGGGTTAGACGCATGAAGAAAATAAAAGAGATCATTGTAGTCGAAGGCCGAGATGATACCCGTCGCATCAAAGAATCCGTTATTGCGGATACAATCGAAACAAACGGATCAGCTATCAACGAACAAACATTGTCGTTGATTGAAAAGGCGCAGCACGATCGAGGCGTAATTGTGTTTACAGATCCTGATTATCCAGGAGAGAAGATACGCAAAACGATTTCTCAAGCTATTCCCGGTGTGAAGCATGCGTTCTTGACGATTGATGAAGCTCGCCCTAAACATAAAGGCAGCTTAGGTATTGAACACGCAACACCTCAAAGTATCCAAGATGCACTGGCAAAAGCTTATACCCAAACGATCGACCAAGAGGAATTGATTCCCAGGGAGTTGCTGATCCATTTAGGATTGACCAGCGGACCGAACGCCAGTCAATACCGGAAACAACTTGGTGACATTCTTAAAATCGGCTATACTAACGGCAAACAACTTCAAAAACGATTGCAAATGTTTCAAATCAAACCCGAAACCCTGATTCAGACAATGGAACAAATAATGGAGGCACAACAAAATGAATCTTAAAGATATCGCAACTCCGAGCAGAACAAAAGAAATTTTACAGAAACACGGTTTTTCCCTGAAGAAAAGTTTAGGGCAAAACTTTATTGTCGAACCCAACATTTTAGCCAACATCGTAAAAGCTGCTGGACTAGACGAGAATACAAACGTCATCGAAGTTGGACCAGGAATTGGTGCATTAACAGAATATGTAGCGCGCAGCAGTAAACAAGTGGTGGCATTTGAGATCGATGACCGATTGATTCCAGTACTGGAAGACACATTGAGTCCTTACGACAACATTCGCATCGTGCATCAAGATGTGTTGAAAGCTCATTTGAAAGAAGTATTAGCAGAAACGATTAACTTAGATGAACGTTTGATGGTCGTTGCCAACTTGCCTTACTACATCACTACGCCGATTATTATGCACTTCTTAGAGTCTGAATTAAGAATCGACGGATTGGTCATCATGATGCAGAAAGAAGTCGCTGACCGCATCACAGCAGCTCCTGGCAGCAAAGCGTACGGTTCCTTGTCGATTGCGATCCAATATTATATGGAAGCAGAAGTAGCATTTATTGTGCCGAAAACCGTTTTTGTGCCGCAACCGAACGTTGACTCAGCGATCCTTAAATTGACTCGCAGAGACAAACCAGTTGTGGAAGTCAAAGATGAAAAGTTCTTCTTTGAACTGATTCGAGCTTCATTTGTACAGCGCCGCAAAACGATTTGGAACAACTTGCTGATTCGTTATGGAAAAACTGACGAGATAAAAGCTGAATTGACTGCCGGATTAGAAAAAGCGGGCATTGATCCTAAGCGCCGCGGGGAATCATTGAGCATTGCTGAGTTCGGCAAATTAGCAGACAGCTTGCGAATTGAATTATTAAAATAAGATTAAAATTAAGCGAGCAAAAAAGCTAAAACCTTTATTTATAGGTTTTAGTAGCGCTTTATTATTAGAGAAATATTATTTGTGCAAAATTATTTCTTATGATACACTTTAAATCTTTACCTAAACGTGTTATAATAGAACATATTAGGTGAGGTGAATCTGAATGCCAATAACATTGGGAAGCATTAAAGAAAGCTTAGATTGTCGATTAGGTAAGAAGATTATGGTGACCGCGCAAACTGGTCGTAAGAGAAAGACAGAAAGAAAAGGTATCTTAAGAGATACTTATCATTCCGTATTTGTTATAGAATTAGACCAAGAAGAAAATGCTTTTGAACGTGTTTCTTATAGTTACACGGACGTATTGACTCACGCTGTTGAAGTCGAATTTTTAGACGAAGAAGTTATGCAATACGCTTAAAACAAAAATAGTAAAACCAAAGTAGGCTGAACCGGATAGGTTTGGCTTTTTTTGTGCTCAAAAATTCTCATATTAAAAACGCCATGAGTTGAGAAAACTTTCTGCTTATGGCCTACTCTCACAGCCAAAACAGCCATGAGCACGTGAATTAAATCTCTCATGGCCAAATCCACCGCTCAAAACAGCCATGAGACTCTTTTTCTGATTGCTCATGGCCGTTACCACACCAAAAAACCAGTTGTGTTGTCTTTAAAATGTGCTCTTGGGTAATAAACGATTTTGGTTTTGTAACTAAACAGCTTAAAACCTGATTACTTCATATTAAAAAGGCCATGAGCTGAGAAAACTTTCTGTTCATGGCCGACTCTCGCAGCTAGAACAGCCATGGGCACTTGAACTAAAGCTCTCATGGCCAAATCCACCGCTCAAAACAGCCATGAGCCTCTTTTCTGTTGGCTCATGGCCGTACACCATCAAAAAACCAGTTTTGTTGTCTTTAAAATGTGCTCTTGGGTAGTAAACGATTTTGGTTTTGTAACTAAACAGCTCAAAATCTGATTACTTCATATTAAAAAGGCCATGAGCTGAGAAAACTTTCTGTTCATGGCTGACTCTCGCAGCTAGAACAGCCATGGGCACTTGAAGTAAAGCTCTCATGGCCAAATCCACCGCTCAGAACAGCCATGAGCCTCTTTTTCTGTTGGCTCATGGCCAGACTATAACCAAAATACCTATTCGCATTATTTAAAAGACGCAATATCTTAATAGTTTCATGAACTTTTCATGAGATTGACAACTCATCCTTTTCAAAGCGGCTTTTTTCAGCTACTATATTTTACAGAGAAGTAAAAGAAAAAAGAGAAAGGAGGAACGATCATGGAAATTATTGAAAAAGCGCCCGCTAAGATCAATTTGAGTCTGGATGTCCTTCATAAACGAGATGACGGCTACCATGAAATGGAAATGGTGATGACTTCGATTGATTTGGCGGATCGCTTAACATTGAACTTGCTTGATGAAAAACGCATCGTGATTGAGAGCAATAATGGATTCTTACCTTTAGACGAACGAAATATTGTGTACAAATCTGCATTATTACTGCAGAAAGAATTTAATGTGCAGCAAGGTGTTCATGTATATATTGAAAAAAACATTCCGATAGCAGCTGGTCTTGGAGGCGGAAGCAGTGATGCTGCAGCGACATTGCGTGGATTGAATCGTTTATGGAACTTGGGATTGAGTTTAGATGAATTGGCTGAACTGGGTGCAAGAATTGGTTCAGATGTACCGTTTTGTGTATATGGCGGTTCAGCGTATGCTTATGGGCGAGGCGAAAAAATTGAACCGATAACAGAAATTCCTCAATGTTGGGTCGTATTGGTAAAACCGCGTAGAGGAATTTCTTCATGGACTGTATTCGAAGGGTTGGAAGTCGAGACACTGACTCATCCCAATACAGAAGACATTTTAAGAGCCATAGAACAGGTTGATTACGAAGAAATGACCAGTTGCTTAGGAAATGCATTAGAGAACGTCTCGATCGTAAAACAGCCGAAAATCGAGCAAATCAAAGATAAGATGCTGCAATTTGGAGCAGACACTGCTTTGATGAGCGGAACAGGACCAACAATCTATGGATTGTGTCAAAAATATTCACGGGCAAAACGCGTATTCAATGGACTGAAAGGTTTTTGCAACGAGGTCTATCTGGTCCGCACATTGAAGTAGCATAACCCGTAATGCTTACATTCTTTTGAATTGAAGATATAATAAAACTGAATAAACAATCGTATCATCCAGATTGGGTAGATTGGAGTTTTAAACATGAGGACGAAAGAATTGATTACATTTGTTTTAGATATTGGTGAACAAATGCTTATCAGTGGAGCGGAAGTCAATCGAGTAGAAGATTCGATTACAAGAATGTGCAGTGCGTACGGAGCGAAGCGTGTAAATGTGTTGACGATCACATCAAGTATTTTAGTGACGGTAAAGATGGACGATGGCGAGATGTACACTCAAACGAGACGCATCAGATCTTATCTGACGAACTTGAATAAATTAGATAAATTAAATGATTTATCGCGGTATATATGCGATCATAAACCAGATTTGGAAGAAATCGAACGAAGAATGGATGTCATAAACGAAGTGGGCGTTTATTCTCCTAAACAACAATATGGAATCTATGCATTAGTCGCTTCATCGTTTACCGTCTTTTTTGGAGGTAACTTAAGTGATGCGGTAGTGTCTGCTTTGATTGGGATGCTGTTGAAGCTGATGATGGGTTTCATTCGAAAAATTGACAAGAACACAGTTATCACGAACGTTTTTTGTTCCTTTATCGTAGGGTTGGTCACGATCAGCTCTGTCAGTATGGGGTTTGGGACCAACGTCGACCACATCATTATTGGAAACATCATGCTGTTGATCCCTGGATTAGCTTTGACAAATGCAATCAAAGACATCATCAGCGGCGATACGATTTCTGGATTATTGCGTTTAAATGAAGCCTTTGTGATCGCCGTTTCCATTGCCTCCGGGTTCAGTTTGGCAACATTGCTGATGGGAGGTCTGGTCTAATGATGATGGATATGCAAGACGTGATACAGATTATAGCAGCTTATTTCACTTCCGTATCTTTCGCGTTGTTGTACAACATTCGCGGAAACGCGGTCAACTTGGCCGGAATCGGCGGGATGGTCTCATGGGCACTTTACTTAGGGATCGGGTATTTTTATCCAAATGAAATCGTCCAATATTTCTTCGCAGCAGCTTTGGTAACCTGGTATTCAGAATTTATGGCGCGCAGATTAAAAACGCCGGCCGTTGTTTTTTTATCTCCCGGAATCATTCCGTTTGTTCCCGGAAGAGGGCTGTATTATACAATGAGTTATGCGTTAAATGGCGAGATGACGCTATTTTATGAGATGGGTATCGAAACTGTGAAGATAGCTGTCAGCATCGCTGCAGGAATCATGGCCGCAGCTGCGATTTACCGGATCGTTCGTGGAATCGAGCGTTTCAACAAACGCAAAAAACGCACAGCTTAATAAAGTTTGAAGTTGAAAGGGCAGAACTTGGCATACAGGTCCTGCTCTTTTTTGCACGCAAATTGAAGTAGAGTATAGATTTGTGTTCCTTTTTAGAACATTTCATCGAAAAAAAAGGCATGCAAAACCCTGTCAGAGGTTAATTTGATAAGAAAATAAGTGAGTCATCAATCTTCCATAATTTTTTATTGACGTAAACGAGAGATAGTGATAAGCTACTTAAGGATTCGCAAATAGGAACAATTACGATTTAGAAATTTAACCTAAAAAACACTTTATATGGAGGTAACAATGAAAAAATTACATAAAGGAGCTTTGGTCGCAGCTGTTTCCAGTTTAGTCTTTTTCCTGGCGGCTTGCGGTTCAGCGCAAGAGACCAAGCCTGCTGGAGAAGAGAAACTACAAGTCGTTACAACGTTTTATCCAATGTATGACTTCACAAAACACGTAGCCGGAGACTTAGCAGATGTCAGTGTTCTAGTTCCATCGGGGACGGATACACATGGATTTGAGCCGAGTGCGAAAGACGTCGCGAAGATTCAAGAAGCTGATGTGTTCGTCTACAACAGTGTAGAAATGGAAACTTGGGTGCCAAGTATTCTAGAAACGATCGATTCGACAGACATTGTGGTAGTTGACGCCAGCGAAGGCATCGAATTGCTGGACGGCGACCATGGGCACGAAGAAGAAGAACATGCACACGAAGATGACCACGACCACGGTCATGAAGAAGAAGGGCACTCGCACGAAGTTGATCCGCACATTTGGTTGGATCCGGTTTTAGCACAAGACGAAGTAATGAACATCAAAGAAGGGTTAGTGGAAGCAGATCCTGAAAATGAAGCAGATTACACAAAAAATGCTGAAGCTTATCAAGTTGAATTGCAAGAATTGGATGCAGAATATGCGGCTGCTTTTGAAAATGCAGAGAATCGTTTATTTGTGACACAACATGCAGCTTTTGCATATTTAGCAGAGCGTTACGATTTGGAACAAATCTCAATCGCCGGCTTGTCGACAGATGCGGAACCAAGTCCGTCTGAGTTGGCTGAGATGACAGAATTCATCCAAAGCCAAAACGTAGATTACATTTATTTCGGAAAAACAACGTCTTCTAATATTTCAGAGACGCTGGCAAATGAAACGAACACGGAATTGGCCGTTTTAGACCCGATTGAAGGCATCACTAAAGAAGATCAAGAAGCAGGCGTCGATTACGTGACAGCTATGCGCAATAATTTGGAAGCTTTGAAATTAAGCATTCGATAAAAAAAGGAATGGAACAGAAAGAAGGGAACACTATGCACTATATTGAAGTGGACGATCTATCGTTTCGTTATGAAGACGAACCGGTCTTGCAAAACATTCATTTCACAGTGGATCCAGGCGAATTCGTGATCTTGACCGGAGAAAATGGAGCGGCGAAATCAACACTGCTGCGCAATATATTAGGCTTATTGAAGCCGTCTCACGGATCTGCAAAAATCTCTCCCGTGAATACACGGAATGAAAAGTTGGCAATAGGCTACATCCCTCAACAAGTGGCTTCTTATAATGCGGGATTTCCCAGCACCGTTTTGGAACTGGTGCAATCCGGTCGTTATCAACGCGGCAAATGGTTCAAGCGTTTAGATGAAGAAGACCATGTTCATGTCAAACGAGCACTAGACTCTGTCGGCATGTGGGATCAGCGCAATAAAAAAGTCGGAGATCTTTCCGGCGGGCAAAAACAGCGAATCTCGTTAGCGCGTATATTTGCGACAGATCCTGATTTGTTTATCCTTGATGAGCCGACGACTGGAATGGATATCGAGTCGCGGACGCAATTTTATGAATTATTAAAACACAACAGTGAATTTCATGGTAAAGGCATCTTGATGGTCACACATGACCACGATGATATAAAGCATTATGCAGACCGCCACATTCACTTGGTACGGAAGGAGGATTCCCCTTGGAGATGTTTTTCTATGGATTCATGCAAAGAGCCTTCCAAGCTTCACTCTTAATCGCGGTCATTGCACCGATATTAGGATTGTTCTTGATTTTGCGCAGACAGTCTTTGATGGCAGATACGCTGTCTCATGTCTCTTTAGTCGGAATCGCGCTAGGTTTTTTATTAAATTTAAACCCCACCGTTATGACATTATTAGTTGTTATCGTAGTTGCGGTTATTTTAGAATATTTGCGGTTGGAGTTTAAGTCATATTCTGAAGTGTCGTTGGCTATTTTAATGTCTGGAGGACTAGCATTGGCTTTAGTGCTGATGAGCCTAGTAGATGGCGGAACCAATATCAGCATCGACCAATTCTTATTTGGATCGATCGTCACCATCAGCTCGCAGCAAGTACTGATTTTAGCTGTATTGTGCGTGCTGACAGTCGTGATGTATCTGGTTTTCCGCAAGCCGATGTACGTTTTGACGTTTGACGAAGACACAGCTTATACAACAGGGTTGCCTGTCCGCTTGATGTCTGTCTGTTTTAACGTGTTGGTTGGAGTAGCGATCTCAGTGATAATGCCGATTGCCGGATCATTACTGGTATCAGCGATCTTGATCTTGCCGGCAGCTATTGCCATGCGGTTGAGCAAACATTTCAACACAGTTATCTTAGTTGGTATGGTGATCGGTGTGATCGGTATGTTATCGGGATTGTCAGTCTCTTATTATGCTGGAACGCCAGCTGGAGCTACGATCGCATTGGTATTTATTGCTTTATTTATCTTGACGTCAGCCGGCAAAAAGCTGATGACCTTGTCACGAACAAGAACATAGCGCTTTTTAGCAAATGAGATCGAATCACTTGATACTTTTTAGTATCGGGTGATTTTTCATTTGGCAAAAATGACCCTTTTTTCTGCTTATACGAAAGTTGAAGACAAAAAAAGGTTAAATGAGGATAAAAAACGAACATTTTTATCTTTTTCACACCGATTTACTACCTTTTATTCATATAAATGCGTATAATAGGTAGAGAGCCCTTTGGCCAGAAAATGACTTGAGAAAGAGAGGTGTCATAATGAAAGTAAAAAGAAGTGAACGATTAATCGATATGACTCGTTATTTATTGGAAAACCCGCACGCATTGGTTTCATTGACCTTTTTTGCAGATCGATATGATTCAGCAAAATCATCAATCAGTGAAGACTTGACCATTATCAAAAAAACATTCAAAGATAGAGGAACTGGTATTTTAGAAACAATCGCCGGAGCAGCAGGCGGCGTCCGTTATATCCCGAGTATCACAGAAGAAGAAACTGAAGAATTCATCACGCAAATGTGTGAACGTTTATCAGAAGTAGACCGTCTTCTTCCTGGAGGATATGTGTACTTGTCCGATATGCTTGGAGAACCAGCTGTTTTAAAAACGATTGGAAAGATCATTGCTACTCAGTATTTGAATCAACGAGTAGATGCAGTTATGACCGTAGCTACTAAAGGAGTACCTATTGCACAAGCTGTTTCAACTTACTTAGATGTCCCATTTGTAATGGTGAGACGAGATTCAAAAATTACAGAAGGTTCAACAGTAAGCATCAATTACGTTTCCGGTTCATCCAATCGGGTGGAAAAAATGGAATTGTCCAAACGCAGCCTCAAGAGAGGTTCGCGCGTTTTAGTGGTTGATGATTTCATGAAAGGCGGCGGGACCGTCAACGGAATGAAGAGCTTGATCGAAGAGTTCGAAGCTGAATTGGTTGGTATTACTGTATTTGCAGAATCGACTTTCCAAGGAAATCGAATGGTAGACGACTATACTTCATTGTTGTGCGTAGACGATGTAGATGTCCGCAACAAATCGATCCACGTAAAACCAGGCAATTACTTTGAAAAGAGCGTGAAGAAAACCGATTAGGATTCCGTAGGTTTCACTTTCTATTTTTAGTTGGGCGGTTTTACCCGACAAAAAATAGAAATGAAAACATAGGAAGCCTGGTTTTCGCAACGCGTCTAAAATCAGAGCGCGAAGTAAGGTGTTTTGACTTTTGTAGGTTTCACTTAAGCTTTTAGTTGGTGTTCTTTACCAACAAAAACTTAAATGAAATCATAGAAAGGCAGCCTTACGCAGCGCGTCTAAAAGAGAGCGCGAAGTAAGGCGCTATTGAAGAAAGTCAAAAAGCGAGGCATCTGCCTCGCTTTTTTTAGTTGATCAATGATTGAAATAACGGATAAAACATTCAATCAGTATTGGAAGATAATTTACAGCCATGAGACAGGTAGAAACGAAGCTCATGGCCAATTAAGTGGCGTGTTCGGCCATTGAGGGATTAAATTGAGTGATCATGGCAGTTTTAGGACAGGAACGCGGCAATGAGCATGGATTTTTCTCCGTTTATGGCCTTTTTAATGTGAGTAATCAGCTTTTGACTTGAACAGTTAAAGAGTTAAGACCTCTATTACCCAAGTACATATTTTAAAAGTACAATACTGGTGCTTTTAAAGTGTGGTAACGGCCATGAGCATGAAGTTATCTCCGCTCATGGCCTGTTTTGATGTGAGTAATCAGAATTTAGGTTGCCTAGTTAAAGAGTTAAGACCTTTGATTACCCAAGCGCATTATCAAAGCTGCACCATTGAAACTCGACATACTTACACAAGTTTTATCTGACGAAAATACCGTCTAGTTTCACAAATTGTTTCACGTGAATCATTTTTCAGGCAAGGTTTTATACGCAAGTTTCTCGATGATTTCTTGGTGATCTGGGTACTCTTTCAGCAATTCAGATTGTGTGAACAACTCAAAGTCATGGTAGTCAAATCCTGGTGAAACCATACAGCTGACCAGAGAAAAAGCTTCTGGCTCATCGGATTCCACACTGGAACCAAAAATTGTACCTTTAGGAACCAGATACTGCAGAACTTCTCCCTTATCAGCGGCTAGACCTAATTTGACAGCTTCATACTTGCCGTTGGGGTGGATCATATGGACAGTCAGTGACTCGCCTGTATGGTAATACCAAATTTCATCGGATTTCAAACGGTGGAAGTGAGACGGACTAGATAGATTCAACAAGAAATAAATGCTCGTATAGTAAGGGCGTTCACGTTCATCCCAAGTAAGGGCTGAGTGTTCGCTGTTGTAGATTAGTTTGTAAAAACCGCCTTCGGTATGAGGTTCCAGTTGCAATTGGTCTATCCAGAATTGTTCAGAGTGTGTAGTCATAAATGTGCTCCTATCATTTTCTTTTTAGTCTAAGCGAGTTACAGAGAGAATGCAAAACCTATTTTAAAGGTGGCAAAGTTTTGACGCAGCTAAAGTGCGTAAAAGATGAATATCTGAGCATTCCTTGAAAACAAGCCTTTATTAGGCTATTATAAAAACAGTTGAAAAATTAAACCGTTTAAATAATGAAAGATAAAAAATTACACTTATGAGGAGTTTAAAAATGACACAAAGATTCGCAGTGGTATTAGCAGCTGGTCAAGGAACACGTATGAAATCTAAATTATACAAAGTATTGCATCCTGTAGCAGGTAAACCGATGGTAGGCCATGTGGTAGACCAAGTAGAAGCAGCCGGAGCAGATAAAATCGTCTCAATCGTAGGCGTTGGAGCTGAAAAAGTTCAAGAATACTTAGGAGACCGTTCAGAGTATGCTTTACAAGAACAACAGCTAGGAACTGGACATGCTGTATTGCAAGCAGAACCGTTATTGAGCGGCAAAGAAGGAACCGTATTAGTCATTTGCGGAGATACACCTTTATTAACGGCTGAAACGTTGACTGGTCTATTTGACTATCACCAAAACCAAGGAGCAAAAGCAACGATCCTGACAGCACATGCAGAAGACCCCACTGGATATGGGCGCGTAATTCGCGGGGAATCTGGAGCGGTTGAAAAAATCGTTGAACAAAAAGATGCTTCGCCAGAAGAAGCAGCCGTTCAAGAAATCAATACTGGCACGTACTGCTTTGATAATAAATTGTTGTTCGAAGCATTGAATGAAGTAGGAAATGATAATTCACAAGGCGAATACTACTTGCCGGACGTGATCGAGATCTTGAAAAACAAAGGCGAAATCGTTGGAGCTTACCAAATGGAACACGAAGCAGAATCTCTAGGGGTAAATGACCGTGTTGCTTTAGCTGAAGCGACTCGTTTGATGCGTGCAAGAATCAACGAAAAACACATGCGCAATGGGGTGACATTCATGGATCCTCAATCTACTTACATTGACAGCGAAGTGGTGATCGGTTCAGATACAATAGTAGAATCCGGCGTAGTGTTAAAAGGAAAAACAGTGATCGGCGAAGACTGCTTTATTGGAGCAAATTCAGAGATCTCAAACAGCAAGATTGGCGACCGTGTACGTGTTGTCAGCAGCAATATTGAAGATTCAGTGATGGAGGAATACAGCAATGTCGGACCTTACAGCCACTTGCGTCCTAACAGCAACATCGGGAAATCTGTTCATATCGGAAACTTTGTAGAAGTGAAAAATGCGAACATTGGCGAAGATACGAAAGTCGGACATCTAACTTATGTTGGAGATGCTGATTTGGGCAAAAACATCAATATCGGATGCGGTACGGTATTCGTAAATTATGATGGCGCGAAAAAACACCGCATAACAATCGGCGACAACTCCTTTATCGGCTGTAACGCTAACCTGATCGCACCTGTAACAGTAGAAGAAAATGTTTATGTGGCTGCTGGTTCTACGATCACAGATGACGTTCCGAGTGAATCTTTAGCTATCGCAAGAGCAAAACAAGTGAATAAATTAGATTACTATAAAAAAATGCCTCGTAAATAAGCAAAATTTGGAATAAAGCTTGATTTCTTGATCGAAAATGACTAACATTAGTTTGATGATAAGATACGTTGAGAAAGTTTCGCGAACTTAGTTTGCGCAGCTCGTCTAAAAAAGAAAGTGGAGGTCATTATGTCCGAACAATATTTCGATCCGAAGTTAAAAATCTTTGCCTTAAACTCAAACAAGCCATTAGCTGAGAAAATCGCTAAAGTTGTTGGTGTTGAACTGGGGAAAATTTCAGTAAACCAGTTTAGTGACGGAGAAATTAGAATCAATATTGAAGAAAGTATCCGTGGAGACCATGTTTACATCATTCAATCAACTTCACGTCCAGTAAATGATAATATAATGGAATTGTTGATCATGATTGATGCTTTAAAACGTGCAAGTGTTAAAACGGTTAACATTGTCATTCCTTACTATGGATATGCTCGCCAAGACCGTAAAGCTCGTTCAAGAGAACCGATCACATCTAAACTAGTTGCGAACATGATTACTAGAGCTGGTGCAGATCGTATCTTAACACTGGATTTACATGCTGCTCAAATTCAAGGATTCTTTGATATGCCAGTGGATCATTTATTAGGCGCTCCATTATTAGCTAACTATTTCTTAGACAATGATATTGCTAACGAAGACACAGTAGTTGTTTCACCAGACCATGGTGGAGTTACTCGTGCTCGTAAATTAGCTGAATTCCTGAAAGCTCCAATTGCGATTATCGACAAACGTCGCCCTAAAGCAAACGTAGCAGAAGTAATGAATATTATTGGTAACGTTGAAGGCAAAAAATGTATTTTGATCGATGACATGATTGATACTGCTGGAACGATCACTTTAGCTGCTCAAGCTTTAGAAGATGCGGGTGCAACAGAAGTTTATGCATGTTGTACACACCCAGTTTTATCAGGTCCTGCGATCGAACGGATTGAAAATTCAGTGTTGAAAAAAGTTATTGTTACGGACTCGATTCAACTCACTGAGGACAAAATGAGTGAAAAAATCGTTCAAATCAGCGTAAGCGAATTAATGGGAGATGCCATTAAACGGATTCATGAAAATAAATCTGTCAGCCCACTATTTGAAAAGAAATTCCCATCTAACTACAACAAATAATCAACATCGACTGGACTTGCGCATACGCAAGTTCAGTTTTTTTGTATATTCATTCAATGTTTAACCTATTAGGGTATATGTTCGTTCTTTTTTTGTGGTACTATTTATTTAAGATTAAAATTCAGCTAGGAGGTCAAAGAATGACAACATGGGTAAAAGAAAATCACCAGCAAGAAAGTATTGAAGCACTTAAAGAGCTGATTGCTATCGGTTCAGTAAATGATGGAGACGGTTCGAGTTTCCCGCCATTCGGAGAAAAAATCCAAGAGTGTTTAGAAAAAGCATTGGAAATCTCTGAACGATTAGGCATGAGAACGTTCATTGATCCAGAAGGTTATTACGGGTATGCAGAATACGGTGAAGGGGAAGAAATGCTGGGTATTCTTTGTCATTTAGATGTCGTTCCAGGCGGAAACTTAGCTAAATGGATCACTCCTCCATTTGAACCCGATGTTCGTGACGGCGTAATCTACGGTCGCGGAACTCAAGATGACAAAGGACCAACGATAGCTGCATTATATGCTTTCAAAGCGGTTCTAGACGCTGGTGTGACATTCAATAAACGTATTCGCTTCATATTCGGGACAGACGAGGAAAGTCTATGGCGTTGTATGGAACAATATACGAAAAAAGAAGAGATTCCATCATTAGGATTTGTTCCAGATGGTGTATTCCCTTTGACTTATGCTGAAAAAGGATTATGGGAAATCAACTTGATCGGTCCAGGCAGCGATTCATTGAGTTTGGCATTAGGAGAAGCTTCAAACGTGGTTCCCGGCGAAGCAATCTACGATGGCGACAAAGCAGCAGATTTAGCCGACGAATTGAAACAACTAGATGTTGAGTTCGTTGAAGAAGACGAAAAAATTATCGTCAAAGGTAAATCCGTTCACTCAAGCGTTTCAGGCGAAGGAATCAATGCAATCAACAAATTAGTTCAAGGATTGAACAAATTAGAGTCGCACCCGGCTTTGCGTTTCATTGCTGAAAAAATTGGCAACGAAACAAACGGCTACAGTCTTTTAGGCGAAATCAAAGATGAAGTATCTGGAGAAATGACGTTGAATACAGGTAAATTAGTGATCGACGAATATAAATCAGTGATTACGTTGGACATCCGCTACCCAGTAACGTATGACAAAGAAGAATTAGTTACAGGAATTACTAAAGCAGCGGAAGATTACGGCTTGATGTACGAAGAATACGACTCAATTCCTTCACTATACGTGAAAAAAGACAGCGAATTAGTAAAAACACTGATGAGTGTTTACCAAGAAAAAACTGGTGACCAAACAGAACCATTTGTATCTGGTGGAGCAACATACGCTCGCCAAATGCCAAACATGGTAGCGTTCGGCGCACACTTCCCAGGCTCAAAAAGCTTGGCTCACCAAGAAAATGAAGCCTTGCCATTAGACGAATTATACAAAGCAATGGAAATCTATGCAGAAGCTATTTACCAATTGGCTGGTGAATAGTACCAGTGAATTTAAGCTCCACCTCCTTGGAATTCTCCAGAGAGGTGGAGCTTTTTTAGTTAGGTTGGGGTGTTTTCGGCCATAAGGAGAGAAAGTAGAGTGCTCATGGCTGTTTGGATAAGCGTGTTCGGCCACGAGGCAGGAAATTCAGACTCTCATGGCCGACAGCTCGGGCATATCCGTCCATGAAGGGGCATCTAAAACAGCTGATGGCCGAAAAGCAGTTGATTTTTGCTTGATCTATAAGAGGGAAAGACAATTACCCAAAAGCATCTTCACTAAAGATTTTTATACGCTAAATCTCATTTCATTTGCGTATCTTATAGATGAAGATAGTTAAATTTGTGAGGTGCTGGGATGATCAATAAAAAGAGGGGAAAGCCGTATGATTTACTAGTGTTAGAGGCGCTCAAGAAGCGAATGACTTTAGAACAAAAATATCACGTCCGCTATATGAATTTGTCAAAAGGGTATGGTGGTGAATGTTGTTTAGACGGCATAACGGATAAAATGAAACATTGCATAGTGCTTAAAGATTTGTCCTTCACAATTGGAGGCGTTGATGTTCAATTAGATACGATGATCATCACCAGCAAAACGGTTGTTTTATGTGAGGTGAAAAATTATGAAGGAGAGTATCTTTATAGAGAAGAGTGCCTATACAAACTAGATTCTAAAATAGAAATTTATAACCCCCTGCTGAGACTTCCGCGCAGCAAACTATTACTGAAACAGTTGTTCAAAGAACTCAATTTTGGTCATATACCGGTTGAAGCTGTTCTTGTATATGTAAATCCAAGTTTTTCTTTGTATGAAGCTCCTTACTTTTCTCATCTTGTTTTACCGACAAATATAAAGAGCTACTTCGAACAAGTAGAAAAAAATTTAGAACCGTTGACTCATGCGCATACGATACTCGCAAATAAACTATACAGTTTAAACCAACCTAAAAAGTACGAAGACAACTTGCCTCAGTACCGATACGAAAAGTTGAAAAAAGGAATGATTTGTTTAAACTGCAATTCATTTATTGAGTCGTTGGCACCTAGACATCAATCGATCTGCTGTGAGCAGTGCGGACACAAAGAAAGGGTTCAAGAAGCAATCAAGCGTCATGTGAAAGAGTATCAAATCTTGTTTCCCGAACGTAAAGTAGCTGTTTCTGCTATAAAAGTATGGTGTGGTGGGATGATTCCGGAAAAGAGAATACGACAAGTCTTAAAAAATAAATGACTTAAAATTGACGACTTTTGAAAAGAATATCGGAAAAAGATCAAGCTGAAAGCAGGCTCACAAATCGCCTGCTTTCAGCTTGATCTTTTTAATGTGGTTTATATTGAAGAGCAGGCCGTTTTTCAGCCATGAAGAGAGTAAATAAAGTGCTGATGGCCGAAGTGAACTAGCCTTTCAGCCATGAGCCAACAAAATAACTGGCTCATGGCACATTAATGTTGGTTTTCGGTCATGAGCAGACCAACTACCATGCTCCTGGCTGAAAATTAATACGACACCATCAAAAAAGCCCTCCAATAAGTGGAGGGCTCCCAAAAAACTTAGTCGTTCATAACTTCTTCCAATGCTTCTAAACCAACTTTTCTTAAAGTTTCAGCGGAGTGAGACATTTTGTTTAGTTCAGAGCCGTTTAATGGAATTTCTACGACTTTACGGATTCCTTGACGGTTGATGATGGCTGGAACACCGATGTAAACATCTGATTGGCCATACTCGCCGTCTAAATAAGCAGAAACCGGCAATACGGCGTTCTCATTGTCCAAAATAGCTTTAGTGATACGCGTCATCGCTACGGCAATACCATAGAATGTGGCTCCTTTTTTCTCGATAATGTCGTAAGCTGCGTCACGAACTTTGAAGAACACATCTACTAAAGCTTGTTCGTCTACGCCAGGATTTTCTTTGATCCATTCGTAAATCTGTAAGCCGGCAACGTTAGCATGTGACCAAACAGGAAACTCAGTGTCTCCGTGTTCGCCTAAGATATAGCCATGAACGTTACGCGCATCAACGTCCAGTAGAGTAGCGATCTCTTGACGGAAACGAGCACTGTCTAGAGATGTACCAGTTCCAATAACGCGGTGCTTTGGAAGACCTGAGAATTTCCATGTTGCATAAGTCAAGATGTCTACTGGGTTTGTAGCCACTAAGAAAATACCGTCAAATCCGCTGTCCATGATTTGGCCGATGATGTCTTTAAAAATGCGCATATTTTTCTTTACTAAGTCCAGACGAGTTTCGCCGGGTTTTTGTGCTGCTCCTGCAGTGATGACGACGATATCTGCATCGTGGCAGTCGCTGTAGCTAGCAGAGTAGATTTTTTTTGGAGAAGTAAAAGCTAAAGCATGAGATAAGTCTAATGCGTCACCTTCCGTTTTTGCTTTGTCGATGTCGATAATCCCTAATTCTTGAGCAATATTTTGTGTGACCAGAGCAAATGCGTAACTAGAACCTACTGCTCCGTCTCCCACCAAAATAATTTTTTGATTGTCGTTGTTTTTTTTAGTCTCCATGTTCAATTCCCCCATAATCTTTGTAAGTATGTTAGATCCTCTTTGAACTACTTTCAGTATACTTGAAAAGAAATCTTTTTTACAGAGTTAACTATTAATTAAAACGCTATCATGTGAAAAGTTTCATAAACTTTTTAAATCAAGCATTCTATTCCTTTTGTGATTTGAATTGTGCTATACTAGTTGAAAGTAAAAAAAGAGTGGTACTGGGCGGAAGTTGTTTCGTGCAGCGCTTTTTTGCGTCCATTAACTATCAAATTGGAGAGTGCACAATGAAGATGATTGTAGGCCTAGGGAACCCTGGGAAAAAATATCAAGACACAAAACACAATATTGGTTTTATTACATTAGATGAATTAGCTTATCAACACAAATTCACTTTTAACAAATCAAAATTTGAAGCAGATATAGCAGAAGGCTGGGTGTGCAGAGAAAAAACCTTGTTCATTAAACCACAAACTTTCATGAATGAATCTGGAAGAGCTGTTCGACCCTTAATGGATTATTACAATGTAGATGTAGAAGATTTACTAGTGATCTATGATGATTTAGATTTGCCGGTCGGAAAAGTTCGCTTGCGTCAAAAAGGAAGTGCTGGCGGACACAACGGAATCAAGAGCATCATCCAACACATTGGAACGCAAAATTTCAACCGTATCCGAATCGGAATCGATCGTCCGTATCCTAATCAAACAGTGGTTCAGCATGTGTTGAGCGGATTTTCAAAAGAAGTGCACGAAGACATGTTGAATGCTGTCAGAAAAAGTGCTGAAGCAACGAACTATTGGCTGGAAGGTCATGAATTTATTGATACGATGAATCATTTTAACTAATGCAGAAGATGCAAACGGAGGAAATTTAATATGGGAGATGTAGTACAGTTACTGGCTGGTATGGATAATGTCAAAGCAGTCATCGATCCTATTGGTAAGAAGCAATCACAACTGATTACCGGTTTGTCTGGTTCAGCGAGAACTTTAGTTATAGCTGCCATCTTAGAGCAAAAGCAAAAGCCGATCGTTGTGATCGCGCATAATTTATTTCATGCCAATCAATTGATGGAAGATTTCAGCGGAATGGTTGATGAAAATCAGTTGCACATTTTCCCGGTAGATGAAATGGTGTATGCAGAAATGGCCATTGCATCACCAGAAGCCCGCAGCGAACGTATTGCGGCTATGGATTTTTTGTTGTCAGGAAAACCCGGGATCGTACTAGTTCCAGTAGCAGGTGTGCGCAAATTATTACCGTCTGTGGAATTATGGAAAGAGAATTCATTTGAAGTAGAAATGGGCGGCGAACTAGACCCTGGTCAGCTGGCACAGAAGCTGGTCGATATGGGGTATGTGCGCCAGCAATTAGTCGGAAATCATGGAGAGTTCAGTATTCGTGGAGGAATTATCGACATTTATCCTCTAACGGAAGAGAATCCGGTTCGTATTGACTTATTTGATACCGAGGTCGATTCGATGCGGTTCTTTGATGTCGGTTCGCAGCGTTCTGTGAACTCGATCGAATCCATCAAAATCTTGCCGGCGAGCGATACGATTTATACGAAAGAGCTGCTGCAGCAAAATGCTGGTGCTTTCAACGATGCGGTAGAACGCAATAAAAGCTTGATCACAGATGATGCCGATAAACAGTTGTTTGCTAAGAACCTGGCACCGATTTTGGATGCTTTCAATTATGGAGAGCCAATCAATGAATTGGTGATGTACACTGATTATATTTACAACGAAAAAAATAGTATCTTAGATTACATGTCTAGAGACAGTGTGATCATTATGGACGATTACCCGCGTATTTTGGAAGCGGAACGCCATGCAGAAACGGAAGAAGCCGAGTGGGTCGTTAACAAATTAGGCGCTCGTCAAATTTTGCAGAACCAAAAGTTTTCGCATGATTTTAAAACTGTTATTAAAGAAACGGAGACAGACCGCTTGTATTTCGTCTTGTTCCAAAAAGGTATGGGGAACGTGCGATTTGATGCGATACATGCTTTCCAATACCGCAACATGCAGCAATTCTTCGGTCAAATGCCGTTGTTGAAAACAGAGATGACACGTTGGGAAAAACAGCACCATACGGTTTTAGTGACCGTTCCGACCAACGAACGAGCGCAAAAAGTGCATCAGACATTTGAAGACTTTGAGATCCATAGTAAGATCGTCGATGCAGATGCTGTAGAAACCGGACAAGTCCAAATCGTGATCGGAAATTTCCGTAATGGATTTGAGCTGCCGACAGAGAAATTTGTCTTGCTGACAGAGCGCGAATTGTTCAATAAAGTAGCGAAGAAAAAGCCGACTCGCCGTCAAACAATGACCAACGCGGAACGGATCAAAAGCTACAGCGAGCTGAACCCTGGCGACTTTGTTGTTCACGTAAACCATGGTATCGGGAAATATGTCGGAATGGAAACTTTGGAGATCAATGGGGTCCATCAAGATTACATGTCCATCATCTATAAAGACGATGCCAAATTGTTCATCCCGGTCACGCAGTTGAATTTGCTGCAAAAATACGTATCTTCTGAATCTAAGAAACCTAAAGTCAACAAACTTGGCGGAACAGAATGGACTAAAACGAAGAATAAAGTAGCCAGTAAAGTAGAAGATATTGCTGATGAATTGATCCAGCTGTATGCAGCACGCGATCAAGAAGTTGGGTATGCATTTGGGCCAGACACGGAATACCAAAAAGAATTCGAAGATGCCTTCCCTTATTCAGAAACGGAAGACCAGTTGAGAAGTACGGAAGAGATCAAACGCGACATGGAACGGAAAAAACCGATGGATCGCTTATTGGTCGGAGACGTTGGGTACGGTAAAACGGAAGTCGCTCTAAGAGCTGTCTTTAAAGCCGTTCAAGAAGGCAAGCAAGCCGCCTTTTTAGTGCCGACAACGATCTTAGCGCAGCAACATTACGAAACAATGGTGGAACGATTTGCTGATTTTCCGGTCAACGTTTCGATCATGAGTCGTTTCCGAACTAAAAAACAACAAGCGGAAACAATGAAAGGCATCAAAAATGGGCAGATAGATGTGGTCGTGGGAACACACCGCTTGCTGTCGAATGACTTGGAGTTCAGTGATCTGGGGCTATTGATCATTGATGAAGAGCAGCGATTTGGTGTAAAACACAAAGAAAAATTGAAAGCTCTAAAAGAACAAGTCGATGTATTGACATTGACAGCTACGCCTATCCCGAGAACATTGCATATGTCGATGCTGGGAGTGCGTGACTTGTCAGTTATCGAGACTCCGCCGTCCAGTCGTTACCCTGTCCAAACGTATGTCATGGAACAAAATCCAGGTGCCATAAGAGAAGCTGTCGAGCGTGAAATGGCTCGTGGCGGGCAAGCATTCTATCTTTACAACCGAGTAGAAACGATTGAAAGACGAGTGAGTGAACTGGAAGCGTTGATTCCAGACGCGCGTATCGCTTATGCGCATGGGCAAATGACAGAATCTCAACTGGAAAACGTGTTGTATGAATTTGTAGATGGCCAACATGATGTGCTGGTCACTACGACGATCATTGAGACTGGGGTAGATATGCCGAATGTCAACACGCTGTTTGTCGAAAACGCGGACCACATGGGCTTATCGCAGTTGTATCAATTGAGAGGGCGAGTGGGCCGAAGCAACCGAGTGGCTTATGCTTACTTGATGTACCAGCAAGATAAAGTCTTGAATGAAGTCAGCGAAAAACGTCTGCAAGCAATCAAAGACTTTACAGAGTTAGGTTCAGGATTCAAGATCGCGATGCGCGACTTGTCGATCCGTGGAGCCGGAAACTTGCTTGGGAAACAACAGCATGGATTTATCGATTCAGTCGGATTTGATTTGTACTCTGAAATGCTGAGCGAAGCTGTTGTGCGTAAACGCGGCATAGAAGAAAAAGAGAAGAAAACCAAGGTGGAAATCGACTTGGGCATCAATGCATACTTGCCGAATGAATACATCTCGGATCAACGTCAAAAAATCGAGATCTACAAACGGATTCGCGAGCTGGACAGTCACGAGGAATATGTGCAGCTGCAAGATGACTTGATCGACCGCTTCGGCAACTTCCCTGATGAAGTAGCGGATCTGTTGACGATCGGTCTCATCAAATACTACGGAGAATATGCGCTGGTCGAAAACATCCGACGCAAAGACGACGAAGTGGAGATCACCTTCTCAAAAGAAGGCACGAAGACTCTTCCAGGAGAAGAAACGTTCCGTGCGTTAAGCGAAGTACCGTTGAAAGCTAATGTAGCAGCTGCAAAAGATCAGCTGAAAGTAACTTTGCGCTTAGAAAAAGATTACCTCAAATCCATTTACAAATGGCTAGGGCACATTGAGAAATTTGTGCAGCAGATTGCGGAATATCGCATCAAAGAAAAAGAGAAAAATAACTAATCTAACGAGAAAGCGGGAAATGTATGGGAAACCAGCAGCTGAAAAAAACGATGAATGGTGCGGTCATTTTAACGATCGCTGCTTTTATAGCAAAAGTCCTTAGTGCCGTTTATCGAGTCCCCTTCCAAAATTTGGTCGGCAATACGGGCTTTTACGTCTACCAACAAATTTACCCGCTGTATGGGTTAGGGATGACGCTGGCTCTGAACGGTTTGCCGGTCTTCTTGTCCAAAATCATTGCAGAAACTCCTGCAAGTCTGCAGCAAAAAATCCAACAACGGTTGTTTATCCTGTTAGCGGGTTTTTCCCTTGGGATCTTTCTAGCCTTGTATCTTGGCGCAGGCAGGATCGCAGACGGGATGGGAGACCGTCAACTCAGCGGCATCATCCAAGCCGTGTCATGGCAATTTCTGCTGGTGCCTTTCTTATCGGTGTCCCGCGGTTATTTCCAAGGCACTTTTCAAATGATTCCTACTGCAGTCTCTCAAGTCGTTGAACAAGTGGTGCGAGTAGCCGTGATTTTACTGGTGGCGTATACTTATACAACCAGCAAAGATTCCGTTTATCAAATGGGCGCTGATGCCATGAGCAGCGCATGGATCGCAGGGATGGCTGCAACGGTGACGATGGTGGCGTTTATGGCATCTCATCACAGAAAGAGTCCATTTTCTGGTGTCATGTATACAGACTCAATTCCCATACCGACATACCGAACACTATTGAAACGATTGGGAACAGAAGGATTAGTGCTGTGCTTATTGAGTGCGATGCTGATCTTGCTGCAATTGATCGACTCGTTCACGTTGTATAACGGATTAGTCCAATCGGGAATCAGCCCAGCTGCTGCGCGGAGCATCAAAGGGGTTTACGACAGAGGGCAGCCGCTTGTTCAATTAGGGATGGTCGTAGCCACAGCCTTTTCTTCTAGTTTACTGCCGACATTAACGACCAGTGTGATCGAACGAAAGACGAACGACTTTAACCATATCGCGAAGTCTTTCTTGCGCATCACGACTACGATCGCTGCAGCTGCAACTGTCGGGATGATCGTTTTGACGCCTTACTTGAACCACACGCTGTTTGGTGATAAAGAAGGCAATGTAACGATCGCTATTTATGTAGTGTCTGTATTTGCAGCCTCTTTGATTGGAGCAGTGAACGCTATTTTCCAAAGCCGCAATCAGCACCGCTTGGCTTTTGTTGGTTTGCTGCTGGGGCTAGTGGTCAAAAGCGTCCTCAACACTCCATTAGTGGTATTATTAGGAACAGCAGGTTCTAGTCTGGGAACCGTTTTGGCGCTGTTGTCTACGTTGGCTTTCAGCTGGTGGAAACTGACGGACTCAATCAAAATAGCGGTCTTTGCAAAAGGATTCGGCTGGAAGTTAGCCGCCAGTTCGTTCATTATGGGAGCAGCTGTTCTAGCGACTGTTAGTCTAGTCAGCTTAACTGGTTTGAACGCTGACCGTCTGGGTTCGTTTGTATTCGTTCTGTTGGGAGTAGCGGCAGGTGCGGCAGTTTTCGTTAAAGCCATTATTTCATTCAAACTCTTGACGCTGCGGGAATGGTTATCACTCCCATTTGGCAAAAGAGTATTGAGAAAGTAGGGAAGCATATGAAATTATCTGTACTAGAAGCTGTTTTTACGGCAGTTGAACAAGATGCCTCAGCTGGATTTCAGTGGATTCCGGTGAACAAGCTGGACGGTGACCAAGTTGTTTTGGGCCAATCCGTGATCATTGACGGTATCTATGAAGTACCGGCGCTAGGATTAGTGGCGTCTATCCTGGACAAAAAGTACCCTTCGACTCACCGGATAGCTTTTGTTGAAAACCCCGGAACCGAAGAAGAACACGTAGAATGGTTCGCATTGAATGAAGAACCCTCTTTCCAAATGTATTCCAACTCAGGCGTGTTGTTTATACCGGCCTTAAAGCAAGACGAGCGCACTAAGTCGTTTCAAACGCTGCAATTTTATTTGGATGAGATCACCGGAGAAGGCGGCGACATCTGGATCAAGCAGCAGACACATGAAACGCTGATCCCGTTCTTGCATGAGGAAGTGGACGAGTTCGTAGAAGCCATCTACAACAATGATTCTCGCAATATGGCGGAGGAATTGGGCGACTTATTGTGCCACATCTTATATCAAACGAGTTACGCAGAATCAAAAGGAACTTTTACTTTGGAAGATGTTCTAGAAGCCATCAATACCAAATTACGGCGCCGGCATCCGCATGTATTTGACGGGGTCGAAGCCAACACAGTTGAAGAAGTAGATGCCATCTGGCAAAAAATCAAAGCAAAAGAAAAGGAGCTAGGTTTATGAGATTAGATAAATTCCTAAAAGTTTCTCGCATCATCAAACGCCGTACCGTTGCTAAAGAAGTTGCCGACAAAGGCCGCATCCAAATCAATGGAGCTGTTGCAAAATCATCTTCTACAGTCAAAGAAGGCGACGAGTTAACGATTGCTTTCGGAAACCGCACACTTGTCATCCGCATCGACAAGCTGGTCGAAACGACTAAAAAAGATGAAGCAGCCGAAATGTATACTATCTTAAGCAATACAGAAAAATAACCGGTTCTCTACATTATGACATTGGTACAGAAATTTCTTCCAGAAATGTTAAAAGTTAGTATTAGCCTAGCCATTTAGATTTTAACCATAGCTAGATGGTGTAGAACAAAAAAATTGTATGCTTAGGGGAGCGCTCTGATAAAGTGCGCTCCTTTTTTAGTCTCTAAATCTTTAAAAGTGCGCGCAAATTTAATCAAGATACTTTTCGTACCCGAAAAGCTGAAATCCTATTAAATAAAAGAAGGCTTGAAGGTTTTTAATGAGGATGCAGTTGGGTAATAAGTGTTTCGATGTCTGCTGGTGAGCAGAAAACTGCTGAAAAGGCCATGAGCTCGAAGCAATTCCTCTTCATGGCCGAACAACTTCAAGTAAACAGCCATGAACGGGGAAATGACGAAGCTCATGGACCAAACATGCTTGTAAATCGGCCATGAGCAACCAAAACCAACATCTCAAGGCAGAAAGGATACTTTTCGTACCCGAAAAGCTGAAATCCTCATTAGACAAAAGAAAGCTTGAAGGTTTTTAATGAGGATGCAGTTGGGTAATAAGTGTTTCGGTGTCTGCTGGTGAACAGAAAAACTGCTGAAAAGGCCATGAGCTCGAAGCAATTCCTCTTCATGGCCGAGCCGCTTCAAGTAAACAGCCATGAACGGAGAAATAACAAAGCTCATGGATCAAACATGCTCGCAACTCGGCCATGAGCAACAAAAACCAACAGCCCAAGGCAGAAAGGATACTTTTCGTACCCGAAAAGCTGAAATCCTCATTAGATAAAAGAAAGCTTAAAGGTTTTAATGAGGATGCACTTGAGTAATAAGTGTTTAGATGTCTGCTGGTGAGCAGAAAAACTGCTGAAAAAGCCATAAGCTCGAATTCAAAACTCTTCATGGCCGAACCGCTTCAAGTAAACAGCCATGAACGGAGAAATAACGAAGCTCATGGACCAAACATGCTCGCAACTCGGCCATGAGCAACCAAAACCAAACGTTCAAGGCAGAAAGGATACTTTTCGTGCCCGAAAAGCTGAAACCTTATTAAGTAAAAGAAGGGTTCAAGGTTTTAATGAGGGTGCAGTTGGGTAATAAGTGTTTCGGTGTCTGCTTCTGAGCAGAAAAACTGCTAAAAAGTCCATGAGCTCATAATAACTCATCTTCATGGCCGAACGGCTTCAAGTAAACAGCCATGAGCGAGGAAGAGACCGAGCTCATGGACCAACCACGACCGCAACTCAGCCATGAGCAGACAAACGACCGAGCTTATGGCCGAAAAAAGCACCCAATAATCATACGTAAGCAAAAAAAGACTATCCATAGACAAAATATGCTGAAAATTTTTGAAAACCTGATAGAAATGTAAAGGCATACTTGGTATAATGTTGGCAGGATCAGATGGGTGGCGGTATCAGTCTTTTTCATGGCTTATCAGCTTTTTAGAGAATGAAGACGAAATCCATTTGCAGATAGAAAATACAATGTTGTTCAAAAAATCGTCTAACGAGATAAAAATAGCAAAAATTGTTACACTTAAAGAGTATGGTCAATCAGCCGATAAAAAATAATCGCGTATTGAGGTGTAAGGGATGAAAGAGAGAAAAAGAAGCAAGGTAACACAGTTAAGAAACGAGTATACTAAAACTAAAACGGTTCAAGCTCATCGTGAAAATAAGTTTAGAAAACAGCGGAAGCGACGTATAGCTAGTATCGCAGTCATAAGCGGCTTGTTTATCGCAGGCTTGTCTATGAATTTAGTGAAAAATACGAAGCTGATTTCCGACTTGGATGCACAAAAAGTAACAGCAGCTGAAGAGCTGGATCAAGTGGAGGCAACTCAAGAAAATCTTCAAAATGAAGTCAAAAAGCTTCAAGATGATGAATACATAGCTAAATTAGCTAGAAGCCAATATTACTTATCCAAGGAAGGCGAGATTATATTTAGTTTCCCTGAAGATAACGCGGCTAAAACTCAAAAAGAGGAAACACAAGAAGAGTCTGATTCCGCTAAAAGCGATGAAACAACAGAAACAGCTGATCAGAACTAAGATAGTTCATTTGCTGCAAAAAGCGGCAATAGCAACTGCTGCAGCAGTGAGTAAGAATAAAAAAGCTTTATGTGTAAACGAAGTCATGCTATAATGACGGTACTAGTATTCAAGGAGGAAATGAATTTTATATGTCAATTGAAGTCGGTAGTAAAGTTCCTGGAAAAGTAACAGGAATTACAAATTTTGGTGCGTTTATTGATTTGGGTAATGGAAAAACAGGGTTGGTTCATATTAGTGAGATATCTGACAGTTTCGTAAAAGATATCCATGATGTATTAAGTGTTGGAGATGAAGTAACGGTTAAAGTGTTAACAATCGGTACTGATGGTAAAATTGGTCTATCTATTCGTAAAGCAGTTGATCAACCAGAAACAGCAGCGCCAACAAGTGCACCAAGCGCAGCTACAAGCTCTAGACCAAGTTCAAGTTCAAGACCAAGCAGTAATTATCAACGAAGCAACGATAGAGGAAGTTCTCCTTCAAGAGGACAAGGTTACCAAAAAACGAATCGTTCTTCTTACGCACAAAAAGATAAGAGAGAAGACTTTGATACATTGATGAGTTCATTCTTAAAAGACAGTGACGATCGTCTGACGTCATTGAAACGCAACACTGAAGGCAAACGCGGCGGACGCGGCGGACGTCGTAACTAATTATTGCGTCATGCATTCATAGATAAATCTATAAACAAAAGAGGCTGGAAAATATTCCAGCCTCTTTTTTAAACTAGTACTACTTTTATCTGTGCGATCGGAAAACGAGCGTAAAGGTTATATACATTTTCCGGATTTTCTTCCGCATATCGTGCTAGATCCGGCTGGTTCAAGCAATCAAACAGCTGGACCGCTTTTTTGATCAGCCCCGGTTCAGAAAGATCTCCTATTTTAGTCATACACACTTCTTTACGAATCAGTGTGATCCCCCACAGGATAGGACATTCCAACATAATATTTGCTGCTTCCAATATATTTAAGTAAGTCAAAGCCTGCTCATACTTCTTATCCATCATCAACAAGTTAGTCACATGCAGCAAAAAGCTGTTGCGCAAAGTGACGGCCTCATCAAAATCTTTATATTTTGAAAGGATCTTCACCGCTCGGTCAGTAAATGCGACAGCAGTTTCACTATCAAATAAATATAAGATACTGTTGATGACATGCAATTCTGCTAAGTACCAGTTGTCCAGTGTTGCCATTCGTTCCCAAACTTTTTCAGCGTATTCTTTCGCTTTTTTTAAATCGTGTTCTTCCAGAAGTACTTTGTATCCCCGGCTGGCATTCAAAATATCCAACACTAGTTGGTCGTACCTCTCTCTAACCAGAGTCTCCCCTTTTTCAATAATCTCATCCAATAGCTCATGAGAAGGACATTCTTCCAATTTTTTAAACAAATGCAAAATGTGTTCTTTTTCTCCTAAACGATAATCATGCAAAATATACATGAACTCTTCGTGCGAAATATCCATATGGTCTATGATGGCTAGGTATTTAGGCAGAGTAGGACTGATGATGTCATTTTCAAATTTGGTGTAAGTCGATCGAGCCATCTTTTCGTCTGAGATTTGTTTTTGTGTATATCCCTTATTTTCTCGGATTTTTTTTAATGTTGTGCCAATTGGAATCGGTTGGTAGGACATATAGATTGCTCCTTTAATGTATTGTAGTTACTATTGTCACATTTTGTTCAGGTGATGATGCCAATAGGTATACTACTATATGAAGTGCTTATTATTCGACTCTAAAAATGTGGAAAGTTAATAAGATTTGGCAGATAAGAGTTTTTATAAGAAGGTAGGCGAATAACGATGTTAAGTGAACAGCAGCAAGGTACTACAGATAACTCGCAGCAGAAGTATTATTTTTACGTCATTATCGGTCAACATGAAACCATTCGCTTAAACGTAGACAATAGAGATGTCATTGTAAATGCGGACGGGATATTAGACTGCCCTTTTGATACGGTCTTACGAAAGAATCAGTACACTTTTGAACACTTGAACACTATCTTAGCTAGAGAAATCCAATTTATTGAGGTGACTGGGGACAAAGAGGCAATTTTACAGTCCATACCCTTAGATATGAATCTCTAAATAAGTTCAAGTTATTGTAGCACGAAACCGGATGAAAAAGAATATCCCAAAGATAAAAAAATAAAGTGCAAAAAGCACAGCAAAAATTGAGCTTGATCACACGCAGCAAAAGACTTCCTTTAATGAAGAGGAAGTCTTTTTTATGGACGCCAGCTCTTTTTTAAATAAAAGAACATGGTATACTGAAGTCAAACGAATTCAAAGGAGTCTCTATATGAAAGTAGCCATTATCGGTGCTTCATTTGCTGGCGTAACGGCAGCTTTAGAAGTGCGTAAACACCACCCGAACGCTGAGATCAGCTTGTTGGAGAAGCAGACTAAATTAGGCTACATCCCTAATGGACTGCATTTGTATTTGGATAAAAAAATCGACTCGCTGTCGCAAGCTTATTTCATTAAAGAAGCTGACTTGGAACAAAGACGTATCAAGATTTTGTTGGAGTCAACCGTCGAAAAAGTCGATACCGTGAACAAACACCTGACATACCGCTGTGATAATGAAGCTGTTACTATGGCTTATGACAAATTGATCATCGCGACCGGTTCGAGCCAGCTGTCGCACAAAATCGAAGGAAGCGGCTCAGACCGCGTACTGAAATACAAACGTCTAAAAGGGGCGGAAGATGCTCTGGAAAAATTACAAGCCAGCCAGCACGTTACCATCATCGGCGGCGGGCAGATCGGCGTAGAAGCAGCTGACTTGCTGACAAAAAACGGCAAGCAAGTGGCGTTAGTCGAAAATATGGACTATGTCTTGTTCAAATACTTCGACAAAGACATGATCCAGCCGATCCAAGAAGAAATGCAAGAAGCCGGTGTGGCGCTGTACATGAATCAAACAGTTTCTTCTATTAAAGAAGCAGGAGACAAACTGGAAATTCAATTGGGCAGCGGAAACATTGAAAGCGATACAGCCATTTTAGCGGTCAATGTCAGACCAGACTTGAGCTTTTTAGACGGTCAGATCGACTTGCACATGGACCACACGATCGCGGTAGACGAATACTTGCGGACTTCACATCCTGATGTACTGGCGGTAGGAGACTGTATCCAATTGCCTTCTTGTATGGGAGAAGAAGCGATGTACATTCCCCTAGTGAACAATGCCGTACGGACAGGAATCGTCGCGGCAGCTAATCTCGTCAGACCAGTGATGCCGTTCAAAGGATCATTGCGCACGATCGGCACGTCGGCGTTTGGCTACCATATCGCAAGCACAGGGATGACCGAATCTGACAGCTTATTTTCTGATCAGTCTATTGGTGTCAAACGACAGATCGTTCCTGCCAACAGTCTGCCATTTGCAGAAGAGGTACTGATCAAATACGTATATAATGAAGAAACGCGAGAGCTGTTGGGCGCTCAACTGGTCTCTAAAGCGGATGTACTGGAAAAAATCAACACACTTGCTCTTGCTATCCAGACAAATCAAACGTTGGAGGATCTAAGTCAAAAAGAATTCTTTTTCCATCCAACCTTTACCAATACTATTGAAACGACAAACTTAGTTGCTTGGCCAAACATAAGGCGGGATACGGATGAAAGTTGAAAATTTTCTTGAGAAGCATGAAATCAGAGAAGTGAATTTGATGAAAAAACTCGTGTTGAGCGGAGGAGAAGTCAGCCACAACGACATGGTCGACTATCTAGAAGTTTCTCGAGCTTCTTTAGACAAAGACTTGGCATCGTTGGCTTATCGCTTGGAGCCTTTCAAAGAAAGCGTCCGAGTGGATTTTGATGGACCGATGATCACCTTGTTCATGAGCAGCGAATTTTCTCTTGCTCAGATCTATCAAGTCTACTTAAAAGAATCGGTCAAAGTGAAAATCATCAGCTACTTGTATCGGCATCAAGAATTTTCAATCGTGCAATTGACGCAAAAACTCATGATCAGCGAATCTTCCCTGTTTCGAAAAATCAAAGAACTGAACGACTACTTAAAAGAGTTCCGCATCAAAATCCGAAATGGACGGTTGCAAGGAGAAGAGCTGCAGATTCGCCATTTCTACTATCAGTTTTACTTGTATGTCTCAGACAAAGAAATCAGTTCAGCGAAGAAAAACGACGAACAAGTCTCCAAATTGCTGCAAGCAACTACCAACTTTTTGGGCATCGACTTGGAGCCGGAAGGCAAAGAACGATTGAAAGTGTGGCTTCATATCAGCAAAAACCGCGTAAACAGCAAAAAGAAAGGTTACAAAGAGTTGCGCCGATTGATGGAACCCTATATGGAAGACCACTTTTATCAAAAAATGCGCTCGATGGTCTTGCGCTACTTCAGTCGGTACTCAATCGAAGTAGACGAAGAAGAAGCTATGCTGCATTTCGTTTTTATGTTGGCTTTTCCAGTATTGACCGAACACGATTTCCATGAATATACGTTGCTGCGGGCCAGACGCGCGCCAATTGCTACGATCGATACGTATGTAGTGGAGACGATCATCATCCATTACAACTTCCGCAGACTCCCTTATATGTTGGAAAGAGAGATGTTTTACTACTTATCTCAGATCCATGCGAAAATGTATTTCTTAAAAGGCGCTATCGAAGTGTACGAATATGACGCTATTTTATCGAAAGAAAAACAGTTCACCGGAAAAGACTTAATCTCATTCGCGGAACAACTGCGCATGATCAGTATGGGCAAATTCGAGATCGAAGAATCAATGGAAGACAGCTTGTTGAAAATGGAGCTGTTAAAATACGTCAGTTTATTATCCATCGTGACGTTTAATATGACAAAGATCAAAAAAGTCGGCATTGATCTGAAAATGGAAACCATCTACACAGAAGCTTTGAATCAACTGCTGATCTTGAATATGCGGCACATCAACGGCATTCATGTAGAGAAGTATCAGCCGAAAAAAGACTACGACTTGGTACTGACTAATGCGCCTGTCAAAGATAATTCGTCTTACGGAAAAGCCGAAGTCTATGTGCTATCCGAAATATTATCGTCTTTCGACATGAAAAACATCCAAAACATCATTCAAAATCTGACACTTTAAAAAGATGCTTTTCCAAAAAGGATGGCGTCTTTTTTGTGTGGTTAGTTTAATAGAAGTTTTAACAATTAAAATCATGTGAGTTGAGTGTATTCTTGTGAGATAGGAAGGCTTTAACTCACAAAAAGGATTGGATTTTTAGTAATCTTGTTAGTGAGGAGACTTCTCACTAACAAAACTAGTCAATATACCGCTATTCTTTTGAGACAGAACACTTCTCACTAACAAAACCGACCCTATTACTTCTATTCTTATGAGTGATAAGAGCTCTTATGCACAAAACGCATTCATCTTACTCTACTTTCATTAGTAAGTACTCATTCAAGTAAATTGTTCTAAACCCCCACAACCGCCACAATTATTCAAGACCAATCATTTGAATAAATATTGTAATCATTGTTGTATTAAGGTTAACAAAACAAAATCTATCTATACCAAACGCTGTTTTATTTGTAAGGGTATCCAAAAATGCCATTTATTTTGCTTATCCGCCAAAAACATGACATTTTTTTCGTGTGAAAACGTATTACAATAAATACATCAAGAAGGAATCGTTTGCATACACAAGGAGGAACTATTAAAATGACTGAGAAAAAATATATCATGTCTATTGACCAAGGAACAACTAGTTCAAGAGCTATCATCTTTGATAAAAAAGCTAACAACGTTGGAAGTTCACAAAAAGAGTTTACTCAGATTTTTCCTGAAAGCGGTTGGGTAGAACACAACCCTAACGAAATCTGGAATTCAGTGCAGTCTGTAATCGCAGGGGCATTTATCGAATCTGGTATCAAACCTGCTGAAATCGCAGGTATCGGAATCACAAACCAACGTGAAACAACTATCGTTTGGGAGAAAAAAACAGGACGTCCTATCTACAACGCTATCGTATGGCAATCACGCCAATCTGCACCAATCGCTGCTAAATTAGCCGAAGACGGACATGCAGATATGATCCACAAGAAAACAGGATTGATCATTGACTCATACTTCTCAGCAACTAAAATCCGTTGGATCTTAGACCACGTTGAAGGTGCTCAAGAACGCGCTGAAAAAGGCGAATTGTTATTCGGTACTGTTGACACTTGGTTGACTTGGAAATTAACTGGAGGAGACTCATTTGTAACAGACTACTCTAACGCAAGTCGTACAATGTTGTTCAACATCCATGAATTAGACTGGGATCAAGAAATCTTAGACCTATTGAACATTCCGCGCGCAATGATGCCGGAAGTAAAATCGAATTCTGAAGTTTACGGACACACAACTAACTACCACTTCTACGGAGCTTCAATTCCAATCGCTGGAATGGCAGGAGACCAACAAGCTGCTTTATTCGGCCAAATGGCATTCGAACCAGGAATGGTTAAAAACACTTACGGTACAGGCTCATTCATGGTAATGAACACTGGTGAAACACCACAATTATCAGATAATAACTTGTTGACGACAATTGGTTACGGAATCAACGGTAAAATCTACTACGCATTAGAAGGAAGTATCTTCGTAGCTGGATCAGCTGTTCAATGGTTGCGTGACGGATTGAAAATGTTAGAACACTCTTCTGACTCAGAAGACCTGGCAAAATCATCAGACAACAACAACGAAGTATTTGTTGTACCAGCCTTTACAGGACTAGGCGCACCTTACTGGGATTCTGAAGCACGTGGAGCAGTATTCGGCTTGACTCGCGGAACAACCAGAGAAGATTTCGTCAAAGCAACTTTACAAGCAATTGCTTACCAAGCACGCGACGTTATTGATACAATGAAGACAGACGCAGGAATCGACATTCCTCTATTAAAAGTAGACGGTGGAGCAGCTAACAATGACTGGTTATTGCAATTCCAAGCAGACATCATTGGAACAAAAGTACAACGCGCTCACAACTTAGAAACAACAGCACTAGGAGTGGCTTACATGGCTGGACTAGCAGTTGGATTCTGGGAAAGCATCGAAGAAATCAAAGACATGTACGAAGAAGGCGGCACATTCGAACCACAAATGACCGACGAAGAACGCGAAAAATTATACCAAAACTGGAAACTAGCCGTAAAAGCAACACAAGTATTCAAACCGTAGAAACAAACAGAGAGTGGAGCGTAGCGTCTAGCCTACCGGTTATAAGAAAATATCAACAGACAGGCGCTTTTTGCCTGGCAGTTGATATTGGCTTATAGACCGTGTAGGCTGCTACGCGCAACTCGTTTTAAAAGCAGAAACCAAATTAATGACCGTAGCCTCACGGCTACAAAAACTTATCAACAGGCTGCTATGTGCAGCTCGTTTAAAAGCACAAACCCTAAAACATTTTTAACCAACAAACACTAAATCCTTAAAGGGGGAAAAGAGTCATGGTTTTTTCAATTAAAAGAAGACAACAAGACATCAAAGCATTAAAAGAAGAAACGCTAGACGTCTTAATTATCGGTGGTGGAATCACAGGAGCCGGTACAGCGTTACAAGCTGCTGCTTCAGGTTTGAAGACTGGTCTTGTGGAAATGCAGGACTTTGCAGAAGGAACTTCTTCTCGTTCAACAAAATTGGTTCACGGTGGTTTACGCTACTTGAAGAACTTTGACGTAGAAGTTGTTGCTGATACCGTTCAAGAACGTGCTGTTGTTCAAGGTATCGCGCCTCACATCCCTAAAGCAGATCCAATGATTTTGCCAGTCTATGACGAACCTGGTTCTACTTTCTCAATGTTCTCATTAAAAGTAGCTATGGACTTGTATGACCGATTAGCTAATGTTACAGGAACAAAATACGAAAACTACACGTTGTCAAAAGACGAAGTTCTGGAACGCGAACCGCAACTGAAAAGCGAAGGCTTACAAGGTGCTGGAGTATACTTGGACTACCGTAACAACGATGCTCGTTTAGTAATCGAAAACATCAAACGTGCTGCTGAAGATGGTGGACACATGGTCAGCCGTACGAAAGTTGTCGGTATCTTACACGATGAAAATAATAAAGTATGCGGAGCAACTGTTGAAGACTTATTAACAGGCGAAACATATGATATCAAAGCTCGTATTGTATTAAACACAACCGGTCCTTGGTCTGACACGATCCGTCAAATGGATGCTAAATCAGACGCCGCTCCTCAAATGCGCCCAACAAAAGGGGTTCACTTGGTAGTAGACCGTGAAAAATTACAAGTTCCACAACCAACTTACTTCGACACAGGCAAAAACGACGGCCGTATGGTATTCGTGATTCCTCGTGAAGAAAAAACATACTTTGGAACAACGGATACAGATTACAAAGGCGATTTCTCAAAACCAAAAGTAGAACAAGAAGATGTAGACTACTTGTTGGAAGTTGTAAACAACCGTTACCCATCAGCTGGAATTACAATCAACGATATCGAATCTAGCTGGGCAGGATTACGTCCATTGATTTCTACAAATGGCGGATCTGACTACAATGGTGGAAACAGCCAACCAATTACAGATGAAAGTTTTGACAATGTAATCTCTACGATTGAAAAATACCAACAAGGTGAAGTAGATCGTATTACTGTAGAAGACGCATTAAAAGACATTCAAACTAGCAACTCTGAATCAGAAGCTAACCCTTCAGCGATTTCTCGTGGAAGTGCATTAGACATTGACGAAGATGGATTGATCACTATAGCTGGTGGTAAGATTACGGATTACCGTAAAATGGCTCTTGGAGCAATGAGAACTGTTGTTGAAATCTTGAAAAACGACTTCAACAAAACTTACGAGTTGATCGACTCTTCTAAATACCCTGTATCAGGTGGAGACATCAACGCGCAAGAAGTAGAAGAAGAAACTGAAAAATTAGCCCAAATGGGTGTTGAAAAAGGATTGAGCCAATCTGAAGCTTTATACTTGGCAAATCTTTACGGTTCAAATGCTCCTAAAGTGTTTGCTTTACTAGATGAAGTACAACAAATTGAGGGATTGACGTTAGCTGACTCATTGAGCTTGCGTTATGCGATGGACGAAGAAATGGCGTTGACGCCAAACGACTTTTTAATTCGCCGTACGAACCATATGTTATTCATGCGTGACACACTGGATGGTATTATTGAACCAGTAATCGCAGAAATGGCTCGTTACTATGATTGGACAGATGAAGCAAAAGCAAATTATACTAAACAATTAGAAACTGCGATTGCAGAATCTGATCTAAAAGAATTAAAAGGAGAGTAAACAAATGAGTGGAGATACACTAACGATTTTTAGTGAGTTCTTAGGAACAATGATTTTGGTATTATTGGGAGACGGCGTATGTGCTGCCGTCAACTTGAAGAAAAGTAAAGCAGAAGCAGCTGGTTGGGTTGCAATTGCTCTTGGATGGGGAGCTGCAGTAACAATTGCTGTTTACGTTTCAGGATTTATGGGACCAGCTCACTTAAACCCAGCTGTAACAGTTGGTATGGCGATGATTGGTAATATTGAATGGAGTTTAGTACTTCCATTTATCATAGCACAAGTTGCTGGAGGTATCGTAGGAGCTGTATTAGTATGGTTGACTTACTTGCCGCACTTCAAAGTAACAGAAGACCAAGGATTCATCTTAGGTACTTTTGCAACAGGACCAGCTATCCGCAACAACGTCAGCAACGTGATGACAGAAACAATCGGTACTTTTGTATTGGTATTTGCTTTAATGATGTTCGGACAAAACAGTTTTGCTGAAGGATTGAATCCTTTAGTAGTAGGAGTATTGATTCTTTCAATCGGTCTATCTTTAGGTGGATCAACTGGATACGCGATCAACCCTGCACGTGACTTAGGTCCGCGTATTGCTCACCAAGTTTTGCCAATTGCAAACAAAGGAAACTCTGAATGGGATTACTCTTGGATTCCAGTAGTAGGACCAATCTTAGGGGCAGTACTTGCAGCAGTGCTGTATATGGTGATTTTATAGAAAACAACCTAAGATTTATGAATTGAACCTCATGTTCGTGCTAGCCCTCTAGTACGAACATGAGGTTTTTTTTGATTTGTAAAAGCATAACAATGGGCTTTTCGATGCTTATTACACGAAGGATAGTTATATCGAATAAAATGCTTAATTTAACATTTTATTCATATTATAATGTTTAAAGTATGTTATAGTAAAGACGAATGTTGTTAAAATCTGGTGTAAATTGTAATAACATTTAAGAGACCTTGGCTGCTTAGCCATATAGGAGGAAACCATGGAAGAAGTAATTAGTTTAGTTGAGTTTTTTGAAATCATGAAAAAACGGATGAGTATGATTGTGAGTCTTGGTTTAGTTGGATTAATTATGGCCTCAGCTTTCACCTTTTTCATTGCCACCCCACAGTATAGTGCAACCACTCAGATACTTGTCAACCACACTCAAACAGGCGAAGTCATTCAGCAAAGTGATATCAATACAAATGTACAATTAATTAATACATATAAGGATATTATTAAAGGACCTGTAATTCTAGATGATGTTCGTGAAACCTTAAAGTTTGATATATCACACGGTCAACTATCTAACAAGATCCAAATTGGAAGTCAAGATAACTCACAAGTTTTTTCATTAACAGTCACAGACGATAGTCCATTTGATGCAGCTGCAATTGCTAATACTGTAGCCGTTACATTCCAAGAAAATATTGGAGAAATAATGAATGTAGACAACGTGACCATTATTTCAGAAGCGGTAGCTAATATTAGTCCTGTTTCGCCAAATACAATATTGAATTTAATTGTCGGATTGTTAATAGGGCTTTTAATAGGCATGATTTTATCTTTTATTTATGATTACATGGACAACACTGTTAAGGATGAAAAATTTATTATCGAAGAATTAGGATGGACAAACCTTGGAAAAGTATCAGAAATGTCCGAAGAAGAACTGAAATCAGAACAATATGGTTCTGAACACCACACAGAATCGCGTAGCGCGCGAAGCCGTGTGTAAGGAGGAGAAAAAAATGTTTGGATTGAAAAAGAAGTCCCCAATAACGAAAGATCGTCCAGGGCTAATTGTTGCAAGTAAACCCAATTCAGTAATTTCAGAACAATTCCGTACTATTCGAACAAATATCCAATTTTCAATGGTAGATGAGAATCTAAAAAGTATTGTTATAACTTCAGCGGGACCTGGTTCGGGAAAATCAATTATTTCAGCAAATTTAGCAGCAACAATTGCATCAGAAGAAAAGCGTGTTCTTTTAGTGGACGCAGATTTACGTAAGCCGACAGTGCATAAAACTTTCCGTGTTCGGAACAATGATGGGTTAACGACATTGTTAACTGATAGGGGAGCCCGAATAGAAGATCTGATTTACCGTACTCATGTTGAAGGTCTATATGCTTTGACGAGTGGAGCTATTCCTCCAAACCCTGCAGAATTACTAGCGTCTAAACGAATGAACGAGTTGATGCAAGAAATTGAAGAGAGATTTGACTTGGTTGTCTATGATATGCCACCAATTATTGCAGTAACGGATGCACAAATTATGGCTAGTAAAGTAGATGGAACTATTTTTGTATTACCCAAAGGGCAAGCATCCAAAGAAGAAGTACTCAAATCTAAAGAATTGTTAGAAATGGTTAATGCTAATGTTCTAGGAGCAGTCTTTAACCGTGTTGAAAAAGCTAGTGACAGTTACTACTATTACTATGGCGAAGAAGAGCAATAAGACTCTACTAGTGGTGGACAATTAATTGATAGTGTTTCCAATTGGATTTTTTAATGAAGGGAGAAACTTAATGATAAACCGCAAAACTAAGCGGAGAATTCTTCTGGGGTTTGATGTATTCGCTGTACTTATGTCTAGTACTCTTTCTTACGTATTTTTAAGCCCTTATGTTTCTTTACCCAGAAATGATTTTTTGACTGCAGTTGGATTTAGTGTTCTTTTTTATCTATTATTTGCACTCAGATTTCAATTGTTTTTTAAAATTAATCGCTATACAAGTATTCGTGAAACAATAGTACATATGGGAGCTGTCACATTAGCTTTCCTAGGATCCTCTGTTTTAACTGTGTTGATTGTGGGAGCCGTCAGTTTCCGTTTTATGTTATTAACTTATTTGTTTTCTGTAGTCATTATCCCAGGGAGCCGAATCATATGGCGAATTTATCACGAACATCACCAAAAGCTGAAAGAATTATCTGAAAATGGGACTATCGCTATAAAAGTCCGCACTCTAATTATTGGTGCTGGCGCAGGCGGAAGTCTATTTGTTAAAAGTTTGCAACGCCATGACTTTGAAGTTGAGTTAATTGGTATTATAGATGATGATCCTGCTAAACAACGTATGACTCTTTTTGGAGTGCCAGTTATTGGTAGAGTTGAAGATATTCCAGAGTTGGTGAAATTGCATGCTATTGAACAAATCACAGTTGCAATCCCATCTTTACCTGCTAAAGAACTAGGGGAAATTGTAGAACTATGTGCAAACACAAGTGCTAAAATTAACCAAATGCCTTCTGTGGAAGAAGTAGTCTTAGGGAAATATCAAGTTAATAAATTTAAAGAAATTGAAGTTGTAGATTTATTAGGTCGAGAAGAAGTGAAACTCGATATGGAACAAATTGCTGAACAACTTTCAGGACAAACGGTTCTAGTCAGTGGAGCAGGTGGTTCTATAGGTTCAGAAGTCTGTCGGCAAATAATTCGCTTCTCTCCAGAACGTATTTTATTGTTAGGCCATGGGGAAAACTCTATCTATTTAATTAATAAAGAATTAAATAATTTGAATACTGACACAGAAATTGTTCCTATTGTTGCTGATATTCAAGATCGCGAGCGAATCTTCAATGTTATGGAACAATATAAACCTGATCGCGTTTACCACGCGGCAGCGCATAAACATGTTCCGCTAATGGAATACAATCCAACGGAAGCAGTGAAAAACAACATTTATGGTACGAAAAATATGGCGGAAGCTGCAAAAGCAGCTGATGTCCAGAGCTTTGTTATGATTTCTACGGATAAAGCAGTTAATCCGCCGAATGTCATGGGAGCTACGAAACGTGTAGCAGAAATGATTGTGACCGGTTTGAACGAAAAAGGGAAAACAAATTTTGTAGCGGTTCGTTTTGGAAATGTATTAGGAAGCCGGGGAAGCGTAATTCCACTATTTAAAGAACAAATTCAAAAAGGTGGACCTGTTACTGTAACCGATTTTCGAATGACACGTTATTTCATGACTATTCCTGAAGCTAGTCGTTTGGTTCTTCAAGCAGGTGCGCTTGCTCAAGGTGGAGAAATTTTTGTACTAGATATGGGTAAACCAGTTAGAATTTTAGATTTAGCTAAAAAAATGGTGAAATTATCTGGGTACACGGAAAAAGAAATTCCAATTGAGGAATCCGGTATACGTCCAGGTGAAAAGCTGTATGAAGAATTGATTGCTTCTAGTGAACATACCAATCGGAAAGTGTATGATAAAATTTTCGTTGGTAAAGTGAATAATGAACCCATCGAAGATGTCATGAATTTTATTCATAAAGTCGAACAGTATACAAATGAAGATTTAAAATCTGCTCTGGTGTCATTTGCCGGTGGCCAACAAAACAAGCCAAAGACTAATGACTCTGTTGTAGAAAAAGTAATCCCAAAAGATTCTAATATTGCTTTTACTAATGGGTAAAAAAATAATTTACAGGGCTTTGAAGAGGCTCTTCTCTTCAAGGCCCCTATTTTCATCATTATCCCTAATTTTTAAATCTGAACTAATCGATAAAACATACTAATCTTAGTTAGAAGTTATTTGTATGTTTTATTACACAGGAGGAGTTATAGATATGGTTTATATGAAAATCAAGAGGTTAATTGATATAGTACTATCTTTAGTGGGACTTGTTATCTTATCTCCTATCTTCTTGGTACTTATTATTGCCATCAAATTAGATTCTAAAGGGCCGGTGTTTTTCAAACAGAAACGTGTAGGACTTCATAAGAGTCATTTTAATATTTTGAAGTTCAGAACTATGAATATAGATACACCAAATGATATGCCGACACATCTTCTTAAAGATCCGGATCAATGGATTACAAGAGTTGGTAAGTTCTTAAGAAAAACCTCGCTAGATGAACTGCCTCAAATTATTAATATCTTTAAAGGTGAGATGAGTACTATTGGTCCGAGACCAGCCCTATGGAATCAATATGATCTTATTGAAGAACGAGATAAATATGGTGCTAATGATGTGCCAGCTGGTATTACTGGGTGGGCACAAATCAATGGTAGAGATGAGTTAGAAATTGAATTTAAAGCTAAATTGGATGGAGAATATGTAGAAAAAATTGGATTCTTAATGGACACTAAATGTTTCTTTGGCACTATTGTTAGTGTATTAAGATCAGATGGCGTTGTTGAAGGTGGTACTGGATCAAATGCTGATGACAAGAAAAGTTCTAAGGAGACCGTCACGAGATGAAAAATGTATTAATCACAGGTAAAAATAGTTACATAGGGACGTCTCTAAAAAATTGGCTTGCGATAGAACCAGGGAAATATAAAGTAGATACTATTAGTGTTAGAGGCAATTCATGGAAAAATAAGGACTTTAGCAAATATGACACTATAGTTCATGTTGCTGGGATTGCTCATCAAGATACGAAAGCTAGTCACGAAGAGTTGTATTTTAAAGTTAACAAGGATTTAACCATTGAAGTTGCAACTAAGGCAAAAAAAGATGGAGTAAAACAATTCATTTTTCTGAGCAGCATGATTGTGTATGGTGTTAGTGGGAAAATAGGACAAGAAAAAATGATTACTATGGATACAATTCCTAATCCTGCTAATTTTTATGGTAGAAGCAAGCTAGAAGCAGAGGAGGGAATAAAACTGTTGCAAGATGCTCATTTCAATGTTGCTGTCATACGTCCACCTATGATTTATGGAAAAGGCTCTAAAGGTAATTATCCTCTTTTGGCTAAATTTGCAAAGGTATCACCAGTATTTCCAAATATCAAAAATAAAAGAAGTATGTTATATATCGAAAATTTGACACAGTTTATCAAATTAATTATTACTAATAATGACTTTGGTATATTTTGCCCACAAAATGAAGAGTATGTTTCTACTTCTCAAATGGTCAAAACAATCAGACAAGTTTACAAAAAAAAGATGTATTTAACACCTATATTTAATTTTATGCTTGTTAGAGCAAATTCTAAAGTAAATGTTATTAACAAGATATTTGGAGATTCTTGTTATGATCGAAAGATGAGTAAATACAAGCAAAGCTACAATATATACAGTTTCGAGGAATCAATTATAAAAACAGAAGACTCTACAATACGATAATTTGGTCTGGAGGTGAATGGTATGAGTAGTTCTTATGAAAAATACACAGAATGGTTAACTTATGATGAAGATACTAAAATCGAACTGTCGGAAATCGATAGTGAAAAAGAAATTGAAGATCGATTTTATCAGGAATTAACATTTGGTACTGGGGGACTAAGAGGTCTGATGGGTGCTGGAACAAATCGATTGAATCAGTACACGATTAAGAAAACAAGTTACGGCGTAGGTAAGATGCTAGTAGATAAAAAAGAAAATCCTAAAATAGCCATAGCATATGACACTCGTAACGGGTCACTTGAATTTGCCAATTACGCAGCAGATGTCTTTACTTTTTTAGGAATAAAAACATTTCTTTTTGAAGAATGCATGCCTACTCCGATTTTGTCTTTTGCTGTTCGCTTGCTAGAGTGTGACGCGGGAATAGTCATTACTGCAAGTCACAATCCTAAAGAATACAATGGATATAAAGTTTATAATAACCAAGGTGGACAATTAGTTCCAGAAGAAGCAGCAGAAGTTATGAACTATATGAAATTGTATCCTGACTTTGACCTAATCAAAAACATTCAAAGAGATGAAAGCCTATTTGAATCCATTGGCAATCAAATGGTCGATCAATTTATCCAAGCTATACCAAGAAAAAGCAGTAAAGAAAGTAAGCTGAAAGTTGTTTACTCAGCCTTACATGGGACTGGTGGCAAGCCAATCCACAAAATATTAGAATCATTTGATGTTTTTGTAGTTGAAGAACAAGAATTGCCAGATGGTGATTTTAGTACAGTGTCTTCTCCGAATCCAGAAAATCGAGAATCTTTAAGCTTGGCAATTAGAAAAGCTAAAGAAGTAGATGCTGATGTGGTATTAGCAACAGATCCCGACTGTGACCGCCTAGGCGTAGCAGTGAAACATCGTGGGAAGTATGAAATTTTAACAGGAAATCAATTAGGAGCGTTATTCGTTGATTATCTTACTGCTAACCATTCGCTAGGTCCTGCCAAGATGATTATAAAAACTATTGTTACTAGTGAATTAGGCGCAAATATTGCTAAAAAACGTGATTTTCATAGTATGGATACATTAACAGGATTTAAATACATTGGCGAAAAAATCAATCTTCTTGAGAAAGAAAGCCGAGAGAATAAATTTTTGTTTGGCTATGAAGAGAGTTACGGCTTTTTGTTTGGAACACATACACGTGATAAAGATGCCGTTTCAGCTGCATGGCTGTTCTGTGAAATAGCAGCACTTTATGCTGAAAAAGGGTTAACTATGTTAGATCAATTAAACGAACTTTATAATGAATTTGGTTTTTATCTAGATGATTTAGATTCTATAACTATTCAGGGAAAAGAAGGCGTAAGCCAAATTTATTCTCTAATGGAGAAAGCCAGAACTTGGGGCAATGAATTAGTATCTGAGATTGATGAAGTGAAAGACTATCTGCTTGGAATGGATAAACTCCCTAGCGAGAACGTTTTGAAATTTATTTTGAAGGATGGTTCTTGGTTTGCAATACGACCATCGGGAACCGAGCCAAAAGTGAAATTTTATTATTCCATACAGGCAATAAATCAAAATGCAGCGTCAGTGAAATTAGATAAATTGAAAAAAGAATTGGAAGTTCAGTTGAATATTCAATTACCAAATCAAGCGTAAGGTAGGTGTTTTTATGAAGATTGTATTGTTATCTGGAGGATCAGGCCAGCGATTATGGCCATTATCGAATGATGTCCGATCAAAACAGTTTCTAAAACTTCTTAGAAATGAAAATCAAGAACCAGAATCAATGGTTCAAAGAGTATACAGACAACTGAGACAATCGGGTGTGGATTCAGAAATTGTGATTGCTACAGGTAAGAACCAAGAAAATTCCATTCGCAATCATTTAGGAAATTTAGTAGATGTTGTTCTTGAGCCGGAGAGAAGGGATACTTTTCCCGCAATAGCATTGGCAACATCTTATCTTTATTACGTAAAAAATGCCCAACTTGATGAAACAATTGCTATTATGCCAGTTGATTCATTTGCAGACGTATCTTTTTTCAGGAAGTTATTCGATTTAGACGAGATGATACAAAGTAATGAAGCTAATCTTGGTTTATTAGGTATTAAACCAACTTATGCTTCCGCAAAATATGGGTACATATTGAAAAATAAGAATCAAGTAACAGGGTTTGTAGAGAAGCCGTCAGAGTCTGTAGCTTCTGAGATTATAGCAGAAGGAGCTATGTGGAATGGTGGTATTTTTGTCTTTAAACCGAGATATATATTAGATATTTTGAGAAAATATATTGACGTTTCTTCGTTTGAAGATGTTGTAAGTCAGTATTCGATTCTTCCTAAGAATAGTTTTGACTATGAAGTTACTGAAAAAGAAACTAAGATAGCTATGGTAGAATATGATGGATTTTGGAAAGATTTAGGCACTTGGAATACACTTACTGAAGTGATGGATAACAACAATATCGGTAAAGTAATTACTTCAGATAATACAGTAAACACTCATGTAATCAATGAATTGGATGTTCCAATAACGGTTATCGGAGCAAGTAACATGGTTGTAGTAGCAAGTCCGGATGGGATTCTTGTCTCAGACAAAATCCAAAGTTCAAATTTAAAAGAATATATAGGCGGACTATCCAGACTACCTAGGTATGAAGAAACATCGTGGGGTCATTCAAAAATTTTAGAATATAGTCAAAGTGACGATAATAGCGTTTCTGTAACAAGAAGCATCTTTTTAAACAAAGGAAAGTCACTGGATTACGAAAGTCATACGCTTCGGGATGAAACGATGACCATTATTTCTGGATCAGGTTGTCTAGTAATAGAAAATGAAAGAAGAAGTATTGAAAAAGGAGATGTAGTCCATATAAAAAGAGGGGAAAAACACTCTTTACTGGCTCTAACAGACCTTAAATTAATTGAAGTTGGAATTGGGGAAGAAATATCTTCTGACGATGTCCAAAAATTTGATTATATTGATAAATCAGATAGAAAACAAAAAGGTTATATAAAAGAACAATGATTTGATACTATGACGGTTAAAATAGCTAGCTATTAATAATTCTAAATTGTGGTTTTCTATAAATGTTTATTTCGTATAAATAGTAACTATTTTTATTAAAAATATTAATTTTAGTTAGTTCTAAAATAAAGTATAAGTAACCTTTAAAGGAGATCATGATGTTGAATGATACATGCTTAATTTCAATAGTTATTACAACTTGCAATAGGAGTCTATTACTTGATAGAGCGATTAAGAGCATTATATCTCAAAATTATCAAAAGATTGAGATAATTGTTATTGACGATAATTCATCAGACAATACAAGAAATATTTTAATGAGATATCAAAAAGAATCGTTGGTACCATTTCAATATATTATTAATGATAGTAATAAAGGACCTAGCATAAATAGAAAGGTAGGCTTAAATTTAGCAAAAGGCAAATATATAGTTTTTATGGATGATGATGATTATTACTGCAACTCAGAGTCGTTTAAAAATGCTATAGCTATATTTGGGAAATATAAGAATCTTTCTTTTGTCTCTGGAAACTCGTACATACAGTTTGAAGAAAGCAATCAACTTGAGTTCAATAAATTAAACGTACAAGGATATATTTCATCAAATGATTATTTAAAAGAAATGCAGATAACATTAGATAAACCTTTTTCGACATATAGTACTATTTTTTTACGAGAAAAGCTTTTTGAGTCTGAAGCAGATAGAATGGAGATGTTTAATGATTCTTCAATTTATTTGAGAGCATTGTTAGTCGGGGACGCGTATGTTGATCAAAATATATGGGGAGTTTATTACATACACGAGAATAATATCTCCAAAAGTATATCTTGTAGTTTTATTGTCCAAAATTTAGAAGAAAAGAATAAAATATATTTATTATTGGCTAAAAAGAATGTTATTTCTTCAAAATGGTTGATTGCTCATTTTAAAATGACAATTAAATATTTCTTTAGTGGAGATAATGTAAGAGATTTAGATTTATTATTTTCGTGGATTAAGAAAAAGGATGATATCCAATTAAGGATTTTAATGAATTGCATATTAAGAAAAGAGTTACTAAAAAGAAAAATTAAAAATAAAGTTAGCTGGCGATTGGATGGCTAAGTATACTGTTGGAAAATATAAGAGAAAAGTTTTTTTTAATATGTCCAGCGGGATAATAACTCAAGTTATTATGATGATTTTAGGATTAGTTTATCCCAGATTATTTATCGAACAATTCGGGTCAAATGTAAATGGATTTGTATCAAGTATTAATCAGATGTATTCTTATTTGATATTACTTGAATCTGGTGTGGGTATTGCCTCTCTGCAGGCTTTATATAGTCCGGTGAAGGACAACGATACTAATAAAATAAATGGCATTTTAGCTGCATCTAATAACTTTTATAAAAGTAGTAGTAAGTTTTATTTAATTGCTGTAATAGTTGTGTCAGTAGTGTATCCTTTAACGGTAGGTGGGGAGTTACCTTTAACACAAAAAGCTTATTTGACTTTAATTACTGGTTTAACAGGATTGTTAAGATTTAGGATCAGTCCAGTTAGAATAAATTTAATAAAAGCAGAAGGTAAAGAATATATTGTCAGCTATTTCACTAGTGTGACAACAATCTTAATACTAGTTGTTAAAATTATCTTGCTTAATTTCAACTTGAACATAATGATTATACAATCTACAGAGTTTTTTATAACATTGATACAATTAATAGCATTAATGATTTTTTTTAAGAGGAGATATAAAGCAATAAGCTTTAAATCTAAGCCATTACTAGAATCATTAAGTCAAAAAAACTCAGTATTGGTACATCAAATTTCAAGCTTAATATTTAGTAGCACTGATATACTTGTATTAACATATTTCACAAACTTTACAGTTGTTAGTGTGTATGCAATTTTTAATACTATTTCAAATTCAGTTACTTTAATTAACACTCAAATTTCAAATGCTTTTACTTTTATATTAGGTCAAAGTATTGATGATAAAGGAAATAACATTTCTAAAATCTATGATTTGTATGAACAAATATTTGTGAGTTTTTCTTTTGCGATAACTATAACGATGTATTTATTGTTTTTACCATTTTTAGAACTCTATACTATAAATTTTGAGAACAACGCAATGTATCTAGATAATAGTTTTGCACTCCTCTTTTCTATTAAATTAGCATTAATTGTAGGAAGAACTCCGGCAAGACAATTAATTGATACTGCTGGTTTTTTTAGAGGTACTCAAAGACAATCAGTTGTTGAATCAGTTGTTAATATAATTTCTTCATTAATATTTGTTAATATATATGGTGCGTACGGTGTTTTATTAGGTACAATTATTGCTTTAGTTTATAGAACTACAGATATGATAATTTTTAGCAATAAACAAATATTAAAGAGAAGTCCAGTTAAGCATTTAATAAAATGGGGAATACATTTAGCGGTTTTTACTATTATAGTTGTGGTACAAGAATCCTTAAATGTTTTTACTATAAGTATAGATAATATTATAGAATTCTTTATATATGCATTTGTTATTTTTATTTCCTTATTTCTTTTAAATGTACTTGTAGATTATGTGTTTTTTCCAAAGTATATTTTAGAACTAAAGAGATATATCAAACAATTTTTTTGATTTTTATGTAACAACTTTAAGCTGTTTTGTGAGAAGTTAAATTTTTAAAGTGTAAGATATTTCGAATAGAACTGTAATTATTTTTAAATATAAACTAGAGGAGATTTGATGATGAAGAAAGCTCTCATATATTCTTCGGTAGCCTCCATGATAGATCAATTTAATAGAGAAAATATTCAAATTTTAAAAAAATTAGGATATCAGGTTGAAGTCGCATGCAATTTTGAAAAAGGGAATACGATTAGTAGGGAACAAATTAATAAATTAAAAAGAGATTTAGAAAATTCTGGGGTAAAGTGGCACCATATTTCAATTCCTCGAAATTTAAATTCTTTAAAAGAGATTTTGGGTTCTTATTCTTTGTCAAAAAAAATTATAAATGATGGTAATTTTGATCTTATTCATTTTCATTCTCCAATTGGTGCGGCTATTGGAAGGATGGCAGCACGGAAGTGTCGAAAAAAAGGAACAAAATTAATATATACAGCTCATGGTTTTCATTTCTTTAAAGGTAGTTCAATTATTAATTGGTTGATGTATTATCCTCTAGAATTCTGGTTATCTAGGTACACGGATGCTTTGATTACAATCAATCAAGAAGACTATCAACGTGCAAAATCATTTAAAGCTAAAAAAGTTAATTATGTTCCTGGTATTGGGATTGATACCAAGAAAATTAGACAGGTAGAAGTTAGTACAAATAAGAAACGAAGCGAGCTTGGGATTCAAAATGAACTTCTTCTTTTATCTATCGGGGAACTAAATGAAAATAAAAATCACAAAATGGTCTTATCTGCATTATCCTCCATAAACCAACCATTTAGATATGTAATTTGTGGGCAAGGAGCTGAACTTTCTAATTTAACTGCCTTAGCTCAAAAACTTAATCTGAGAGATAAGGTCCAGTTTCTTGGGTATCGAAAAGATGTCGAAGAGATATTAAAAATTGCAGATATTTATTGTTTTCCTTCTAAAAGAGAAGGACTGTCCGTTGCATTGATGGAAGCGATGGCTGCCGGGTTGCCATGCTTAGTGAGTAACATACGAGGGAATAAGGATTTAATTGATGAAAAGGGAGGTCTTTTATTTGATTTAGATAGTCAAACAAAAATAGAACAAGACCTTGTTCATTTAATGAAAGATGAAAGTGAAAGAAAAGCAATGGGCGAATACAATATGAAAAAAATTGAGAACTTTGATAAAGAAATAGTCAATAAAGAAATGGAACGAATATACTCTCTCACTTAACTAATAGAATGGAGTAAGTATGTATGAAGAAAGTTTGTTTAATCAATTACACTGGAAGTAAAGGTGGGGGAGCGCAGTATACGTATGAACTGACTTTAGGTTTAGTCAACCAAGGAGTTCCTACAGTTGCCGTTATTTCAGCTTTAAATGAAGATTTAAATCAATGGAAAAAGATGAAATTAGAAAAACTGATTATCTTGGACACGTATGCTAATTCCAGAGAACTCATCATAAACTCTCTCTGGTGGAGTAAGCATCGTAAGCAAATCAAAGCAGAACTGACCGGTTATGAAGTAACTCAGATTATTGTTCCAATGATTACTTTTTGGACAAAAAGAATTAACCGACTATTTAGAGACGCTCAAAAGATCGTTGCATTGCATGATCCAATTGCTCATAGTGGAGATAAAAACAAGAGAGCTCTTCAATTATTCGGAGAGACATCTATTTTGAATAACGCGGATTACATAATTGTTTTAAGCAACATGTTTATTGATTTTGTTGAGCAAAAATACAATAAAAATGGGAAAGTGATACATATTCCTATGGGCACCACTAACATCTATACTGATTTGCCGAACAAAATTAATACCCTTATTTACGATGAATCAAAAATCAATTTTCTGTTTTTCGGAACGATTTCTAAGTATAAAGGGATAGAAGTTCTTGCTGACGCTTATCGTATGGTTACTGAAAAGGTGCAAAATGTTACTTTAACCATAGCTGGTTCGGGAGATTTTTCTCTCTATACTAAAGCTTTTGAAAATTTACCTCATGTAGAAGTTCACAATCGTTGGATCGTAAACGAAGAGGTAGAAAGTTTCTTCAACAATGAAACGGTAGTTGCGGTCTTGCCGTATCTAGATGCTACGCAATCAGGTGTCATACCTGTCTGCGTTTCATATGGGGTCCCCATTATTGCTTCTAATGCAGGTGGAATCATGGAGCAATTGAATGACTATGATACTGGGGTTTTAATTGAGACAGGGAATGCAACAGCATTAGCAGATGCTATGTTGCGGTTGGTGGAAGATACCAAGCTACGAAAAAAACAAAGACAAAGCGCTAATGAGAATGCTAAAAAATTTAATTGGAATAATATTGCTAAGAAATTTCTTTCTCTGTTTAATTAGTGAAGAGGAGATTAACCATGTATAACTTAACTATAGTAACACCTACTTATAATAGAGCAGAATTTTTAACCCGCGTGTATCAATCCTTAAGTAATCAGACTACACAAACTTTTCAGTGGCTGATTATTGATGATGGAAGCACCGATGAAACAGAATTAATAGTATCTGATTTACGAAAAAAGCACACAGCTCCCTTTAAAATTACCTATCAAAAGAAAAGTAATGGTGGCAAACACTCTGCTCTTAATCATTCACATCCATTTATTGAGTCAAATTATATTGTTGTACTGGACAGTGATGATTATATGCAAAAAGATGGTGTTCAACACATTATTGAAGCATATAAAAAAATAAATGCAACAGATCAAATTGGATGGATAGCATTTTTAAGAGGATTTTCAGACGATTTAACTAAGGATCCTTTGTATAAAAAAAATGGAGAAGTAACCAATTATATTCAATATTTGAATGAGGGAAGAAAAGGGGAATCTTGTGATGTATACGTAACGGAAGTATTCAAAGCTTTTCCGTACCCTGAAATTTCTGGTGAGAGATTTGTATCAGAAAGTTATCTTAATATTCAAGCTGCTGTTTATGGAAAACATAATATGATGACAATTAACCAGATTATTCAAATAACAGAATATTTAGATGAAGGACTAACTAGCCAAGGAAGAAGTCTGCAGCTTAAAAACCCTAAAGGACATGCAGAACTTTGGCGACATGTAGCGAAACCTCCCTTTACTTTGAAATTAAGATTAAAAGGTACATGGCTTTACATAGCATATTCTTTTTTTGCAAAAAAAAACACAAGTACTATAGTTAATAATAGTCTCGGAAAAGCCTTTACTTTTTTTAATATCCCCTTTGGCTATGCTATTTATAATATTTGGAAAAAAAAATATTTATAAAAGAATTGTGAGATGGAAAATGGAAAAAATCTTAAATGTTATTGGTAGTTTAAATATTGGCGGAGCAGAGATTAATGCAATGAATATTCTAAGAAATATTGATCTTAAAAAATATCAATATGAATTTTTAGTATTTGATCAAGACCCAGGAGATTTCGAAGGAGAAGCAATACGTTTAGGAGCAAAGATTGTTCGGATACAAGAACCTAAATTGGATTATAAAAAATTTTTAGCAACATTTGATACCTTATTAAATGTTGAAAAGTATGATGTTATACATGTGAATACACTTTGGAATAGTGGTCTATTGTTGAAAATAGCTAAGAAAAATGGAATTTCAGTTCGGATTTGCCACTCTCATAGTACGGAGAGTAGTGTACATGAAAATCTTAAATACAAGATATACAAACGTTTCATGCGATATTTTATTTTATCTAACGCGACTCATTATATCGGTTGTGGTCAGGATGCAGGAAATTATTTATATGGACAAAAAAAATTCCAACAAAAAGGAGAAATAATCTACAATGGAATCAACATTGAAGACTTTCGGTTTAACCCAGATGTGAGAAAAAGAGTGAGAGATAGTTTGAATATTGCCTCTGAAGAAGTGGTAATCGGACATATTGGACGCTTAGCTCCTGTAAAGAACCATTCATTTATGATAGAGCTTTTAGAGCAACTCATAACAGAGGCAAAAGCAAAAAATGTTAAAATGATTTTTGTTGGAGATGGCCCAGATTATGAAAAAATTCAACAAGAATTAGTAAAGAGAAGTTTAGAAAAAAAATGTATTTTATTGGGTAGTAGAAAAGACGTCAATGAAATTTTACAAGCCTTTGATATTTTACTATTTCCGTCATTTTTTGAAGGATTTCCTGTCAGTCTCGTTGAAGCTCAAGCAAGTGGATTACCTTGTATTATATCAGCCAATGTTACAGAAGAAACAATATTAACTGACTATTGTACTCGAATTAACTTAGAGGAAGAAGATAGTTGGAAAAAACGGATATTAGAATATATTTCTATGCTAGTTGATAGAAGTTTAGTAAATATAGAATTAATAGAAAGAAATTTTGATAGTAAGTATACTGCTAAAAAATGGGAAAAAATTTATGGTAGCTCTACTACAAGTAAATGATTATTATAAATTTATAAATTAATTTAGTAGAAAGAATTATCTGTAATTAATTAGATACAGACAATAGCAGCTAAATAAAAAAACAGACTTTTAAGTATTTAACTAAGTTAGGTGGTAGGTCAAGTGCATATTGTTTATAAAATTTTATATAAAGTGATTGGTCTAAAACTTCCAGTTTCTGATGGTAAATTTTCTTTTGGTGCAAAAAAAATTAGAGCCTTTTTAGCTAAAGGAATATTAGCGTCAGCTGGAAAAAATATAAATATTGAAAAAGGAGCAACTTTTGATTCCACAGTTGAAATTGGTAATAATTCTGGGATAGGCATAAATTGTAAACTATATGGAAAAATTACTATCGGTGATAATGTAATGATGGGACCAGATGTTAATATTTATACAACCAATCATAATTTTAAAGATATTACAGTTCCAATGCGAGAACAAGGATTTGAAAAAGAGAGACCGGTTATAATTGGTAACGATGTTTGGATAGGTAGCAGAGTAACTATTTTACCAGGAGTGAAAATTGGTAATAGTTCCATTATAGGAACAGGTGCAGTAGTGACTAAAGATGTTGCTGATTATAATATTGTGGGTGGAAATCCTGCAAAAGTGATTAGTAACAGAATAAAGTATTAAGTTGTGATGTAAGAAAAAATTATAGTATCTATTAAGTAACGGAGAGTTGAAAATGATAAAAATAAACCATAAATATGCTTTAATCACTTGTGTATATACATTAATTAGTCTTATCCTCTACTTTTGTCTGAATATTGTTAGTAAAATGGAATATCAAACAGCGATTGAAGTAATTGGTTATTTTGTTATTTTCCAAGTGTTGCTTACTTTTGTAGCTTATAGATTAACAAAAATTGAAATGTTCAGTTTGTCTGGTGCGTTTACATGGTTAAACTACTTATTTCATTTAGGACAACCTGTGATTAAAGCATTAACATCAAATTATCAGTTTGATTATGACGTTTCTTTAATTATAGTTTCTGATGCTTTCATGGAATCCCTAATATTTTCTTATCTAATGATAGTAATGGTATCTGCAGGAATTTTATTGACAAAATCGGTTGAAAGAGAAAAAGTCATACACAAAAAACGTAAGTTTTCTGAAATAAGTGCAAAGAATCTATTCAAAATTGGAAGTATTATTACAGTTTTAACATTTCCAATTGAAATGTACATTCAAATCACTAAAATTTTTGTTGCTCGTAACAGTGGTTACTTAGCGACTTTTGATGTGGAAGTAAGTGGCGTAATTGGGTTCATTTCTACGTTTAGTTTAGTTGGAGTAATTATCATGATTTTGGGATCAAAAAATCATTTTAAAAGAGGAACTATTATTCTTGGGCTGTATTCTGTTTTTTATGTTATCACAATGTTCTCTGGAGGAAGAATGTGGCAAGTAATTAAGCTGCTTCTTGTCCTCTATTATTATATAAAAACATACGATATAAAAATAACTAAAAAAAATATTGTGATTCTATTATTACTTGCTTATTTTGGTGCAGGATTTATGAGTGCAGTAGCCGATTTCCGTTCTTATGATGTGCAGAGTAATGATTATGTTTTCCAAGTTATTACGGATGTTTTTGTGGAGAATCCAATATTAAAAATAGTTGAAGAGTTTGGAGGTACTATATACACAGTAGGCCTTACTGTTCAGAAGACTCCATTTGTTATTCCATTTTCCATGGGTTCTCAATTCATAACCAACTTTGTAAGTATTCTTCCAAATGTAAATGATTCGATAGCTACGATTAACAATAATTCTAACTTTACATTACTTTTAGATACACCAAATATAGGCGGTTCTTTTGTAGGAGAGATGTATTATAGTTTTCACTATTTTGCTTTTATTCCTGCTATTTTAATTGGTATTCTAGTGCAAATTATTACAAAAAAAATTGAAAATAGTCTTGAAGATGAAAACTATCGTTTTATTATTTATTCACTTATGTTTCAATACTCTTTTATTTCTTGGATAAGAGGCGCCTCGTCAATTCTTTATAGAAACCATATTTTTGCAGTTATTTTTATCTATATTCTTAGTAGCATTTTTATTAGAAAAAAGAATGCTGATGAAGTAAAAACAAACAGACAATACCCTATTATCAACAGAAATTTAAGGAGGAAGAAAAATGGATAAACTAGTTTCAGTTATTGTCCCAGTTTATAACGCAGATAAATATGTTAATGGAACAATAGATTCTATTTTAAATCAAACCTATCCAAACCTTGAATTGATACTAATTGACGATGGTTCCACCGATTGCAGCTTGGAAATTTGTAGAAAAAAAGAAAAACTAGATAAAAGAATAAAGGTTATCCAAAAAACAAATGCTGGTGTTTCAGTAGCCCGTAATACAGGAATTAATATTGCAAAAGGGGAATTTATTCTCTTTGTTGATAGCGATGATTATGTTGAAATGGATTTAATTGAAATACTGCTAAGCCACTTTAAAAACAAAGATGAGTTAATTATTTATGGTAACTACATACACGATCTAGAGAGCGATAATATAAAAACAGTTAATTCTGGAAAAGAAGGTGATAAAGAATTAACTGTTTTTGAATTAGCTTCTAATTTTTGGCACTATTATGAAACTGGTCTTACAAATCCGCCATGGAATAAATTGTATGTTACTTCTGTTATTAGACAGAATAATATTTACTTTCCTGAGGGAGTACGTATGGGAGAGGATATTCTATTTAATTTAAATTATTTCCGTCAAGTTACTCAATTTAAAATTATTGATAGTAATCTTTATCATTATGTTTTGTATCCTAATCAAGCTACTAGAAAAGCAAACTTAAAAATAAAAGATGACATGGTTTTGTTTTTGAAAGAAGTCGAACAATTTATTCAACGAAATGTTGGGATTGGGCAACCAGAAGAAACCTGGGAGCAGCATAACTATCAAATATATCAGCATTTATTGACAGCATTGAGGATGGCTTATCGAACAGATGAACTCACGGATCAAGAACGATTGAAATACGTTATTCAGACAATTAATATTTTTAAAGAAGTATTTCCGAAGTGTAATTTTTCCTCTCAAAATATATTTGATAAGTTTATGGTTTACTCGCTAAGAACAAATAAATATAAACTAATACATATTACACTTAAGACTATTGAAACATCGAAGCGCCGTGCTAAACTGTTAATAAAACGAACGTGAACTAAGGAGAGAAAGTATGAATATTCTTTTAGATATTTATTTAGAAAAAAATCTAGGTGATGATTTATTTTTAGAATCCATATTAACACGGTACCCTGAACACCATTTTTATATTTTTTCACAATTGGATTATGCTATTTTTGAAAAAAAGTATTTTAATCTTCATATTGTGAAGTTGAATAAATACGTTAATTATTTTCAGGCAAAATTGAACAAAAAAAACACTTTTAAACAGAAATTCATTCAGAAACAAAATATAGAAGCGCTCGTATGTGTGGGTGGATCTATTTTTATTGAATTTGATGGTTGGGAAAAACTTTATTCTGAAAGACTTTCTTTATGGCAATACATGAAAGAACAGCAGAAACAAGTCTTTGTCATTGGCTCTAATTTTGGTCCGTATACTTCAGATACTTTTTTTGAACAATACGACCAAGCTTTTAAATTTGTAGAAGATATTTGTTTTCGAGACACTTATTCATATGATTTATTTAAAAATCGTACGAATGTTCGCCAAGAGGCAGATGTTATTATGAGTTATCAGATAAACTCTTATGTTTCTAACGAAGAAGAAGATTCCGTTGGTATCTCGGTTATAAATCTGGCAAATAGAAAAAAATTAGCTACTTACCAAGGTGAGTACATAAGTAAAATAGTTAGTATTGTAAATGATTTTACTCTCAAAGGGAAAACGGTTCATTTGCTTTCGTTCTGTGAAAGAGAAGGGGATGAAGAAGTTAGTGAATTGATTCTAAATCAGGTAACAGAAAGAAAAGAACAGATTGAAAAGCTGTATTACAAGGGGAATATAGATGAATTTTTGAAGCGATTTGCGACGATTAAACAAATCATTACTTGCAGGTTCCATTCAATAATTTTGTCTGTTCTGTTTGATAAAGAATTTTATTCACTCATTTACAGTGATAAATCATCAAATTTTATAAATGATTATCACCTTAATTCAAACATGAAATCCATTGAGGAAGTAGATTCTTTGACGTCAGAACTGATTACAGAATCTTTTTCTGTAGCAAGAGATAAGAGTGCATTAGTTACTTCGGGTGAAAAACAATATTTTGCATTGGATAAATTTTTATTAAGTTAAAAAAGATGATTGTTTTTGATTTTTAGATACTTCTTATTATCACTAATTGTAAAATTAATTTAAATAAATATGCCTTTCGTTATAAACTCAAAATCTATTTCCGTTTAAAGAAAATATAGAAGCAATCACTAATTAACTGTTGATAATAGAGTCTTACTGCTACCAAAATATAAGGTTGCTAAAATAACTATGTACTTAAAATAATTTCGTACACCAGTTTATACCGTCATTAAATTCCTAAAGTAAGACCATACTACTCTTAATTACTACCAATAGTATAAGAAAAATATGGAATTGTGGAATAGATGCAAAATCGTCTTGCCAAAAGAACAATGGACATAAATCAAAGAAAAAATTCCGCAGGTTAAAAATCATCATGAATCATTGGTTTAGAGCCATTCCGAGGCATTTGTTTAAATCGTATAAGTTTGATTGCAGAAAAATAATTTTTCCAGAAAAATCACTAGTATTGCATAAATATAGTTAAAATGTTCTAGATTTTTTTTGAAAAACTAAAGAAAAAATTCTTACGCAAAGGATGACCATTTCTAAAAAAATTGTGCTTATTTAGCTGATTTTATTACCAGCAGCAATAATATTCTATTGTAGTCATATTGGTATTAAAAGTTCAACCCATTTCTCAGTTGGTTGAAATAGGCGATATTGAAAAAGTTATTTAATTTTGAAAATAGAACGTCTCGTCTTTGTTCTTAACTCAATTAAATAAGTCAATAAACTGGCAATCATGGCTAGATCAATTGATTCATGAGTCCACATTCGCTTCTTGAAAAGAACTTTTTGATAGACATATGTTGTTTAATGTGTTTAAAGAACAGTTCTATTTGCCAATGAGCTTTATACGTCTCTGCAATTTCAGCAGATGAGCATTCAAAAAGATTTGTGATGAATTGAAGTATTTCCCATTTTGATTTTGGATAGTCATTAAGGGAAGACGAGACGTTATATAGTTTTGAGTACCTAATGCGACCATGTGGTCGCTGATAATAAGTTCATCTTTTAATGCCGTTAGTGTTTCCAAAACATGTGTATTTGTATTCTTTTTGATTCTTGTCCAAAAGAAGTAACTATCCCAATGTGATTTTGTCCATTCGTTTAAAGGCTAGATAACCAATACCAAATATATATGTTGTTTCAGGTTGATTAACTAAGGCTACCAACTGACTTGTATCATGTTCAATACTATTTGTTATCGTAAAATCATCAGGTAAAAGTGCTTATTGTCCATAAAGTAGAGCTTTAAGTGAAGCTTGACTCCTGAATTTTTTTACGAAAGTTAGCCATTTGAGAAAGATCTCGATCAAGGGAAAAGCTTGAAAAGTCAATTTGATAAAGACTATTTCGTTTTTCAAAAGACATTTTCTTTTGGGCTTAACTGATAAGCTGACAAAAAATAGCTATAAGAATCTCTGAATCCATTTTGGGAAGAACTCTGGAAAGTTAAAAATAACTGATACTATCAATCCTAATCTCTTTTTGAATTTCTTTAGAAACAAAAGTGGTATCGATATCTCTAAGACTTTCTTTCTCTTCATTGATTGCATGAAGAAACATTTGAAGAGCTTGAAAGAAACTAAGCTTTTTATAGTATTTATCAAAAGTAGAATTTTGTTTATACTTATCCATATGTTGGGTCCTTTTTATTGGTCTTGAATAAGTCGTTTAAGTTCAGCATAAAGGACGTTTTTGTATATTGGAATAGATTTATAATCTTGTGAAACGTAATGTGTTTAACGCAAAACTAATGACTCAAAACATTATATATTGATGATTGCAAAGGAGGAACGAATGAGAAATCGGATAAAGCAGATGGATTTATTAAGAGGAATAGGTATTATATTTGTAGTTTTGATACACATAACAAATTTTTACTTGAATGGGAATTCGTTAGATAACTTTACTGGCGTATTTGTTAATCAATTATCACGAGTAGCGGTCCCCATTTTCTTGATTCTTTCAGGTTTGGGATTAACCATGTCTCATAAGTTAAAAAATGGTTATTTCAAATTTTTGATAAATCAAGTATGGAAGATTATACCGATGTATTTAATTTGGAGTGTAGTTTACTACTTTTATCAATTTATCTTGTTTGGTGATGAAAGTTTTAATGCAATAAAATTACTAACACGCGTATTACTTGGAACAAACAGAACACATTTGTATTATGTTCCCATTACAGTAGCTTTGTATATTATTTACCCGCTTCTTTACTACTTGGCTATACGAAAATTTGGTTTATTAATAGCGTTATTGATAACTTTAATTAGCCAAGGAGTTTACTTTATTACTGGTATCGAATTATTGAATATAGAACAAAATATATTCAGTTGGTTGTTTTACTTCGTCTTTGGTATATGGTTAGCGATTGATTTTGATAATAAACTTAGCATCATTAAACAAAACCAAAAAAAAATAAGTCTTATTCTAATAATTTCGGCTTTAATAGTGGTAACAGAATCGGTTGTTTCAGAGGTTAGTACGTCACTTAGGCCTTCTGTTATTCTATATTCTATAGCATTTTTCACATTTGTACTAAGCTTTAACGTGAAAAATAGTAAATTCCAAAATATAATAATCAAATTAGGAAATTTTTCTTACGGAATATACTTAATACATCCATTAGTTTTAGATGGATATAGATTATTTGCAGGTTATTTATCATTTGGTTCTATACCACTTTTTTATATTTCTTTAGGATTAGTTGTAGTAATGATAATCTCAACTAATATTACTAGATTTTTTATAAAGCCTATATTATAGAAACATATCAATGATGTGAGATACTGTTGAACCAAAGTACGCGTTAAATGAAAATAAAGAAAGCTGCTGATAATCTATAGTTATAAAAAAATTGTGTCTATTTGTTTAAACTGTACCATTTTTTTATTTTTGAAAATTTTATGAATAAAGATTGAATCAATTGAATGGTTCAGTCTTTTTTATTTTCTATTTTATAAAATGAATAGATACAAGATAAACTTAAACAATGAAATAAAACGTATTCATAAAATGCAATGATATGGGGAAGCGAGTATGCGATCAAAAATGATTTATAGTGTGCCTATCGGGGTAACAATGATTATTTTGTACCCTAAAGAATTCGTTATCCGTTATAAGAGTGAACTTTTAAATAGGATATTGTATAAATTTACTACATATAAAGAAACACTAGATGCTTATGAACTTTGTCTGAATTTGATGGAACACTTTAAGACGAAACGGAAGTTTAAGGGTATTGAGATAGCATTCAAAAAAATGATAGAGTTGAAATTGGAAGATTTAAAACATTGATCGTGAGCGCGTGCAAAGTTTGTTAGTATAAGAAAGAAACCGGAGCCTTTATAATAACGTTTGGTTTTTTTGTTCATTTGCGGAGGAGTAAGATGTTTATCCACATGGCGGCAAAGATGCTATTGAACATCTTCAATAGCTCTTCTTAAAGTTCTAACAGTTTAGCACTTGCGGCTACGGTATCAGGCGGATAGCAACAAGCTCCTGAAGTATATGAGTATTTGAAAGTTTCTAATGGGAAGACATATGGACAAGTCAAAAATACTGATCACTTTAAACTGATTACTGTCCAAGAAGCATCAAACTATAGTCTGCTGAAGAGGCTATTGTTAGAATTTTTTTCTGATAAAAAAGTATTTAGTAAGTATTAGCTGTAACAGACAAATTTATTGCAAAGGTTAAATCAGTTGAAAACGGATAAATTTATCCGCCGAGTGAAGTTTGATAAGAAAAAGATGGACTTTAGTCAATCAATTGAAAAAAGCTACATGTTGCGGGTTTGTGCTTGTCGGAAAGAAAGTCATAAATAATTTGAAGTGAAATGTCTCATTATATGTGTATTTATCTAAAAAGTAAACTAAGCTGCTTTGTCTCTAAACTTCCTATAAAAAGAAATTTCAAAAGCTTTTTTACTACTTTTTGTTCTTTGTCGGATTTGTGGGAGTGCAGTATTCTACAAGTGTACAAGGCCTTGTAACACCACTTGAAGGATATGACAAAGATGATAAGAAAATTGACGGAAGACAAGGAACGGGATTTTTTTGATCAGTATTCAGGAATGGTTCATGGAGCGTTGAAACGATTAGGAATGTGGCGTATGCATCCGGATTACGAAGATTTTGTGCAGCAAGGCCTCATAAAATTAGTGGAAGCTTACGAAACATACCCACAAGACTTGGAACAAGAGGAGTATTTGAAGCAATTTGGTGGATATGCTTATCAAAGGGTGTACTGGCATATGATTGACTTGCTGCGTAAGCAGAGACGGAAATGGGAAAGCGAGATGGCTTGGCCGGAAGACTTAGAAGGACAACAGCCAGATCAGCATGCTTCTATTGAGCAGGGATATCAAGAAATAGATCTGCTGGCACAGATGCTGCCGTTATTGACCTTGAAGGAGCAGTCTTATTTAGTCGATGTGGTTGTCAATCGGTTGACAATGACAGAGATTGCACAAAAGCAAGGAGTTAGTCGAAAAACGGTTTATGCATGGAAGAAAAAGGTGGCAGAAAAATTAAAACACTTTTTAGCTATATTGAAAGAGGTGTAGAAATAGAAATAAGCTTATGCCATGAAAGTGGTATAAGCTTTTTTGGCTATTATTTGGAATGTTTATCTTCTTTGTCGTCATTGAATAAATCTGCTCTAGATTCGTCAATGTAAGGATTTTTTTCACCAAATGTTTTTTCCATCCATTCACTGAGGCGATAGTGCGACATAAAATGGGTGAACTCTTTTAGCGTGAAGCATGTGGAAACAAAACCAGGGTCCATCAAGCGCTTTTCTATGATATTCAACTCATCAGCTCGATGAGAGGTTTGAGTATTGTTGAAGAGACTGAATGTTTCAGTTGCTAACTTATACTGCACGTGCGAAAGAGTCGTAGCACGATCAATTTGCTCTTTAAAACTATGAGGCGAAATGTCCAAGAGTAAATCATGATGCTGGCGGAAAAAAACTCTCATCTGGTTAGTCTTTTTTAATTCAACCACATATAAAATATGATGAGCCGCATACCAACTGGTTGAGTTATTTGTGGAGCCTTTTTCAGGAATAAAAATTTCATGTCCAGATACAAAAGGACAGCGTTGATGGAAACCAAAACTCTTTCCAAGGGATTGAATAAATGCATAACATAAAGGCTTCTGATCAAAATAACGTTCCATAACCACTTTTGAAACTTCTCTAGTCACTAAAGGCGGTTCGGTTAAACTAAAGACAATGGTATTAAAAGGAGTATCTTTTCGGTCACGGATATCTTTAACGTAATATGTAGATGAATCAATTAGAATATGGCTCTTTTCTTGACTGATAGATAAGAGGAAAGGCAGGTTATCTTCTTCAATCAGCAACGGTTTTCTTGTATTTGGTTGAAGATGGGCCTCATAAGCATATCTTAGCCCAGGTAATTCGTTGAGAAAATTGTTTGGCAATTCTTTTTGGGCATCGTAACTCTTTTTCCAATTCGTAAAGTATTCTTGATGTTGTTCATGTTCAAAGTCTGATTTCATCCTTTCGTCCTCGTTCCATTAGGGATTAGCAACATTTCGTACACCTCTATTGTAAGCGTTACCAAATAAAAATGCACTAGTTTTTTTTATTTATTTAACGAATAAAAAGAGTATTGGCGTATAATCTCGTCAATACTCTAAATAGCAGCATTAACTCTCATTTGAAAGGATCAAAATCCCTAATAAGAGCTTAATTATCGTGGTACAAGTCTCTCGTGTACACTTTATCTTCAACATCAGCTAGTTCTTCTGTGAAACGATTGGTTACGATCACATCTGAGATTTTCTTGAACTCTTCTAAGTCGCGAATAACTTTTGAACGATAGAACTCGTCTTCTTTTAGAACAGGTTCGTAAACCACTACTTCGATACCTTTAGCTTTGATGCGCTTCATAATTCCTTGAATAGAAGAAGCTCTAAAGTTGTCTGAGTTGGTTTTCATCGTCAAACGATAGATTCCTACTACTTCTGGATCTTTAGCCACAACTTGTCCAGCTAAGAAATCTTTTCTCGTTCTGTTCGCATCCACAATAGCGCCAATAATATTGTTCGGCACCTCTTCATAATTAGCCAGTAATTGTTTTGTATCTTTCGGCAGACAGTATCCGCCATAACCGAATGATGGGTTATTGTAGTGAGTTCCAATACGCGGATCCAATCCAACGCCATCAATAATTGATTTCGTGTCTAATCCTCTAACTTCCGCATAAGTATCTAATTCGTTGATGTAGGCTACACGTAAAGCTAAGTAAGTATTAGAGAACAGTTTAACGGCTTCAGCTTCTGTCGATTTCATAAATAATACATCGATGTTTTCTTTAAGTGCTCCTTGAACCATCAAGTCCGCAAATGATTTAGCTTTATCCGTTTGAGCACCGACAATGATTCTCGACGGGTATAAGTTATCATATAAGGCATTTCCTTCTCGCAGGAATTCTGGAGAGAAGATGATGTTTTCTGTTTGGTATTTTTCATTAGTCGCTTTTGTATACCCAACAGGAATCGTTGATTTGATGATCATTGTAGCATCAGGTGCATAGTTTAGAACGTCTTCAATAACTACTTCTACAGCAGAAGTATCAAAATAGTTCATTTTGTCATCGTAATTTGTAGGTGCAGCGATGACAACTAATTCTGTACCTTCGTATGCGAATGCTTTATCGGTTGTAGCTGTTAAATCTAGTTCTTTTGTAGTTAAGTACTCTTCGATATCTTTGTCTACGATAGGAGATTTTTATTTGTTGATCATGTCCACTTTTTCAGAGACAATTTCTAATGCACGCACACGATTGTGCTGAGCTAAAAGAACGGCATTAGATAAACCAACATACCCCAATCCTACTACTGTAATCTTCATTCAAGTGCACTTCCTCTTTTTTATGTATATAACGTTTTAATCGTATCAAAAAAAGCCCGCTAAAACAATTATTTCTTTGATATACCAATGTTAAATAAAGGGATTTGGTGATTAATCGAGGTGGGGAGGAAATAATTACTAATGCGACACCTGTAAAGATGTAAATAACATCTAATAATAGTAGAAAAGTCTTTCAATAATAAAATAAATTGTGGTTTAACATTCTAGATGAGAAGCTTGATTTTGGTTATCAGATGAATTTCTAATTGACAGATGAATTTCTAATTGACAGCTGGATTTCTTAAAAAATCAAGCCGCTATTTTTCTATTATGGATCATAATTTAAAAAACTACATCCCAAACTATGACAAATTTTCAGATGATGTGCGACAAAAGCTGTTTCGAAAACGATTTCAAAACAGGCTTTTGTCTATGTATAATTAAGGCATCAGGAGGAGATAAAATGTTTCTAGATAAACGCAGTTTAGACATTGTTAAAACTTTGATCAAAAATCCTCAGATAAAAAGCAAAGAGTTGGAAGAATCAATGAATTTAACAAGGAGGCAGATAAATTATTCTATAAAGAAAATCAATGAATCCTTAATAACTCTTGAATTACCTAAAATTGACAGAAGTCGAAATGGACACTTTATAGTAAAAAAGCAAATTATAGATTATCTGACTAAATCAGAACCGTTTGTTAGCAAAAAGACTACTTATTACATTCCTACTGAAAATGAAAGAGTACTCTTTTTGATTTTATATCTTATTGCTAAAACGGAAGATGTTTCCCTAGCTCATATTGCTGAAATACTTGAAGTAAGTAAAAATACTGTGATAAATGATTTAAAGTTGGCAAATGAAATGTTAGAGAATGACAATTTGAAAATCAGTTACTCAAGAATCACTGGATATAACATTGTAGGAATGGAAATCAATGTTCGAAAACTCATTCGAGTCATCATTTCAAAACTATTAAAAGTGTATCAAGGAGACGAAGCGATTTCTCGAATCACAAAAATAAAAATAGATAATGCACATGACAAAATTAAAAGTATAGAAAAACAACTCAATTTATATTATACAGATCAAAGCTTTGAGGCTATGGCATACGTTATTTTATTAAATGAAAGACGTATTGAGCAAGGGCATCTAATTGAAGCTGATTTCCATAATGGTTTCTTGGAAATGAATGGTACAAAAGAATATCGGATTACTTGTGAGATGTTAGAAGAGTACAGTTATTGGCCAAAACAAGAAAAAGAATGGTTAGTACTTCAGTTTCTTACGGCAAGTCTGCAATATACAGAAGTAGAACATATGGAAGATGACACTTTAGTGACTGCAATTAATGAGATGGTCAAATCGTTTGAAGAAAAATCTTATATCACTATTGAAGATAAAAAGTCATTTATCAATAGACTTTTACTTCATTTACGACCAGCTTACTATCGACTCAAATATCATTTAACATTTGACTCTGACACTTATCATAATTTTATCAAAGGAAATGAAAATTATTCGCTGCTGTTTGATTTAGTAAAGGAAACTGTGTATCCAATAGAAAAGTTGATTCATGAAAAAATACCTAAGAATGAACTTAGCTTGATCTCTTTCTTTTTTGGAGCTGAGTTGATGAGGCAAGGGATTGATTTGGATAACAAGATATACGCAGTAGTTGTTTGCACAAATGGAATTTCCATTTCAAAGCTCCTAAGGTTGACGCTAAGTAAGTTGTTTCCTGACTTTATCTTTTTACCAGCTTTGTCTATCCGTGAATTTAAAAAATACCATAAGAAATACGACATTGTTTTTACTACGGTCCCTTTAAATTCAGACAAACCAGTGTTTTTAGTTAATGCGTTGTTAACAGAAAGCGAAAAAAATAGTCTGAGTATTCAAGTATTAAATGAGTTGGGGCTAAGGAGTAACGGCTTTTCGACTGAAGAGGTACTGAAAGTAGTGAGTCATTATGCATCTATTACAGATGAATCAGGGTTAAAACATGCCTTAAGGCAATTGATAGAGAAGGATTCACCTTCGAAGAGTCGTTCAATAAGCAGAGAAGAAGGTTTACCTGGGTTAGACTTTTACCTTTCAGAAAAGACGATTCAAGTAGTAGATGAAGTAAAAGATTGGAAAACTGCTATTCGACTGGCATGCCAACCATTGCTAGAAAAAAAAGCGATCACCCCAGACTATGTCGAAGCGTTGATTGAACAAAATGATACTGAAGAAACGTACAGCTTTTTAGGCTGCAGCATGGCTATCCCTCATGCTTCTTCTGAAAGAGGAGTTATCTCAGATGCATTTGCGATGCTGATTTTAAAACAACCAGTGACTTTCAGAAATAACAAAAAAATAAGTCTGATCACTCCTTTAGCTATTTATAACCAAACCCTTCATTTGAAAGCGGTTAATCAATTGGCGTGTTTAGCGGAGGACAAAGAAAAAATAGCTAAGCTGATGTCTTTGAGTGACCCAGCAGAAGTTTTGCACTGCATTATAAATAAAACTGAGGAGTTGATGAAATGAAAAAGAAAGAATTCCCCAAAGTGACCGTTATCCTGCGAGGATATGATTATGATCAAGTGAATAGTGTGATGGAAGTGTTGGCTGATAAAGGAGAACACTTTGCTGTTGAAGTTACACTAAATTCACCTGATGTTTTTGAAACTATCAAAAGAGTTGCTGATCAATTTGGAGAGTCACTCTTCATAGGAGCAGGTACTGTCTTGGATTTGGAAGATGCGAAAAAAGCTATTGAAGCAGGAGCACAATTTATCTTATCACCTATTATGTTGGAGAAGGAGACTTTTGATTACTGTAAGGAAAGAGGGATTAAGACGATTCCAGCAGGAATGACGCCTACAGAGGTCTATCAACTATTTCAAAATGGAGCAGATATTGTCAAACTTTTTCCAGCAACGTCCATGGAGCTGTCTCATTTCAAAGCTATGAAGGGTCCGTTGGGAGAGTTGCCGCTTATGGCAGTTGGAGGAGTCAACAGCCATAACACAAATGATTTCTTAGATGGCGGAGCAAGTTATGTCGGTATCGCTTCAGGAATCTTTAATAAAGAAGACATCTTATCAAAAAACAAATCAGCATTAACAAAATCTCTGGAAGCATTTGAAGAGAGAGTTTTCCATGATAGAAAGGCGGTTTCTCAATGAGTTTGGATTTGGATTTTAATGAAGAACTGATTTTCGTAGATTTGGTATTCGACGATAAGAAAGAAGTTTTAAACTTTCTGACGGATGAATTGATCCAACGAGGATATGTTCAAAAAGAATTTAAAGAAGCAGTATTAGAAAGAGAAGAGGTTTATCCAACAGGACTACCGTCTATAGGAGCAAAAATTGCTATCCCGCATGCTAATTATCAATTGGTAGAAAAGACGACGATTGCTATTGGTATATTACGAAAGCCAGTTACGTTTTTTTCAATGGAAGATAGCAGCACACCTTTAGATATTGAAATTGTTATTATGTTGGCAATCAGTGAACCACATGGTCAGATTGAAATGCTGCAGCGCGTGGTCTCAATTATTCAAGATGAAAAATTAACTAGAAAAATAGTCGATAGCAAATCTAAATCAGATATTTTGGAAATGGTCATACCATATTTTTATGAACCTCAAAACCAATAAAAAAGGAGATTTTATATTATGAAAAGAGTACTAGTAGCTTGTGGAAATGGAATTGCAACATCAACAGTGGTGGCTTCAAAAATTAGAGATTACGCTGAAGAACAAGGGGTAAGCATTTCAACGAATCAATGTAAATTGATGGAAGTACCTGGAAAAGCAGAAGACTATGATTTGATCGTAACAACAGGTCAATTTGATGGAAACATTGGAACTCCAATTGTTAGAGCATTATCTCTATTAACAGGTATCGGACAAGAAGAAACGTTAGAAGAAATTGTAGGGTATTTAAAATAATTTTTTAAAAGGAGAATAAACTATGTGGGATGTTATCATGACAGCTTTTAATTGGCTGATAGATGCTGGGGCAACCGTTATGTTGCCCGTCATCATTACGGTTATTGGGTTGATTTTTGGTTTAAAACTCTCTAAAGCTTTTAAATCAGGTTTGACATTAGGAATTGGTTTTGCAGGTATTCGCTTGATATTAGATTATATGACATCTAATATTGGTCCGGCTGCTAAAGCAATGGTTGAAAATATCGGAGTTGAATTAGATGTACTTGATGTAGGTTGGGGATCAATCGCAGCTGTTACTTGGTCATCTCCTATCATCGCTATCTTGATTTTCGGTATATTAGCGACAAACATTCTGATGTTGATTTTCAAATGGACTGATACATTAGATGTAGATATTTGGAACTATCATCATATGGCAATCGTAGGAATTATGGTTCATTACATTACAGGGAATGTTGCCTTAGGAATAGCAGCGTCTATTGTTATGGCTATTACAACGTTTAAAATTGCAGATTGGTCTCAACCAATGATTGAAAAGTTCTTTGGGATCCCAGGAGTTTCATTACCAACTGTATCAGCAACATCCTCACTATTAATTGCTTGGCCGCTGAACTGGTTAATGGACAGAATTCCCGGAGTAAATAAAATCAACTTCTCATTGAAAGATACACAGAAATATTTAGGATTCTTCGGAGACCAAATGATTATGGGATTGATCTTAGGATCAGCTATCGGAGCTTTAGCTGGTTATGATCTAACAGCTATTCTTCAATTAGGTGTGAGCATGTCAGCAGTATTAGTATTAATTCCAAAAATGACTTCTATGTTTATGGAAGGGTTGATGCCTATTTCAGGAGCAGCACAAAAATGGAGTCAAAAGAAATTTAAAAACAGAAAACTATTCATTGGCTTGGATGCAGCAGTCGTTGTTGGAAATCAAGATGTTATTACTACAGCTTTGATTATCATCCCATTAACAATCGCTTTAGCAGTTATCTTACCAGGAAACAGAATGTTGCCTTTTGCCGATTTGGCGATTATTCCTTTCCGTGTAGCTTTAGTCGTAGCTTTAACAAAAGGAAATTTATTCAAAAACTTAGTTATTGGTTTAGCAACGACTACTGCATTACTATACGCAGGCTCTATTACAGCACCTGCTCTAACAGCTATCGCTGAAAATGTTGGTATCGATATTGCTATAGCTGGTGGGGCATTATTGATTTCATCATTTGCAGCAACGAGTTTGACTCATAGTTTCTTAGTATTCTTAGCCTTCACAGGAAATCTATTTGTGACGATGCCGATCATGGTAGTTGTCATTGCTGCTTCTTGGTATTACTTTGAAGTGATTAAACCTAAACAACAAGAGCGCAATGCAGCGAACGTTGAAGGTGATACTGGAGATATTTCAGTCGAACAAACCAATTAACACAGCTTGATGTAGAAAAGAATAAAACAGGAGGCACAACATGAAAATCACAGATATAAAAGTATATAAGATAAAGCCAAGATGGATCTTTATCAAGATCAGTACGGACGAAGGTATTGATGGTTGGGGAGAAATGATTTCTGGAACAAAAACAGAAACTGTTGTAGCTGGGGCTTATGAAATGGGAAGACGGATTATTGGACGCAACCCATTTGAAATTGAACGTATTTGGCAAGAGTTGCATCGTTCATTCTTCCGTGGCGGTCCTATAAATAGTACAATTGTTTCAGGAATTGAAATGGCCTTATGGGATATTAAAGGAAAGTTTTTCAATACTCCTGTTTATGAACTTCTAGGTGGGGCTGTTCGAGACAATATCAAAGTCTATTCTTGGATTGGCGGGGACCGTCCAAATGAAGTAGTAGAACAAGCAATGGATAGAAAAAATAGAGGCTTTAATGCGATTAAAATGAATGGGACAGAAGAATTGCATTATATTGACTCATACAAAAAAATTGAAGCCGTTATCGAACGAGTAGGTTCTATTAGAGATAAACTTGGTTTTGACATGGAAATAGCTGTTGATTTCCACGGTCGTGTTCATAAGCCTATGGCCAAAGTGTTAGCAAAAGAACTGGAGCAGTTTAAACCGATGTTCTTAGAAGAAGTGGTATTGCCAGAAAATGAAGAAGCATTCGCAGAGGTTGCCCAACATGTAGCTACACCATTAGCGACAGGGGAACGATTGAATTCGAGATGGCAATTCAAGAATATTTTCAAAGCGGGTGTGATTGATATTATTCAACCTGACGTTGCTCTTGTAGGCGGGATTCTAGAAACGAGAAAAATAGCCGCTATGGCGGAAGCTTATGATATGGCTGTTGCTCCTCATGCGCCATATGGACCTATTGCCTTAGCAGCGACGTTGCAAGTAGATGCTTGTACTCCAAATGTGTTCATTCAAGAACAAAGTCTAGGGATTCATTACAATAAAGGTTTTGATTTATTAGACTTCGTACACAATAAAGAGGTTTTCCAATATAAAGATGGTTTCGTAGATCTGCCAACCAAACCAGGACTAGGTCTTGAATTGAATGAAGAGCTGATTGAAGAAATCTCTCAGGAAGGACTAATTTGGACGAATCCTCAATGGAAAAACTATGATGGAACGATAGCTGAATGGTAAAATAAGCAACTATTTTAAAAGGTAGCATAGAAAAAGCTCTGATTCTCTCCATGTCGAGAGGAATCAGAGCTTTTTTGGTATATATGGGTTATGCGTAATTAGTTAGATAGTAGTTGCTGAAACAGGGCGTTTTTATGTATGGCACCTTTATATGCTTCGATAGGTCGCTAATTCAATAATGTCCTGTTGACTGATTAATTCTTTGATTGAAGGTCGGGTCAGCAAGTCCAGTTCTTCTGTTCTAGGATAAGTATACGACGAACTTGCCAATAAAAACTTGTCTAAAAAAGCAGGGTGGCACATGATCTCGACCGAATTGTGTGTTGCAAATAACTGGTTTAAAGACCCTTCTGATTGTAGAGCAGTTTCCATAGTATACACGAATCCATCTGTAGTTCTTCTTGTTGAATCTTGGTTGTTAAAGTTGTTTCTAACCGGCAAGTTGTATTCGTCAGCCAGCTTGAAATAGATGTCGTTAAAGTTACCAAAAAGGTTCGCATGATGATGCGTATCGAGATGAGTAGGCTGGACACCAGCAGCTAAGATTTTTTCAATTTGTGCTTTCCATTCGTCATAAACTTCTGTCTGATCAATGATGAAAGAGCCTTTGTAATACGCTTGGTTGCGGAAGTTTCCTTCTGTATCTATGATAGTTTTCAAGTGGTGTAAAACTGGAGTGCCTGTAGTCAGGGTCAAGTGAACGCCGATACCAAGGTTAGGGTGCTGCTGTTGTAACTCCAACGCGTGCTCAAATCCGGGCATGTTGGCCATCATAGTGGTAGAAGTGAGGATACCTTCTTTATAGGCCTCAATGATGCCGTAATTTACACCTTTACAATATCCGAAATCGTCAGCGTTGATGATTAGTTTCTTCATAACTAGGTTACAGCTCCTTTTAGATTTTGGTTTTTGAAATAATATTTTATATTTTAAATAATTAAATTGAAATAATATTCCGTTTAAGATATACTCATTTTGAAAGGGGATACATTATCAGTATATCAGAATTTTAAGGAGGATAGAGAGAAGTCATAAAAGAATAATAAATTGTTTACAAGTATCCTTTATTTTAATCTATTTTATTCGAGGAGGAAGAAAATGAAAGTAATAATGGTTTGTTCAGGTGGAATGTCTAGTGCGATTGTCGTAAAAGCTATCAAGGCAGAAGCTGCAAAACAAAATGTTGATTTAGATATGATTGCGGTTGGATCTGGAGCTGTAGAAGATGAATTGAAAAATGGGGACTACAAGTTGCTTTTGGTGGCTCCACAAGTGAAACACCAATTTGATACTTTTAAGCAATATGCAAATGAAAGCGGTGTACCGATAGAGAAAGTTGAGCCGATGGGGTATACCCCGATAGGCGCTCCAAAAACATTGGAAGTTATCAAAAAATATCAGTAATTTTTCACTTAAAAAAGCTTTGGTTTTTACTATTCAATACAAAGGAGAGTAAATATGACGAACTTTTTAAACTGGCTGGAAACAAAATTCATGCCGCCTTTAGCTAAACTTTCAGAACAAAAACATTTAAAAGCTATTCGTGATGGAGTTATTTCGACATTATCTTTAATTATTATCGGTTGTTTCTTTTTAGTAATTGGTAATCCTCCAATTGCCTCTTGGGCAGAGGCGATTGCGCCATACGCTGCTCAAATCGCAATTCCATTTCGTATTACAACAGGATTGATGTCTTTATACGCGGCTTATGGTATGGGATACAGCTTATCTAAATCTTATAAATTGGACGGTGTTACTGGAGGAGTTCTCTCTTTAGCGACATTCTTAATGCTGACGATTCCAGTAAACGTTGATGCAATGCTGCCTGAAGGCGACGCTATTGGATGGGTCTTACCAATGGGAAACCTTGGTGGTGCAGGGATGTTCTCAGCAATCTTAGCGATGATTTTTGCTGTTGAAGTACTGCGTTTATTTAAACAAAAGAACTTAATGATCAAAATGCCAGAGCAAGTACCTGATTCAGTAGCGCGAAGTTTTGAAGCACTGATTCCTGGTACATTTGTTATTGTGGTCGTTTGGATTATTCGAGTTTTGCTTGGGTTTGATATCAATTCAATGTTGATTGGAATCTTCACACCATTAAACAATATTTTAGGAAATAATTTATTAGGCGTTTTACTTCCAGTTATCTTAATCACTTTATTATGGGCAGCTGGAGTACATGGGGTCAGTGTAATTGGATCGATCGTCCGTCCAATGTGGCTAGTCATGTTAGAAGCTAATGGACAGGCAATGGTCAGTGGAGTGCCTGCAAATAAACTTCCTTACATCGCACCGGAACAATTCTATCAATGGTTAGTCTGGGTCGGCGGATCTGGGGCAACCTTATCCTTATGTTTGATGCTGCTGTTTACAAAATCAGCCTATCTAAAACAAGTAGGGCGTTTTTCAATCATCCCTTCAATCTTCAACATCAATGAACCACTAATTTTTGGGGCGCCAATCGTAATGAATCCAATATTGGCGATTCCTTTTGTCGTTGCACCATCTGTGACAACAACAATCAGTTATTTTGCAGTTAAGTTTGGAATGATCAACGGTTTTTCTGTTAATGCTCCTTGGACTTTACCAGCGCCTATAGGGGCGTTCTTATCCGCTGGAAACGACTGGAAAGCAGCTGCTTTAGTACTCATTAATATTACAATCGCAGCATTAATCTATTATCCATTTGTAAAAGTATACGATAAGAAGATGTTAGAGGAAGAACATGCAGAAATGGCAGAAAAAAATAATGTGCAAGCAGACACAGTAGCAGGATAAATCAGATAGGCTGTTTAGTGGATACTATTCAGCCTGTTCTTATTAATTTTTTAAAAGGAGGAAAAAGAAGTGAGACTAGGCATCATATTAGTGCTAATTGTATTTGTGTTAACAGGGGTTAAGTCTGTTGGTTGGCTGCAGAAAAAAGGCATCTTTGTCAATCGTTGGATTTTTGGGTTTTCAGCCTTTTTGATCGTGCTGATTCCAAGTGTTATTTTCCCGACTATCCCGGCAAGTGTTAGCAGTACTTTATACTTACTATCCGGTTTATTTGCTATCATGTTTTTTGAAACAGGTCGTCGAATGATTGAAAAAGGGGAAATCAAAGGGATGGTCCGTGCTGATCAATTTCCTAAAAAGGGAAATAAATAAATCGAACAAGCCATTGAAAATTTTAGGGAGGTAGAAAAGGATTGGAATACCGCAATGTAAAAAAAAATGAGATCGATCAAGTTATAAAAATCAAAGACTATTGCTTTCTAAATGCTTATTCTGGAAAAAGACTTGAGGATTTTAAGTATTGGGCCGAAGTCAGTACGATTATTGGAGCTTTTGATCGAGACGCTTTAGCAGGTCAAATAGTGATTCTTCCTTTAGCGATGAATATACACGGTCAACAGTATCAGATGGGCGGAATCGGATTTGTAGCAACTTATCCGGAATACCGCAATGCAGGTATTGTGAAACAACTAATCAAAATCAGCTTGGAGAGAATGAGGGAACAAAAGCAATGGGTTTCTATATTAGGACCATTCTCTGTCTCATTCTATCGGTATTTTGGATGGGAATTGTTTTTTGATAAAGTACAGTATGAAGTGTCGATGTACCAGCTGCCTTTAAAAGAAGAAAATATAGGACGAGTTCTTCGCTTTGACTATAATGACAAACGTGAATATCTCGATCAAGTCAAAAAGCTTTACCAGGATTATGCTCTCCATACCAATGGTGTGATGCTGAGAGATGAGGCTTGGTGGAAAAGGTTGGAAATGAGAGATCCAGACGCATCATTTGCGATGAGTATAGATTCAAAAGGTAATCTTCAAGGTTATATTCGATATGTAAGAAAAGGACAAAGCTTGATAGTATTGGACCAGGTTACATTAAATGTAGAAGCCGAGCGGTCACTATGGGAGTTTATTAAAACACACCGATCTAATTTTACTACCGTAACAGGTTTAGCAGCGGCTCAAGATTCATTTGGGACATTGTGGGATGAACCGCAATTCAAGCAAGAGCTGCTGCATGATAAGATGATTCGAATCGTAGATGTAGAACAATTCTTAACTATGTATCCCTTCAAAGAACACACTGAAAAACTGTATTTGAATGTAACAGATGTATTTGCACCTTGGAATCAAGGCTTTTATGAGATCAGTTCTCACCGAGTAAAGAAAGTAACTAAAGATAAAATCCCAACTGGAAAGTGTTTGAAAATAGATATTTCAAGTTTGTCTTCTTATTTATCAGGCTATCAGTACCTTAAATGGTATCATTATCATGGAAAAGCTGAAGGTAACGAACAAATACTAAAGGATTGGGATCAAGCAGTTCCAAAAGAACGACCACAATTTTACGAGCATTTTTAATGAAAAGAAATGAGGAAGAAAGATATGAGACGATTAGGTATTTCGGTTTATCCTAACCATAGTTCTGTACAAGAAATTAGAGACTATGTTGATTTAGCAGCTCAATACAACTTTAAACGGGTGTTTACATGTTTATTGTCTGTGGAAGGAGATAAAGACGCAATTGTAAAAGAGTTTACTGAGGTGATCACTCATGCTAAAGAAAAAGGAATGGAAGTGATTGCTGATGTCAGTCCGAAAATTTTTGATGAGTTGGGCATCAGTTACAAGGATCTCACCTTTTTTAAAGATATCGGAGCAGACGGCATTCGTCTGGACATGGGCTTTACTGGAAATGAAGAGTCAATCATGACATTTAACCCCCAAGACTTGAAAATTGAATTGAATATCAGCAGCGGTACAAAATACTTAGACAATATATTCAGTTATCAAGCGAATATGGCTAACTTGATGGGATGTCACAATTTTTATCCGCATCGTTACACTGGATTAAATTACGAGCACTTCATCGAAACAAGCAAGGATTATAAAAAACATGGAATCGTCACAGCGGCATTTGTCAATTCACCATCTGCACACATTGGTCCTTGGCCGGTAAATGAAGGATTGTGCACCCTTGAGATGCACCGCAAGTTGCCGATTGAAGTCCAAGCGAAACACTTGTGGGCAACAGAAGTAATTGATGACGTGATTATTGCGAATGCATTTGCCAGTGAAGAAGAATTGAAAGCTTTAAGTGAGATTAATCCTTACCAGCTGACTTTGAACTGTGAACTAGTAGAGGATATTCCTGAATTGGAAGAAAAAATCGTGATGGAAGAATTCCATTTCAATCGTGGAGATATTTCAGATTATGTCATTCGTTCAACGCAAAGCCGAGTAAAATACAAAGGCCATGAGTTTGTACCCTTCCACACACCAGATATGGAAAAAGGGGATATCATTGTTGAATCTTCCTTGTATGCTCATTATGCTGGGGAGCTGCAAATAGCTCTGCAACCAATGAAAAATTCAGGCAAGTCTAATGTAGTTGGTCGAGTAGTAGAGGAAGAACGCTTTTTACTAGACTACATAAAACCTTGGCAAAAATTTCAGTTTAACTTAAAATAAGCCCTTAAAGGAGTCGAAACGAAATGGAAGAATTGGAAACGATTATATTTGAGATCATTGGTCATGGTGGAAATGCACGAGCTTTGGCATATGAATCGCTTGAAAAAGCGCGTGAAACCGATTATGAAGAGAGTGACCGCTTGTTGGAAGAATGCAAACAAGAAATGAATTTGGCACACAATACACAGACTAAACTAGTTCAAGATGAAATTCGAGGAACAGACATCAAGATTAGTTTATTGCTGATACACGCGCAAGATCAATTGATGACTTCTATGGCAGAACAAGCTTTGATCAAACAAATGATTGAAATGCAGAAAGAATTAAATGCTTTAAAAACTGTTAAAGGGTGATTAGATGACTTTAGCAGTAGGATTAATGTTGGGGACATTTTTAGATGGCGTAGATGCAGCATTGGTGGATATTCAAGAGTCATGATTAGAGACGAGCATACTGGCTAATCAAACGAATGTGTTAAGAAAACCCTCAAGTGTGGACAAAGCAACAAAACCTGATATTTTAGGTAAAATACCGTATTATCATTAGATTGATTTCTAGTCAGAATTCCTGTATCTTTTGATTATACGAGGTGAAAAACATGGTTGGAAATAATATTTTGGGACGAATTAGAAGCGTGCTCGATGACCTTCCTAATTCTGAAAAAAAGATTGGCGAGTATATTCTAACGAATCCTGAAGAGACCATTAAAATGACGACCGCACAACTTGGAGAAGCCGCTGATTCCAATTCAACAGCTGTCATTCGTTTGTGCAACCGCATAGGTATCAATGGATTTACAAAACTAAAAGTTAATTTATCAGCTGAAATCGTTTCAGTAGATGAGGCTGGGTACGCAGAAATCAAGCCAGAGGAAAATACCCATACAATAAAGAATAAATTATTAGGCAATGCGTTTAAGTCAATGGAAGAAACAATGGCTTTGATGGACGAAGATGATATAGAACGAATCACTGAACTGATTTATAATGCAAGTATTGTTTATGTATATGGAGTAGGTGCATCTAGATTAGTAGCCGAAAATATTGTTCAAAAATGGAGTCGAATCGGAAAAATCATGATTTGTCCCACAGATGATCATCAATTAGTGGCTTTGTTAACCGCAGCACCCAAAAATGCATTGTTTTTTAGTATATCTAACTCCGGAGAAACAAAAGAAATTATCACACTGATTAAAATAGCTGAAAAAAACCATGTTAAGACGATTGGTCTGACTCAGTTCGGGCATAACACATTAGCTCAAAAAGTCAGTTATCATTTACAGACAGTAAAAACACAAGATGCATCTGCGAGCAGCATCGTCACTAATTCATTGCATGCCCAAATTATTGCAGTAGATGTCTTGTTTTATACTTACGCTTCAAAAGACTTTGATAATGTCTCAGAGAAAATCAAACGATCTCGAGAAGAGATAGTTCAATATAATAGTAATATTTAGTTAAGAAGGTAAAAAACCACTCATTATAGATAGAGAAATAATCTATCTATAATGAGTGGTTTTTTGAGTTATATTAAATATCTAGGAATGAGCACAATCCAGAAAAGGTTTCAGTCTGGTAAGTTGTGCCCAATACCCATTTTTTAGAAAACGTTTTCTGATAAACTTAACTTAGAAAGGAGATAAAGATGTTAACAAATGAATCGATTTTATTCATACGTTCTTTGTTTGAAAATAACAATAGAGAGGTTTCTCAAATTTCAGGAATACTTCATATTTCAAAGAAAAAATTTTGGCAGGAATTGGAAAAAGTAAATTCAGAGTTTAGATATTTAAAAATTCCTGAAATTATTTTAGATAATGGGAAAATCAGAGTATCTAATGAAACTATTGAAGCTTGGGAAAAAGAATCCAAACTGATTCAAACGAGAGACTTATTACTGCATGATGAAAGAATTTATTTGATTATCCTTTACACTTTTATAAAAAGAGAGCCTATCTCAAATAATCACTATCAAGAAATTTTACAACTTAGCAAAAACTCAGTACTTCTTGACTTGAAAAAAGTTCGTAAGTTGTGTGAGAGCTATAATCTTCAGCTGATTTATACAAGACAAGATGGTTATGATTTTGTTGGACAGGAATATGATGTCAGAAATTTAGCTTCGTATTCTATTGAAAAACTTCTTTCTTTAACCATTGGTGAATGGTTATTAGATTATATTCAGCATCAATGGAAGTTGGATAGCCACCGTGAAAGAATTAGTAAAGAAATTTTAGAAACGTCAAAAGAATTTGGAGTTGCTTTTGCTTATGACAGGCTAAAAGAAGTGATTTTCTTTTTCGACTTTTTAGAAAAAAGAGAAACTTCTCTAAAATTATCGTTGAAAGAAAGAGATAGTGATTATATTGAAAATCATCCGATTTATTTCATGGGAGAGAAAGTTGCCTCTACCTTATCTATTGAAAATAACAAACTAGAAAATTGCTACATTACTATTAGGCTTCTTGGCGTATTACAAGGCAACAAAGAATTCTATAAAGATAAAAAGTTTGAATGGTTGGCAGATCAAATAATTAATAGAGTACAAGCCATTATTGGGGTTCAATTTCAAGATAGAGAATGTTTGAATAATCAGTTATTTGAGCATCTTATCCCAGCGTATTTCAGAATCAAATATGGTATCAGATCTAATAATCCTTACACTAAACAAATAAAAAAAGAATACAATGACCTCTATTACCTCGTGGAAAAAGGCTTACTGCCACTCGAAATAGAGGTAAGGAAACCTATCCCTGTTGATGAAGTTGCTTATTTCACTATCCATTTCGGAGGAAGTCTGGCTACTCAACCCAATGATATAAGCAGTTATAAAGCTTTATCCATTTGTCCAAACGGTGTTAGCTCTTCACTTATTATGCAAGCTCAACTAAAAGATCTTTTCCCAAATATCCATTTTAGTAGTATCCACAGTCTAGTGGAAGCTCAAAAAATTGATTTGAAGGAATATGATATGGTATTTTCCACTACTTATTTCGAAACAGAAAAGCCGGTATTTTTAACTAAACCATTTCTAAATAAAGTTGAAAAAGAGATTTTGACATCTCAAGTAAAAGAAAGTTTTAATATTGAAACGAGTATCCAGCATCAAGAACTTACTAAAATTATTAATGTAATAGATGAATTTACTGTTATAAAAAACAGGAAAGAGCTCTATAATCGAATTTCTGCCATTCTTCATAAAACTGAAGTGGAAGAAAATAATAAAGGAGAAAAGGATTTGACTGATCTACTACAGAAAAAATTTATTCAATTTACAGAAGCAGAGTTGAGTTGGGAAGAGGCTATTAGTCTAGCTGCAAAACCTTTGTTAGAAGAAGATTACATTACCGGGAAGTATATTGCTGCTATGGTGGATACAGTTAAAAAGCTAGGAGCTTATATAGTTTTGGCTCCGCATGTAGCAGTCCCTCATGCTCGTCCAGAAGACGGTGTCAAACAATTAGGAATTAGTTTATTACACAGTAAAAATCCGATTGACTTTAACATTGACGTAAAAGAATCTGATGAAGACAGAGAGGTGCATTTAATTTTTATTTTGGCAGCTATAGATAGTACAGGGCATTTAAAAGCATTACAACAATTAACTCAAATTCTTGAGGAAGAGGAGAACATCGATGAACTAATTCAGACTAAAAGTGAAGAAGAAATATACAACAAAATAAAAAACATTATCCAAGTTTAATAGGAGGAGATCGCTATGTTGAAAGTAATCACTGTTTGTGGAAATGGGATTGGAAGCAGCTTAATGCTGAAAATGAAAGTTGAAGAATTAGCGAAAGAAAATGGGATCTCCATAGATGCTGAATCAATTGATTCTAACGCGGCTGTTGGAAAAGATGCTGATTTATTCGTTACAGTCAAAGAGTTCGCTGGAATTTTTGAGAAAGATCAAAAGGTGGCGATAACAAGGAGCTATATGAATAAGAAAAAAATAAAGGAGGATGTACTGCCGATATTATTAGAATTATCTAAAAACAATTAGAGATGAGGGAATAGTAATGGCTATATTAAACTTTTTTAGAGATATTTTAAGAGAACCTGCGTTTCTTATGGGGTTAATCGCCATGTTTGGGTTAATTGCATTAAAATCTCCGTCCCATAAGATTTTGACGGGAACTTTAGGACCAATATTAGGATATATTATGCTTTCAGCCGGTGCAGACGTCATTTCAAGTAACTTAACACCGTTGTCTCAAATGATAGAGTTTGGATTCAATATCCGTGGCGTAGTGCCTAACAATGAGGCCATAACGTCAGTGGCACAAACCATTTTAGGTGTCGAGACGATGAGTATACTAATTCTAGGTCTTATTTTTAACGTTTTAATTGCTCGATTTACAAGATACAAATACATTTTCTTAACAGGACATCATAGTTTCTTCATGGCTTGTCTTTTGTCAGCGGTTTTAGGGGCTATTGGATTTGAAGGATGGACACTTATTTTGATCGGTGGATTCTTCTTAGGAGCTTGGAGTTCTATTTCTCCTGCAATCGGACAAAAATATACGTTACTAGCAACTGACGGAGATGAAGTTGCTATGGGGCATTTCGGGAGTATAGGTTATTATATTTCAGCAGCAATTGGTAGTTTAGTTGGCAAAAACAGTAAAAGTACTGAAGACATTAAAGTTCCAGAACAATGGAGTTTCTTAAGAAATACTACCATATCTACTGCTTTAACGATGGTCATCTTTTATTTAGTAGCTGCTATTGCAGCAGGACCAGAATTCGTATCGACTTTATCAGCAGATACATCTCCATACATTTATGCAATTATGTCTGGGTTGCGGTTTGCTGTAGGAGTAGCGATTGTTTATGCAGGGGTTCGTATGATTTTAGCAGACTTAATTCCTGCTTTCCAAGGTATTGCAACAAAAATCATTCCTAATGCTGTTCCAGCGGTGGACTGTGCGGTATTCTTCCCGTACGCACCAACAGCGGTTATCATAGGATTTATTAGTAGTTTCGCTGGCGGACTTATCGGGATGTTTGTCCTTGGTTTTGCAGGAAGTATTCTGATTATTCCTGGATTAGTACCTCACTTTTTCTGTGGAGCTACAGCGGGAGTATATGGTAATGCAACAGGCGGAAGAAGAGGAGCGATCATTGGGGCATTTGTTAATGGGTTAGGACTAGCATTCATTCCAGCTTTATTGTTACCAGTACTTGGTGATTTAGGTTTTGGTGATACAACTTTTGGAGATTTGGATTTTGGAGTTATAGGTATTCTTTTAGGTAAGGCCGGTGAGTGGCTAGGTAATATTGGAATTTATATCATTATTGTTGTCCTGGTAGTAGTACTTATCTTGCCAAGTATTTTAAGACCCTCTGCAATAGCGTTGAACAATGTTGAGATGGAAGAGTAATAAAAAAGAAATTAAGGGAGAACTGATAATATGAAGTCTTTATCTATTGATATTTATTCAGATGGTGCCGATATTGGAAAAATGAAAGAATCTTATAAGAGTGGAAAGGTTTCTGGTTTTACAACAAATCCATCATTAATGAAAAAAGCAGGGATCAGTAGTTACACTGAATTTGCTCAAGAAGTAGTAACAGAATTTCCAGACGTACCTATTTCTTTTGAAGTTTTTAGTGACGATTTTGACGTGATGAGGGAAGAAGCGTTAAAAATTTCAAAATATGGAAATAACGTATTTGTAAAGATTCCTATCACAAATACAAAAGGAGAGTCTTCTATCCCCTTGATCCGCGATTTGTCCAAAGAGGGATTGTCTCTAAACGTGACAGCTATTTTGACAATTGATCAAGTAAAAGAAACGGTAGATGTATTTGCAGAAGGAACAACTAATATTGTATCCGTTTTTGCAGGTCGTATTGCGGATACTGGAGTTGACCCTATACCTACAATGAAAGAATCGGTAAAAATTTGTCGAAAAAAAACAGGTACTAAACTACTCTGGGCGAGCTCAAGAGAAGTTCTAAACATTTTTCAAGCAGAGGAAGTAGGCGCTGATATTATTACGTGTACCCCAGATTTGATTGCAAAGCTTAAAAATGTTGGTAAAGACTTAGAAGAACTTTCTCTAGATACAGTAAAAATGTTTAATACAGATATTAAATCGTTAGGATATAGTATTCTTTAAATCTATAGATATAAGCTCATGTTTTTTATTGCTGACTTGTTTAGTCACGATAAAAAACATGAGCCTTTTTATATATTCTATCTATAAGAATCTAAATTTATATAAAAAGAAAGTATTTTTATATAAATTCTTCAGGAAAATAATTATCAAAGTTAGATAAATAAGAATGTGTGAGTTTATCTGGTGGAGAAGCTAATTTTTCTGCAAAGTTCAACATGGTTTTAATTTTGGCAGGTGACGATTCGCAAATCAATACATAGGCAGCAGCGAACTCCTGCTTAGGAACTACGAGGGCAGTTGCATTGGCCATGTTTACGACCCGGACCAATCCTTTTTTACCTAGTCTTTGTTGTAGAGATGCTTCTTCTCCCATATGGCCTATTATCGTATCCCCCAGACCACGGTAATCTATAGGACCTTCTTCAGAAATCAAGAAATCACAATTTGTTAAATGAGAGTTTAAAAAAGAAATCAACGGTTCACGAGGTCCTAATAAATCAGGATGAGTCACTGAAATGATTTCGCCATACTGTATCTTTTCAGCAATTTCATGTCTATTGTTCTGCGTATGTAAATTGAAAATAGTAAGATCATTGTTATTAGAGTCTATGTTCTCCCACTCAGGGAAAGTTGCATATATAGCTTGCTGCATCTCTTTAAATGTACGAGTCATATACCCAATAGAAACGGTAAAAGAGATTTTGTCTGTCGATTGGTTAATAAATTGCTTTACATGATCTTCTTCAATAAGATTACTGATAAAACCAAAAATATTTACTGCCATTGCAGGTGCTAAAACAGAGCCGCCACCATCAGTACCAATGCCTAAATCATTTATGCCAATCAAAACATTGATAGCTGTTCCGCTTGAAGAACCAGTCATTGGTCTTCCGCTAATGGGGTTTTTCAAAGAAATATCAATAGCTCTTCCGCCTAAACTGTAAGCATCAACTGTATGGAGAAGGTAATTTCCATTTTCTTTTAATTTATCTAAAAGAGAACGAGGGATATGTTTTTTATTTTTTACTCCTACATAGTGATAATCAATAGAGTCACTGTCAAAATAACTTATTATTTCTGGAAAAGCTTTAATGACAGAGCGATAAGGATTTTTTAGTGCAATAAAACTTTTTTTTGCTGCATTGATAACTAAATTGTTGTTCATATGATATGCTCCTTTCTAAACTGTAAACTTATATTACCGTTAAAAATAAAATAAGCAATAAAAAAATAAATCTTGTTTCTTTTTATGAAGTCCGTTATACTCTTTCTAAAGAGAACGCTTTCTCTTTCAATATACAAAAAAATGTATATTGAAAAAACGCAAAAGGGGAGATAATGATGAAAAAAATTGTTGTAGGTGGACAAATCGATAAAAAAGAAGTAGCAGAATTAGTAGAAAAATATGGAGACGGAAAGTTTGAGATAGAAACTAAAAGCGACTTAGAAGCAGCAATGGCTTTGAAAAGCGGAGCAGCTGATTACTATCTGGGTGCTTGCAACACAGGTGGCGGAGGCGCACTTGCTATGGCAATTGCCCTAGTGGGAAGAGATGCTACAGTGACTGTCTCTATGCCGGGAAATATAATGCCGGAAGAAAAAATAAGAGAAAACATTCAAAATGGGAAAAAAGCTTTTGGATTTACTGCTCAACACAAAGACACAGTTGTACCAACAATTATGGATGAATTAAAAAAAATAAATTAGGCATTGAGAAGGAGAAAACAAGATGGATATTATTCAATTAGTAGTTGTAGGCGCTTTAGGTGCGCTGGCGGCCATGATGGCCAACAAAGGAATCGCAGTTTTTAATGATGGATTGCGACCTGTTATACCTGAATATTTAGATAAAGTAATTGGGAAGAAAGAACTAGCTGCGACAAGTTTTGCTGTTAGTTTTGGTTTAGTTATTGGTTTCGGCATTCCTGTTTCACTTGGAGCAAGCGTTATTTTAGTACATAGTATTCTTTTGATGACAGACATTATTGGAACATGGACTCCTGAAGGAAAAAAAGGAACGATCATTGCAGGTATTATTGGAGCACTGTGGGGAATCGGAATTACCATAGGGTTACAAGTAGTTGTTGATATGTTTGCATTGATGCCTGTTAACTTCTTAGATGCTTTAGGGTTAGTTGGAACTCCAATTGTAGTTGGCTTTGCTGTTTTCCCAGCATTAGCTATTGCTTATCAACATGGTTTCAAAAAGGGAGCTCTGACTTTAGGTCTTAGTACATTAGCTCTAGTATTAGTTAAAAGATTTGGTACGATTACTTTAGCAAGCGGAACTAGCTTTACATTAAGTGCTGAAGGTATGTCATTACTAGTCGGCATGGTTCTGATGGTTGGTTTTGCGGTACGTGTAAAAGGTGAAGGTACAGATAATCAAAACCTTGTAAGTATTTTTGTTGAACGAGTAACAAGAATCAAAAAGAACGCCGTTTTGTTATCGCTTACTGGTGGATTAGTAGCAGCTGCAACAAGTTTAGTTATCATTGCAGGAGATCCTATTTCATTAAACTTAATGAGTGAAGGGAAATTTGGAGAGGCAGCATTAGCTGCATTTGCACGTGGTATTGGATTCATTCCCTTAGTATTCTCAACTGCTATTGTAACGGGTGTATACAGTCCATCAGGTACAACTTTTGTCTTTGTGATTGGTCTCTTATTACAAGGTCATCCAATCTTTGCTTTCATTGCCGGAGCAGCGGTTATGTTTGTTGAAATCATGTTGTTAAATAGTGCTGCTAAAGGCTTAGACCGTTTCCCAGGAGTAAGAGAAATGGGAGAACACATCCGTACAGCAATGAATCGTGTGCTTGAAATTGCTTTATTGATTGGTGGAGCATTAGCTAGTGAGCAAATTGCCCCTGGAATCGGGTATTTTTGGCTGATTGGAGTTTACTTATTAAATCAAACAGCTAAAAAACCATTAGTAAATATGGCTGTTGGACCTGTAGCAGCAATTGTATTGGGTATCATTGTAAATATCTTATATCTTTTAGGACTTTGGGCACCAGTAGTAGCGGGCTAATGATTTAACAGTGGTGCTAAATTAGGTTCTTAGTTTAGCACCCTTATCTTTGGATGATAAAAGGGAGAGATAGTATGCCTTTAGTAGAAGGAATAACCTATGCTCATGAACATACAACGATTGATTTGTCTTCTTTGAAAAAGACTGATGATACCAATTTAAATTGTTTTGATGAGACGATTGAGGAATATAAAGAATTATATACAAAAGGGGTTCGAAATATAATTGATGTCACAGTTATGGGTATGAATCGAAATCCTGATTATGTAAAAAAAGTTGCTGAGCTGTCAGGTATGAACATCATCCAATCAACTGGGTGGTATCAAGATAAGTTTATTCCTTCTTTTGTAGATGACCACACGATAGAAGAAATGGCGGAAGTCATGATAAGAGACATTACTATCGGTATAGATGGAACAGACAATAGAGCTGAATTAATAGGTGAGATCGCTACAAGTAAAAACCAAATGACTGATCGTGAATATAAAGTATTTAAAGCAGCTGTGATCGCGCATAATCAAACAGGAGTGCCAATAACCACACACACCACCTTAGGCACTTACGGAAAAGAGCAAATACAGTTCTTCAAAGAACATACTATCGATTTATCAAAAGTCGTGATAGGTCATGTTGATCTTACAGGTGATACGGACTATGTACTGTCTTTACTGAGCGAAGGGGTTTATGTGGAATTTGATACTGTAGGAAAAGAAAACTACATGCCGGATGAAAAGCGGTTAGAAATGTTGATGGCTATAGAAGATGCAGGATATACAGACAAAGTTTTCTTATCCATGGATATAACGAGAAAATCTAATTTGAAATATAAAAATGGAATCGGGTACTCCTATTTGCTGGATACATTTGTGCCGATGATTTTAGAAGGCGGCGTTTCAAAAGAATTTGTTGAAAAAATGCTAGTGGAAAATCCCAAACGATTTTATATGTAAAGTACTGATAGAAAAGGTGAAAAAAATGAAAACATATCCTCTTAAAAGTCTCAGTGTAGGAGAGGCAACAAATAAACAATTTGAATTGATTGATGAAATCACTAAGGTTTTTAGAGGCAGTGAGATATTGACTCGAGGAGACCTAGGGGTAGTTCCTGGATTAAATCAACCTAAGACCACCAATAAAGTTGAAAAAGTGCTAGGCAATTACTTTAATGCGGAAGCAGCTATGCTTGTCAGAGGCGCAGGGACAATGGCTATTCGAATGGCTTTACATGCTACAATGAATATCGGAGATACTCTTTTAGTGCATGATGCACCTATTTATCCAACAACAAAAGTATCTATAGATACTATGGGGTTAAAAACAATAGCAACCGATTTTAATCAGTTAGAACTATTGAAAAAAGTATTAGAAAATGAAGATATTGGTGGTGTGTTGGTTCAAATTACCCGACAGAAACCAGATGATTCTTATAGTGCTAAAGAAGTAATAGAAAGTATTCGTCAAGATTTTCCAACTCTTCCAATCATAACAGACGACAACTATGCAGTTTTAAAAACTCCGGAAATTGGATCACAGATGGGAGCAACTCTAGCTTGTTTCTCCACTTTTAAATTACTAGGTCCTGAAGGAATTGGCTGTATTGTAGGAGATAAAAAGGCTATCGATAAATTAAAGAAAGAAAATTATTCCGGTGGTTTACAAGTCCAAGGTCATGAAGCAATTGATGTTTTGAGAGGCATGATATATGCGCCGGTTTCTTTAGCACTTTCAGCACAAGTCTTAGAAGAAGTACAAGAAAGGTTAAATGCTGGAGAAGTGGAAGGTGTAAAAAAAGCTTACATTGCTAATGCGCAATCAAAAGTTATTCTGGTTGAATTAACTGATCCAATTGCCAATGCTGTGTTGGAAGAAGCCGAAAAGTTAGGTGCTGCACCTAATCCAGTTGGTGCAGAGTCACAGTATGAATTTGTACCAATGTTTTATCGTTTGTCAGGCACTTTCAGAGCAGCTGATCCAGATTCAACAAAAACAATGATTCGGATCAACCCAATGCGTGCAGGCAGTGGAACGGTTATAAGAATTTTACAACAGTCCATCGCAGCCGTATCATAAAATATATGTATCAACATGATGGTGAAGGGATTGTAAGTTTATGAAAGAAACATTTTACCAAAAAAAAGGGTTAGCTATTGAACTGATAGCAGCAGAATTATTTTTATTATCAAAAAATGACAAACTACCTATTATCAGCGAGCTGCAAGAAAAATATGAATTATCCAGAGGAACTGTACAGAATGCACTTTCGTTTCTTAAGGAAGTAAAGGCTATTGAAACAGAGAGCAAGGGGCATCTAGGAACCTATATAAAAGAAATAGATTATCAAGTACTACAGTCTTATGTTGTGAAAAATCAATTGACTGCAACAATGCCTTTACCGTATTCAAAACTATATGAAGGTTTTGCTACAGGACTTTATTTAGCTTTTAAAGAAGGCGATATTAAACTCAATATGGTTTACATTCGTGGTTCAGAAGACCGAATCGATGCTGTTAAAAAAGGTTTATACGATATGGCTGTTGTATCTAGATTTGCTGCAGAACACGAGATCAAAATAAATAAAACAATTGATATTGCTTTAAAATTCGGACCAAAATCTTATCTTTCAGAGCATGTGTTATTGCTGGCTTCAAAAGAACATGAGTCTATTACCGATGGTATGAGAGTTGGGATCGATAGGGACTCATTAGATCATTTGATGCTGACAAATGAGCACATTAAAGGGAAAAAAGTTGAATTAGTTGAAGTTCCTGCTAACCAATTGATTTATGCCCTGCGTGAAAATCAAATTGATGCTGGTATATGGAACTACGATGAAATCGTAGATAAAAATTATGAAGATTTAAATGTTCAGTTTATACCTTTGAAAGAAGAACACAAAGCTATGAATGAAGCAGTTATAATATGTCGAAAAGAAAATTTGGTTATTGAATCCATTTGTAAAAAAAATATCGTTATTCAAAAAATGCTGGATATTCAAAATAAAATTAAAAATGGTCAAATGACCCCTCGTTACTAAAAGGAGAGAACTCTGTGATTCAAGAAAAATTAATGATTTTAAAAGAGAATAATGTGATCACTGATGTAGTGTACGACTACACACAAGAAGTACTGTTATATCTAAAAGATCAAAATATTGTTAAAACTGAAGATCAAGCAGATGTCTTTATCACTCATTTGGCAATGGCTACGGCAAGACAATACACCGATGAAAATGTTAATTCAGTAGACCCATTGATTTATGATGAAATTAAAGCAAATGTGAGATATGAAGAGGCTGTTCATTATTGGAAGAACATTTCTGCGTTGGCACCTATTACGTTTCGAGAGAATGAAACGGGATATTTTTATCTTCATTTGGTAGCCCTATTAAATAATGAATAAAGGTTTAGGAGGAAATAAATATGTTTATGGAAAGTGTAAAACAAAGAAATCCTAAACTTATCCAAGCATCCATAGAACTGCACCAGTCTGGAAGTATTCTTCCGGATACATACGTGCTTGATTTAGATACAATCAAAGAAAATGCTATAAAAATAGCAGAAGAAGCAGAGAAAAATCAGATTGAATTATTTTTTATGTTGAAACAAATTGGCAGAAATCCAGCAGTAGCAAAAATGCTGATTGAATCAGGAATAAAACAAGCTGTAGTAGTTGATTTTAAAGAAGCGCAAGTGATGATGGACAATAATGTTCCACTGGGAAATGTTGGGCATCTCGTGCAAGTTCCTGAATCGTTATTGAAAAAAATTATGGTCTATGGCTCAAAATATATGACTGTTTATACAGTAGAAAAACTGCAATCTATCAATGCGATTGCAAAAGAATTAGGCATAAAACAAAAAGTATTATTACGAATAGTAGATGAAGAGGATGAGCTTTATCCTGGACAATACGGAGGGTTTACCATCGATGAATTACCTTCGTTGATGTGTCATTTTAAAAAGCTGGAAAACATCGAAATATCAGGAATTACTTCTTTTCCTTGTTTTTTATATGACTCTAAAGAAGGATGTCTAAAGCCAACGCATAATGTTGAAACGGTTCACGAAGCTAAAAAGATGCTGGAACGAGAAGGATTCCCAATAAAAGAATTAAATATGCCTTCTGCCACTTCCGTTTATACGCTTCCTTTTCTAAAAGAAATTGGCGGCACTCAAGGCGAACCTGGGCATGCTTTGACAGGAACGACACCCATGCATGCAAAAGAAAATTTAGCTGAAAAGCCTGCAATGCTTTATGTAAGTGAAGTTTCTCATAATTTCAAAGAAAAAGCATATGTATATGGTGGAGGTTTTTATAGAAGGGGACATTTAGAGAATGTTTTAATTGATCAGAATGGGAAACAAACTGAGTCCAGAATTAATCCGTTAGCTGATGAAAATATTGACTATTATTTAGAAGCAGACATGACTTTACCAGTTGGTGCTACTGCTGTAATGGCTTTTCGGACACAAGTTTTTGTTACAAGGAGCGAAGTTGCTCTTGTAAGTGGTATCCAGGATGGGGTGCCAAAATTAGAAGGTATATATGACAGTCAAGGAAAGTACTTGAGAGGGTGAAAGAATGGGGAAATTTATCGTCATCGTATTGGACAGCTTTGGTGTAGGGTACATGAATGACGTAGCCGAAGTTCGACCTGAAGATATTGGAAGCAATACAGCTTATCATATCATTGAGAGAATACCAAAAATTCAGTTAAAAAACTTAGTAGGAATGGGATTAATGAATGCTATAGGAAAAGAAACAGAAGCATTGAAATTCTCACAAAAAGCTAATTGGGGAGTTTCTAATTTGGCTCATCAAGGAGCAGATTCATTTCTTGGACACCAAGAAATCATGGGAACAACACCTCCTATTCCATTTAATATGCCTTTTAATAAAGTAATCGATGAAGTTGAGGAACACCTGAAACAAAAAGGGTATGCCGTTCGGCGTGAAGGAAAAGAAACGGAGCCTCAAATCCTAGTTATCAATGAATGCGCCACGGTTGGCGATAATTTAGAAACCGATTTGGGACAAGTATATAATGTATCTTCTTGTTTAGACCTTATGCCTTTTCAAGATGTAAAAGCGTTAGGAAGAGCAGTACGTGAAGTTGTAAAAGTATCTCGTGTTATCACCTTTGGCGGAGAAAATATTGTGTTAAACAATTTGTTGAATGCTCGAAAAGTAAAAGAAGGCAAGTTCGCTGGCGTAGATGCTCCTGAATCAGGAGTATACGATAAAGGATACCAAGTGATTCATTTGGGATATGGAATAGATCCAGAAGTACAAATTCCAACAATATTAGATCATCATGATATTCCAGTCGCATTAATCGGTAAAGCAGCTGATATTATTCAAACATCCAGCACACGTCTGTATCCTGGTGTAGATACTCAGCAATTGTTCAATCACTTGCTGAAAGAAGTTAAAGACATGGATAACGGGTTTATCTGTCTAAATATTCAAGAAACGGATCTAGCTGGACATGGGGAAGATGTTGAGAAGTATGGGGACAGATTAGAAGTGAGTGATGAAAACATTGGGCATGTCATCGAATTGTTAAATGAAGAAGATATCCTAATCGTAATGGCGGATCATGGGAATGATCCTACTATTGGTCATAGTCAACATACAAGAGAGCAAGTGCCTTTACTAATCTATCGAAAAGGGCTAGAAGGAAAAGAAATAGGCGAAAGAGATACAATGGCGGACATTGCAGCAACAGCTGCAGAGTATTTTGACGTTGAAACTCCTCAACATGGGCAATCTTTTCTTGAGAAAATCAGAATAAGGTAATCAACAACTATAAGATAAAGACATCTGTAGAAAAGGGGATCTCATCCTTTTTAATACAGATGTCTTTTTGTAATATTCTCTACCAAAAAAATATGATCTTCAATAATCTGTTTATTCTTCGGAACCATTTAGAAGTGAGATGTAAGACAATATAAATACTATGTCTTATTCTTTTTAATTTTTATTCATCTACTACTAACCCTTTTTTAAGAGAATAAATAAATCAAACAGAAAAGTAAATCGTCATTAAAATCATGTGCGGAGCTTCGAAAATTCCCCAGGAGTAATACCTTCCTGTTTTTTAAAGGTCCGAATAAAGGAATTAACATTTTTATAGCCGACTAAGTTACTAACTTCAGAAACATTGTAACGGCCTTCTAATAGTAGTTTTTTTGCTTGGCTGATTTTCAGGTCGTTTATATAGGGTTTAAAGTGAATGTTTGCTTTTTTCGTAAGCAATTTGCTGACATAGCTTTCCGTTAAATTAAACTGTTCTGCGATATCTGTCAATGAGATATCTTGAGTATAATTGGATTTGATGTAATTAATGATATTTAATATTAATGGATTATATGAATCGTTATTCTGGGGCATAACAGTATCATATAAATATTTAAATATTTCCGTTAGAAGCCTATATACTTCTTGTGAGTCATTACTTTCTAATTGTTTGAAGATTTTGCTGTGCTGCTGAGAAAACTCTTTAAAGGATTTATTGTAGTAGTTTAAAACTCTTTTGATAGTGTTCAATATAACGTATTTAAATTTTATGATATTTACGACATCCAGATTCATTTGATGAAGATTTTTTGTTAAAATCTCATCTACGTTTTGTTCAGCTTTTTTTCGATCATTATCGATAATGGCATTCATTAAAAACCGTTCATTATCTAACGAATAGGAATAATGATCATCATGCACGATTGGAAGGCTGGTAGGTAGAATGATCTGAGTATCCAGATAGGCGTACTTCTTCTTATTTAATAAAAGAGCTTCATTAAAAGCAACAGGAAAATCAAATATAGAGTGAACAGGGGCAGACACAGAAAAAGTCAGATCAATAGACAATTCCAATTCGACATATGAACTCATCTTGCTTAATTGATCATAGATGGTATCTCGATTTTTTTCAGAAAAAATAAAGCAAAATTTATTATAATCTAAAGGAAACTGGATAAAAAAGAGATCATTATCGAGATTGATAATGGTTCTTAAAATCTTACTACGCATAATCAATAAATTGTTTTCTGAAAATTCTTCTTCTTCCTTAGAAATTCCTTCAGTAGATAATATAACGATAGTACCTCCAGACTCTAATTCAGTAATCTTCAGCTCCTGCAATTTAGACGCAATGTCTGCTTTACTTAGATCGCCATATAGAACGGATACAATAAACTCATTTTGCAGTGCGTCTAAAGAGTCATCCATTCTTTTTTGTAATTCTTGGTTTTTTATGGTCATGTGATCTATATTATCGAGAATATAATCCAGTTCACTATACTGTTTTAGTTCTTGAGGGCTTGGAAATGCATGTACGTTATGATTATTTATACTGAGAAGAATATTTTCTATTGGGTTGTAACTTTTTTTAGTGGAATAATAAATGATAATACCGCCTACAATGAGCAGTGGGAACAGGTAAAAGAATGAAGCGGTCAAATAATTTAATAAATAAGGTGCAAAACTACTTTTTTTTACCGAATAGAGGTACTGAATATTTTTAAACGTTAATGAAGGATGTGCGTATACATTGGTATCAGTATTCGTATGTAATATGGATATATTTGTGTAGTACTCGCTTTGTGTTTTTTCTACGTCTAAATAATCAGAAATTAAATGGATTGAACGGTTTTTAGGAAAATGAGAAATAGCAGTATCACCTATTATAGAAAAATCACCATTGTTAACGAGGTTTGTTTGCGGCAATAAGCTTTCGTTTGGAAAAGTAATCATTACTAATAGATACTGATCAATCTCCGGATAGTATTGCTTACTAATAAAAGTGGTCTTGTCTTTATTAATTTTATCTTTATCTTCTATAAAGTAAAGGTTATTCATTTCATCTTCTGCAAAAAGTGACGATGAATCCAAAAAATCTGGGTCAATACCTAAGTAATCAAGGTAATCAGTAAACAAAAAATATCCATCCTGAGAAACAATTGTGTTATCGGATAGTTTCTTGATACCGATAGCTAAATCCATCTGGTCCATTGAGGTCAAACCGCTGACAATATCATCATAGATATCAGGATAAAAGAATAGTGGTTTTTTTGTGCTGTTCAAATACTCTTGAATACTATTATTTTCAGTGATGAGAGAAGAATACTGGACAGCAGCGTTCAGTTTATGGTCGATTGTCTGACTGGATTCTTCTAGAAAGATTTGATTGTTGTAGTTTGTTTCTTCTGTTGTTTTAGTGTAGTTGAAGAAGGAGAGGATAAAAATAATTACAGTAGTGTATAACGCTACTACAGTCAAAGAAATAAAGAAATATTTTTTCAATATACTTTTTTTCATGCTTATTAAAGGCTCCTTTCAGCGAGAACACTTTTGAATACGCTATCAAATGTATAGATAAGAGTCTTTCTTGTTTTATTCATCATAGCATAGTTTAGATATTCAAAATAGGTTTTCTTCTACAAAATCAGTTCAAAAGACTAGAAAAAGTAGATGAGTGCAGATTTTGGTGATAGTTTTATATAAATGTAAGCGCTATATTTAATTTGTAAAAGAAATGGTGTTAACGAATTAAGTTTTATGCTTGGTGGTTAGAATGTTAATTAAATGAATCCAGCGGGAAGGAGGATTTTAAACTCGCCATTTATATATTAGAAATACTTTACGAGATTATTTTATAAATTTTTATCAATTTGAGAGGAATGATGATATGAAAAAGAGAAGTATTTTTGCAGCAACGTTATTTTTTAGTGCTTTAATTTTAGGGTCATGTGGAACAGAAGGCGAAGATGGGCAGGCAACTGATTCAAATGGTTCTGAAGGAGATAAAACGCCTATTGAGATTACTTGGCGCGGTACTGGTGAGTCAGATAATATTAGACGGTATTTAGAAGGGTTTGAAACTGATTTTGAGAGTGACAATCCAGATATTGATATTGTTCTTGCACCTATTATGGCTAGTGAAGGAGATTACTTTTCTAAAGTTGCTCTAACCATGCAGTCTCCTGATACAGCTCCGGATATTGTTTCTGAAGATACCTTTATGTTGAGTTCAGATGCTAACGCAGGCTATTTAGCTTCATTAGATGAGTACGTTGAATCTTGGGAAGACTGGGACATGTTTATTGAAAATATCAAAACAGGTACGACTGGTGAAGACGGAAGTATATATGGAATTCCGACCACTACTGATTCCCGTGGTATTTGGTACAATAAACAAGTTTTCGCTGATGCTGGATTACCTGAAGATTGGCAACCAAGCAGCTGGGAAGATGTTTATGCAGCTGGGGAAGCTATAAAAAATTCCGGTTCTGATGCTGTTCCTTTTTCAATGAACGTAGCTAAGGCAAATGGTGAAGCCGTATCCATGCAGACCTTTGAAATGCTTCTTTATGGTACAGGGGAAACATTGTATGACAGTGATACACAGAAGTGGAATGTAAATGGGCAAGGCTTGGTTGATTCTTTAGAATTTGTAGATGAAATCATGAACCAGCGAGAATTAGGTCCTTCATTATCTATTGCTTTAAATTCCAGTTATGGATCAGTTATGACTCAAGACTTACTCCCAAATGGTGGAGTTGGCATGGTCTTGGATGGAAACTGGAACATTGGTAATTATTTAGAAGGTGGAGCTGCTCCACTGGATAATGTAGATGAGATTCTTGGATTTGCTACATTCCCGACACAAAATGGTGAAGATCCAGGCTTTGTAACGATGGCAGGAGGCTGGTCATGGGCAATTCCAGAAAACGCTCAAAATCAAGAAGCCTCATGGAGAGTCATAGAAGCTATGAGTTCAAAAGAATCACAGGCAGATCGTGCTGTTATTGAAGGAACTTTAACGGTTCGGAAAGATTCAGCTGAAGATTCAAGATATTTAGAACGTCCATTAATTGAACCAGCTACTAAGGCTTTAGAAAATGCTCAATTCAGACCAAAAAACGATCTTTACCCAAATGTCTCTATCGAAATTCAAAATGCAGTAGAGGCAGTTGCCAGTGGATCAATGACACCAGAGGAAGCTGCAGCTAGTTATAAAGAAGCAGTCACTGGAATCGTAGGAGAAGAGAATACGTATTAACCTGTCGAAATAAGAGAAGATTAAGAAATGAGGATTGAAATTAGTCATTCTTCATTTCTTAATGCTTTTAGGAGGAAAAGCATGGAAAATAGTAATTTAATAACTGACACTTCAAAAAAGAAAAAAATATCCGACAACGTCAAATCATCTATCTTTCTATCGCCAGCATGGATACTGTTATTGGTTTTCTTCCTTACGCCAATGGTATTAACAATCGTTTTTTCATTTACGAATTTAGCACTTACAGGAGCACAGGCACAAAATCTTAGTTTTATAGGATTTGATAACTTTATCAAAATGTTCAATGATGTCAGCCTGTATAACAGTATAGCTAAAACATTAATTTTTGTTTTATTTTCTGCTATCTTAGGTCAATGCTTTTTAGGGTTTTTAATCGCTTTTTTAATGAAAGGAAAAAACGCGACATTCCGCAGAATTATTGGCATCGCCGTCATAGCAGCTTGGGTAACCCCAGAAGTTGTTGTGGCTTTTAGCTGGGTCGCTTTTTTGGGAGACAGCGGGACGTTAAATAGTATGATCACTTCCATTTCAGGAGTAGAACCGATTGCATTTCTCTTTGAATATCCTATGGTCAGTGTGGTAGTTGCCAATATCTGGAGAGGAACAGCATTTTCTATGATGGCTTTTCAGACTGCACTTGATGATATACCTGTAGAGGTTGAAGAAGCCGCTATTATGGATGGGGCAACGAGATGGAAAATTATCAGGAATATTACCATCCCTATGGTTAAAGGGACGATAACAACCAATCTGATGCTGGTAACCTTGCAGACTTTAGGGGTATTTACTTTAATTTATACAATGACAGGTGGAGGGCCAGGGAATGATACGATGACTTTACCGGTTTATATGTATCAGCAAGCCTTTGTCAGTTATCAATTGGGTTACGGTACTGCTATTTCATTAGTTATTTTAACTATTGGGGCAATCTTTAGTATTCTGTATATGAAGTTTTTAAAAGTTAAAGTATAAGAGAGGAGAATAAACACATGAAAATTGGAAGAACTGAGAAATTTGTCCATCACGCGATTTTAAGTTTTATGGCAATTTTGTTTGTTTTGCCTCTATTATGGATGTTAGTGGCTTCTGTAGATACATCAGCTATTCAATCATTAAAAATTCCAGAAGCACTTACTTTAGACAATTACAGATCGGTTCTGGCAGATCCTTCGATTATTCGTTCCTTTGTAGTAGGTCTCTTTTTATCAGGGGGGCAAGCTATTATCGTCGTTTTCGTCAGTGTATTAGCAGCATATCCATTATCAAGGTATAGAGCTACGTATAAAAAACCATTTTTATATACCATTTTATTTTTAACGTCATTGCCAATGACAGCTGTTATCGTACCTGTATTTCAACTGTTTTTACTACTTAACTTTGTGGACAGCTTGTGGGCAGTCATGCTGTTCTTATCAGGAACATCCTTACCGTATGCAATATGGATGATGAAAAACTTTATGGATTCAGTTCCAGTCGAATTGGAAGAATCAGCATGGATTGATGGGGCTTCTGTTTGGCAAGGCATCCAGAAAGTAGTTTCTCCTTTAATGATTCCTGGCATATTTACTGTATTGATCTTTACGTATACGGGAAGCTGGGGGAATTTCTTTGTCCCATATATATTGATTCAATCTCCAGATAAAATGCCTGCTTCTGTAACAATCTTCCAGTTTTTTGGTAATTATGGATTAGTCAACTATGGTCAATTGGCTGCATTTTCTGTGCTTTATTCAGCTCCTGTTGTCTTGCTGTATTACTTGTCACAAAGATATATGTCAAAAGGCTTCAGCTTTGGTGGAGCATCAAAAGGGTAACATAAAATAAGGATAATGAAACGGAGAGGTGTATATGAAGTTCTTTACTGAAGAAAAATTGGAAATTCGCATTGACCAGTTACAAGAGTTAAGATATATCAACCGACAAGAAATTAAAGACTGGAGAATAAAAGAAGATAGTACTAAAGAAGAAAAATACCCATCAGCTAGTGACGAATCATGGAATGCGATTGAAAAAGGAACCTCTTGGGAAGGGAGAGATCGTTATTTTTGGTTGGTAACAGACGTTACAGTTCCAAATCTTGATAATCAATACGAAAGTGTTCTTCTATTTAAATTTGGCAAATCAGTTCCTGGGAATACTTCTGGATTTGAAGCCTTATGTTTTATCAATGGAGAACCATACCAAGGAGTAGATGGAAACCATACGGAGGTATTTATTGATAAGAAATATCAAGGACAAACTATAACGGTCGCTTTAAAATTGTGGGGCGGACTAGAAGGTGGAGGAGCTGCAACTGAGATCTTCCATCAATTTAAATATGCCGATTTAGCCACACTATCTGAAGATACAGATGATATCTACTATACTTCAAAAGTTATGCTGGAGACAGTGAAAGTGTTAGGAGAAAATGATCCTACTAAGTACAACTTGTTAAATGCATTGAATAAAGCCTTTAAGCTGCTAGACTGGTCTTATCCTGGAAGCAAGTTGTTTTATGATAGCGTTCATAATTCCAGAACATTATTAAATATAGAAGTAGATACATTTGAAAAAAACACACCAGTTACGGTCACGGCCATCGGGCATACTCACATCGATGTTGCCTGGCTATGGCGCTTGAAGCATACCAGAGAGAAATCAGTTCGTTCCTTTTCAACAGTACTACGTTTAATGGAGGAATACCCTGAATATGTGTTTTTACAAACGCAACCGCAATTGTATGAATACATCAAAAATGATTATCCTGAGCTGTTTAACCGAATCAAGGAAAAAGTAGCTGAAGGAAGATGGGAAGTAGATGGAGCGATGTGGCTAGAGTCAGATGCCAATCTACCTTCAGGAGAGTCTTTGGTCAGACAAATCTTATTTGGCAGCCGTTTTATCAAAGAAGAGTTCAATGAGGATATTCATTACTTATGGTTACCTGATGTCTTTGGTTATTCTTGGGCATTACCGCAAATCCTTAAAAAGTCTGGCATTGATATGTTTATGACAACAAAAATCAGCTGGAACCAATTCAACAGAATGCCTAATGACACGTTTAAATGGAAAGGGATAGATGGGAGTGAAGTACTCACGCATTTTATCACTACTCCGGATCCAAATAATGAACAAGGACCTTTCTTTTATACGTATAATGGCTTACTTGAACCCTACACAGTCAAAGGTATTTACGATGGATACCAAGACAAAGACATCAATAACAATCTGCTATTAGCATACGGTTATGGCGATGGAGGCGGGGGAGTCAATAGAGAGATGCTGGAAAAAGGGCGAAGAATCAAGAAAATGCCTGGACTACCGAATCTAAAAATGGGTCGAGCTAGAGAATTTTTTGAAGAACTAAAAGGAACCATCAACGAAACAGAAAATTATGTTCACACTTGGGACGGCGAATTGTATTTAGAATACCATAGAGGAACCTATACTTCTCAAGCAAAAAATAAGAAAGACAATCGGGAGCTTGAATTGGCTTATCGCGAAAGTGAATTTTTACATTCATGGATGATGAAAATTGCTGACTTATCTTATCCATCTGAACAAATAAATGAAGGATGGAAAATTATTTTACGCAACCAGTTTCACGATATTATTCCAGGATCTTCGATAAAAGAAGTTTACGAAGACTCAGATGCGGAATATTCTGAAGCTAGAGATATTATTAATGGACTAAATGAGACTCTTAAATCACGTATTACGGTGAATGATAACGTATGGACTATTTTCAATAGTGCAGGATGGGAAAGAAATGAATTAGTTCATATTTATAGATCAAATAATATACCAGGATATTTTCTAGATGAATTTGGGAAAGAACTGAAGTCAGAAAAAGTAGATTATGGCTATGTAGTTCAAGTTACAGCTATACCTGCATTAGGAAATAAACAAATTAAATTTGTAGAAGAAGACAGCAATAAAAATGATTCTCCATTTGAAGTAACAGATAATAGTGTGGAAACTCCGTATTATAAAATTTTGTGGGATTCTAATGGCAAATTAAATCAGATCTTAGACAAGAAAGCTCAGCGAAATGTTTTAAAAGAAGGTGGATTTGGAAATGTTCTTCAATTGTTTGAAGATAAACCAATGAATTGGGACGCTTGGGATATCGATATTTTTTATAATGAAAAGAAAAAAGAACTGGCGGCAACAAAGATAGAAGTCATCGAGGTGAATTCTTTATTTGCAGCAGTCCAATTTGTATATGAATTTGGAAAATCAACCGTAACTCAAATCATGACAGTGTACAGTGATTCTAAAAGAATTGATTTTAAGACAACTGTGAATTGGCAAGAAAGACAACAATTATTGAAAGCAGCATTTGAAGTGGATATTCGATCAACTGAAGCTAGATATGATATTCAATATGGAAATGTTAAACGTCCGACCCATTGGAATACAAGTTGGGATATGGCACGATTTGAATCAGTCGGTCATCAATGGGCAGATTTATCAGAAACAGGATATGGTGTAAGTCTATTAAATGACAGCAAATATGGATATGACATTAAAGACAACACCATGCGTATTTCACTTCTTAAAGGTGCGGTTTATCCTGATCCAGAAGCAGATATGGGCGAACATGAATTTACGTATAGCTTGTTGCCTCATGAAGGAGATTTTTTAGAAGGTAAAACGGCAGAAGAGGCATGGAGCCTGAATAACCCAATAAAAGCTTTTGAAGGGAACTTAAATGGAGATAGAGAATTTATCAAAGTTGAGAGTTTATCTAATGTCATGATTGATGCAGTTAAAAAGGCTGAGGACGGTGAAGGCTTAATCATCCGACTACATGATCACACTGGCGGCAAGAGAAATATCACTCTGAAACCTCAATTCAACTGTACAGAGTGGATAGAAACAAACCTGATGGAAAAAGAACTTACAAATGAATATAGTCCAATTTCAGAAGGCATTCAATTTGAATTAAACCCCTTTGAGATTAAGACATTCTTGATCAAATAGAAAAAAATGAAATAATAAACTCGTGAAGCTAAATAAAATGGGCAATAAAGCCAACAATTAGTAAAGAATTGGATACGAAGTATAAGCTTAATGCGTATTAACGTGTTGATTTTAGTACTAAATCGAATAATCAATCCAGAAAATAAAAGTGATTAAGAAAGAACTTATGTTTAATGATATGACAATATTCTGTAATAAAAGTTGCTCCTTGTAATGAACAAGGAGCAACTTTTTAATTCAAGTTTCTATATTTCATAATAGATTAAAAGAACAGCAATTATATATATACTTTTGTTTTTAAAAAGATGAGTCAAATAAAGTTTTCTATTCTTTTTTAATCTTGACTGTGCTATATTTATATCCAATAAAAGCAATTCATCAGTTCGCTTTCTTCTATTATCACCAATGAATTCCCACTAAAGAATTCTCTTCATAGATTGAACATATTCTTCACGTCCCACCACCATGATTGTCATCTATTTTTCTAATTTGAACTAATCCATTAAAATAATTACTGTAAATGCGGTAACACATAATTGACCACGATTTTTAGGGGGGGAACGGCATGATAAAAGTGTTGTTTTTTGTGTATTCACTGGACGGCGGCGGGGCTGAGAAAGCATTGATCGATCTGGTAGAAAATCTGGACAAAAGCAAATACGATATCACGATATACGCTTTTAAAGATGAAGGCATCTATAGGGACTCGATTCCGGATGGAGTGAAGTATCGGTCTTTGCTGCGGTTTAAACACTCGTTTTCCAGAAAAGTTACTAGCAAGCTGTTGATTAAATTGATTCATCCAGAGTTGATTTATCGATTAGCTGTAAGAGAGCACTATGATTGTGAGGTGGCATTTGTAGAGGGGATCGCAACACGGATCATCGCAAATTCAATCAATCCAAACTCCAAAAAAATTGCTTGGGTGCATTGCGACATGAGCCAACTGACGTATGCGCTGAAGGATTATAATGACGCCAAAGAACAAATCGGGGCTTATAAGCGGTTTGATCAGGTTGTGACGGTGTCTGATAATGCGGTGGAAGGATTCAAAAAAGGAGTCGCGCCTGAATTTGATCCAATAGTCGTTCCTAATTTGCTGAATGTCTCAAAGATACGACAAGCTGGCTTAGAACCAGCAGATGTACTTACGGATAACGACACGGTGGAATTGGTGACTGTTGGTAGATTGGAAGAAAGCAAAGGTTTTGACGTGTTGCTGCGAGTGGTTAAGCGATTGCGAGATGATGGGCTTAAGGTTCATTTGTCGATCATTGGCGAGGGAACTGAAAGGAGGAGTCTTGAAGACTACGTCACACATCATCACTTGAACAACGATGTAGCGCTTTTAGGGTTCCAAAAGAATCCTTACAAATTCGTGAGTAAAGCGGACATCTTCGTCTGTTCTTCATTGTCAGAAGGGTATAGTTTGGCGGTCGCAGAAGCGTTGATTTTTGGAAAAGCGATCGTGAGTACTCGGTGCGCTGGACCTGTAGAATTGCTGAAGAATGGGGAATACGGGATGCTGGTCGATATCAATGAAGAGGAGTTGTATCGAGGAGTAAAGAAAATGATCGTGGAAACCCACACCAGAGAATACTTTGCCTGCAAAGCCCATGAGCGGAGCCGGATATTTGATTTAGAATTGCAACTGAAAGAAGTAGAACAACTATTGGTCCCGCCTGTATTTGAGGAAGTCGTGAATGAATTGAACGTCAAATCGTAAACGTGGTTTTCGGGGGACTTGTTACGCCAGCTTTTCACTCTATGGATAAGAGGAAGTCGAACTTTATGGAAAATAAAACTGTTTCAATCATTATGCCGATTTACAATGCAGAAAGATATTTGGAACAAGGGATCCAGTCGATTATCAAGCAGACGTACAAACAGCTGGAAATCATTTTAGTCGATGATGGGTCAACAGATAAATCAAGAGAGCTCATAGAGGCATCAGAACAGAAAGATTCGCGAATCAGCTCTATTTTCCAAGCGCAGCAAGGAGCACCAACAGCTAGAAATGCCGGGTGTGAAGCATCTGTTGGAGAGTTCCTTTATTTCATGGATTCAGATGACTATTTGCCTGAAACGGCCATCGAAAAAATGGTATCAGCGAGTCTGCGGTACGACAGCGATTTAGTCATCGGACAATACCAGTTTATAAGTGAGGCAGGAAAATGGATCGGTGAGAGCAGTTTTATTGAGGAATTGAGTATTTCTTTGGATGGTAAAGCTACTAAGCAACAGTTATCATTGATCCCGCCTTTTCCAGGGAATAAACTGTATCGAGCAAGTATAATTAAGGGAAATGGAATCCAATTTGCGGATGTGAGAGTGGCTCAAGACTTGAATTTTTACTTAAAAGCGCTGCTTTTTGCGGCGAATCCGATCGTGGTTAAAGATTGGGCCTATTACTATCGGGTGCGTTCTGGAAGCATCAGCCACTCTTATGGTTCAAAAATGCTGGATGTGATAATAAGTCTGGAAGATGCCGAAATGTTCTACCAGCAAAATGGACAGTATGACCGCTCTTTTTTCAGCAATATCAAGTTTTTGCATTATTATTACCAGCTCATCAAAGTCCCGCAAATTCAAAACTACTTAGAACGCACTGAAACTTTTTTAAGCTTCAAAAAAGAATTTGCAAAGATCAAAAAAGCAGACCTCACAAAAGAACTCATCAATACTTTTTACTACAAATCAAAACTGAAACTCCGTTTTAGAAGACTTTATACGGGCTATTTTAACAGCAAAAGGCAGAAGAAAAAGATGGGAGTATAAACAATAAAACCGGTCAGGGCTACTCAATGGTGAGTGGGATTGACCGATTTTGTTGGTTAGAAGAAGGTTCCAGTAATTTTTGATCATAGAAAATAAGATAAAGAATTTTGTATAATTAAGTATGCGGCAGTTTTTCATTCGATTTGTCGGATATAAAAAAATATAAACGTTATCATCAATCGTGTACTAAATAGAAGATCGGGAGAGTTAAAATAGAGCAAAAAGTAAAATGAAGAGTGAATATTAACATGAAAAAACGTGAGTGTGTAGTTCAAGATGTATTAAGTAAAGTCTATCAAGATCATTATACAGATGGAAAGTTGCCTACTCAAAGAAGCTCAGCAGACCAGTATGAAGTTTCGTGGTACATCATAAGTGAGAAAATGATTAAAATCGCATTTTTTTGTTTACGTTTACATTTTGATGTGGTAAATTATTTATAACTTAAACAGGCATGTGACTGGTAGTGCAGGCAGGACCTAAATAAGTTGAATAACAATGTATGCGTTTTATTACGTATTTTCTTTGTTATCAATTTATTTAGATTCTGCCTGTTTTTGTGTTGAGGATGGCCACTTCGACTCAAAAATTCATCACTCAAAAAAGAAAAGAGGGAAACGTCATGAATTACAGACAAACAGCAGAAGAAGTTGTGCAATACATTGGAGGGAAAGAAAATGTCTCTCATCTAGAGCACTGCTCAACTCGTTTACGTTTTACATTAAAAGACAACAGCAAAGTGAACATGAGTCAGTTAGAAAAAGTGGATGGTGTTATCGGTGTTCGACAAAATGTTCAATGCCAAGTGATTATTGGAAATGATGTTGTGGAAGTTTACAATGAAGTAAAAGCTTTATTAGGTGACAGCCTTTCATATACTGGTGATGGTCCTAAACAAAAACAAAAATTAGGGTCAATTTTATTAGATTTTGTCATTTCTATTTTCCAGCCTTTAATTCCTGCTATTGCAGGTGGAGGAGTACTGAAATCATTATTGCTGCTGGCATCTATTTTAGGCTTGATCAGTGACCAATCCCAAACCTATCAAATTTTAAATCTTATAGGTGGAGCACCTCTTTATTTCTTGCCTATTCTGGTAGCAATGACTACAGCTAATAAACTGAAAGTCAGTCAATTGGTGGCGGTATCTGCAGTTGGTGCATTAATACTTCCTGAAATGACAACCATGCTGGCTGAAGGAGCTACGTTCCTTTCATTTGGACTCAACAATATAGCTTATGCTTCTCAAGTATTCCCAGCAATTCTAACAGTTTTATTTTATGCACAAGTAGAAAAATGGTTTACAAAAGTTTCACCAAAACCTATCCGTATTTTCTTTGTACCAATGATGAGTTTGTTAATATCAGTTCCGATTGCTTTATTATTATTAGGCCCTCTAGGCTATAATGTGGGTACAGCGTTCTCATCCATTATTGTTTCTCTATACAATCAGTTCGGATGGGTAGCCACTGGAGCATTAGCAGCAGTGCTGCCATTAATGGTTGTGACTGGAATGCATAAAGCCATGATTCCTTATGCTGTTTCATCCATGAGCGAATTAGGAGCAGAACTACTGTATCTTCCAGCGTCATTAGCGCATAATATCTCAGAAGCTGGAGCCTGTTTTGCGGTCAGTATCAAAACAAAAGATAAAAGACTGAAGTCTACAGCTGTTTCTGCAGGTATATCCGCGCTATTCGGAATTACCGAACCAGCTCTTTATGGGGTGACCATTCTGCATAAACGTGTCCTGTATGCTGTTATGTTTTCTAGTCTAATTGGTGGAGCATTTGCAGGAATTGTGGCACTTCAAGCATTCGCACTTGTTGGGCCAGGAATCGCGAGTATCACGATGTTTGCTGACAAAGCCAATTCAATGAATTTAGTATGGGCATTTGCTACTTTGGGTATTTCATTTGTTGTTGCATTTGCTGCAACTTTAGTTATTTATAAAGACAAAGCAACGATTGAAAATGAGGAAACTTTAGTAGAACCAACGATTATTTCAGATTCTATTCTTTCAAGTCCAGTGAATGGAAAAGTCATTTCTCTGTCTGAAGTGAAAGATGATGTTTTTTCAAGCGGCATGGTAGGTGAAGGGGTGGCCATTATTCCTGAAGAAGGGGTATTAGTAGCTCCAGAAGATGGAGAAATCACGATGGTATTTGAAACGAATCATGCTGTTGGACTAAAAACAAAAAATGGAGCGGAACTTCTTTTTCATATTGGTATTGATACTGTCAAATTAGAGGGGAAAAGTTTTGAGGCGTTTGTACAAACGGGGGAAAAAGTAGTAAAAGGACAAAAACTGATCACGTTTGACATTAATAGTATCAAAGAAGCAGGATTTGATCCGACAGTCATCTGTGTCGTAACAAATAAGGATAATTATACTATCAATTCATTTAATATAGAAAAATTAGTAACCAATGAAAATGATATTTTAACCATCAGTCCATTAGTTTAAGAAAATGGGATAAGGGAAAAAATAGAAATAGAATGTTTTAAAAATAAAGGAGACTAAATTCATGACAAATTCAATGACTTTTCCAAAAGGATTTTTATGGGGCGGCGCGCTCGCTGCAAATCAAGTAGAAGGAGCTTGGAATGTAGACGGTAAGGGTCTATCTGTGGCAGATGTCGCTACCTATAAACCAAATGTAGACAATAAAGATTATTCCGCGCATATGCATGTAACACTGCAATCTATTGAAGAAGCAATAGAAGCGAAAACTGATAAATGGTATCCAAAAAGAAGAGGTATCGACTTTTACCACCATTACAAGGAAGACTTAGCTTTATTTGCTGAAATGGGCTTTAAAACGCTTCGTCTCTCTATTGCTTGGACGCGTCTATTTCCTACTGGAGAAGAAATGGAACCTAACGAAAAAGGTATTGCTTTTTATGAGAATGTCTTCAAAGAAATGAAGCGTCTAAAAATTGAGCCAATTGTTACATTGTCTCACTATGAAATGCCTTTATCTTTAGCTGTGAAATACAATGGTTGGGTTAGTCGTCGAGTAGTGGATGATTTTGTTCGTTTCTCTAATGTATGTTTTGATCGATTTGGAAAGTATGTGAAATATTGGCTTACATTTAATGAAGTCGATAGTATTCATCGCCATCCTTTTACAACAGCTGGTATCATTAATGAAAAAAGTGCTAAAGGACAAGAAGAACAAGATGTGTACCAAGCATTACATCATCAATTTGTTGCCAGTGCATTGGTGACGAAAGATGCTCATGAAAAAATACCTGGGAGCCAAGTAGGGTGTATGTTAACAAAATTGATGACATATCCATTGACTTGTTCACCAGAAGACGTTGAGTTGACATTGAAAAAAAACTTAGAAAACAATTTTTACGCAGATGTTCAAGTCAAAGGAAATTATCCTGCCAGAATCGAAAAAGATTTGGAAAATCGAGGGATACAGATTAAAATGGAAGAAGGGGACCGAGAGATTTTAAAGAAATATACAGTAGACTTTCTTTCTTTCAGTTATTACATGTCTATGGCAGAATCTGCCGATCCAAATGCAGAACGGACACCAGGAAATACTGTTTTAGGAGTGAAAAACCCTTATCTACCATCAACAGATTGGGGATGGCAAATTGATCCCAAAGGGTTGAAAATTTCATTGATAGAACTATACGACCGTTACCAAGTACCTTTGATGATCGTGGAAAATGGGATGGGAGCGGTTGATAAGATAGATAATGGTGAAATTCATGATTCTTATCGTATTGATTATTTCAAAGCACACTTCCAACAAATGAAAGAAGCAATCGATGAAGGGGTAGATTTGATTGCCTATACAAGTTGGGGACCAATCGATTTAGTCAGCGCGGGTACTTCTCAAATGTCTAAACGATATGGATTTATTTACGTGGATGCAGATGATGAAGGCAATGGAACATATCGACGCTTGAAAAAAGATTCGTTTAACTGGTACAAGGAAGTCATTGAAACTAACGGTGCATCTTTGTTTAAGTAGTCCCGTTCTTTTTAGCCTAACGTTAGGGGGATAATGAGTGATTTCAATAAAAAAAGTCTTGAATTCAAGTGTGGTATTGGTTGAAGAAAATGGCAAAGAAATGATTGTTTTAGGTAAAGGCATAGGCTTTGGCAGGAAAACTGGTGATGTAATATCAGGGGATAAAGTGGATAAAACATTTCTGCCTTTTGAGGAAAAGAAATCTGCGCAAATATTAGAGCTAGTAGAAGAAATACCCATTGAATTCTTTGAAATTACTCGGATTATTGTTTCTGAAGCAGAAAAAGAACTAGGGAAAAAATTAAATCCGGGCGTATATTTAACGTTGACTGACCATGTGCATTTTGCAGTTGAGCGTGCTCAAAAGGGAGTAAATATAGCAAATCGATTATACTGGGAAATAAAAAGTTACTACCCTAAAGAATTTCAAATTGGGAAACATGCTCTTGTTATTTTAAACGATCAATACGGGATTGATCTTCCTAAAGAGGAAGCTTCAAACATTGCATTCCATTTGATTAATGCACAATCTGAAGATCCTGACAGTGGCGTTGGATTCAAGTACGCAAAAATGATTGGCGGAATCGTTAATATGGTTAGATACTCTTTGCAGAAAGATATTGATACAAATTCGATTCATTATGCTCGGTTTATTACCCATGTGCGGTTCTTTGTAGAAAGATATTTTTCTAATTCTTTATTGGACGATGGTGAAGAAGAGTTCTATAACCAAATGTGGATTTTATATCCAGCTGCAATGGAAAATGCAGTAAAGATCAAAGCTTATATTGAAAAAGTATATCATACAACAATACCAAATGATGAAGTTGTATACTTAGGTGTTCACATCAATCGGTTGATGAAGCATGCTAATGGGTGAGACCTTGCCCGCAAAAAAGAGATTGCTTTCAACCAAAGATTTTTATTTGAAAGCAAACGGAGAAAAACTTATTAATTAAAAGAAATTAACACCAAGGCTTTAGTCAGATTTTAGACTAAAGCCTTGTTTGAGTAGAGAGAGCTGATATTTGATGCATTAATTCATGTTAATGATTCTATTTCGGCTAAAACAGCTATTGCTTTATCATATTCTGAATTTGGACTGCCATCTAAATTTTTATCCGTTATTTCAAAGCCTAATGTTTGGTATAAACGGATAGCTGGATGGCTCCAAGTTTGCGTGTGCAAATAAATAGGAGAAGTAGTTTCTAGATTTTGCAGCAGCTTGAGAGTCTGAGTCATCATCGCTTTTGCGATACCTTTTCCTTGATAATCAGGTTTTACAGCGACCCAGTGGACCAACGGATAACGGCTTCCATCAGGCGTTTCTTTCCACCAAGCAGAACAAGTGCCGACTTTTTCTTCCGAAGGATCTATGACAAACAACATTCGCTGTTTCAACTCCTGAGGGTATGGCGCAAACTTTTCATTAAAATAGTCCATCGCTTTTTTCTCATCGTCAAACTCCGACACAGCTGTTTCAATAGCTGCCCATTCCAGTTCATCACCTTCTTGGTAAAGCTTAAAGTGAAACCCTTCAGGCAGAGTTTTTTCAACGACTGGAAGTTCTCGCTCGCGATACATCCAAATTTCTGCGTAAGGAATTGATTTATCTAACATAGGAGCACCTCGTTTTCTTATTGAGTATATTTACTGCTTAAAAAGTTTATACCAGTACAAAGTGGCATCTATTTGTGGATTAGAAGATTGTTTTAAGGTGTCGACTCCTCCTAATACGAATCCCTGTTTCACGTAAAATCTGCAAGCCCCTAAATTATCATCTTGGGCCTCTAGAGATATTCCAATAAGGTTTCTTTCTTTTGCCCATTCTTCTGCTTTAGTTAGGAGTAAACTTCCGATGCCGTGCCCTCTAAAGTCTTCTTTCGTAGCGATATTTTCGATATAACAGAAGCGATTCCAATCTTTAATGATTCTAATTTGTCCAATGCAATCATCGTTTTTATAAGCTAAAAAAAGAGCTTTATCTTCACTGTCTATATACTCGATCCAATCAAGTTCATCATCTGGGAATTGAATATCTTTAGTTTCATCAAATAACTTTTCTTCAAAGGACCACTTTCCTGATTGAAAACTAGGTATAACTTTACCAAACACTTTAAAAGAGTCATTTGTTTTATTAATGTCTTCAATTAATCCTTCTTTTAGTGGAGAAATGACGATTTCATCTACAATATTCATTTTAACACCTTCCTATTCCGAAAAGAATTTTACTAGCACAAGTTTAAATAGCTGTCCTATTTAATAATAGCGTACTATATTCTTAAATAAGATAATTCTCATTTTATCATAAAATTCTATATCGGTTGCGTCTTAATTCAACTTACTATTCACATTGTTATTTTATATGTAGTTTGTTACAATTTTAATTAGTACAATTAAGACGCTACTGGTCTTTAAAAAGATAACGAATATAGAGTTTAGAAAGGGAGAGACAAGGTTAGTTAAGTCATTACATAATTATTTATCTAGAATGAAAATACACAGGGACGTAAGTGGAGGAATAGAACATGAATCAAGATATCGAAATAAAGCAGTCTAAGAAATTTCCAGTTGGAGCAGCTGTGCTTTTTGCGGTGGTTTCTTTACTATCAGGAGTTTACACTACTCTTGCATTAGAAGAAGAGTTAGGTTCAGATCCAGAAATACTAGCAATAGCTGGTACTGTCGGGATTGTTTCAAGTTTACTATTTGCGTTTATTGGAGCTGGGTTAAAGTACATATTTACAAAATTTCCGATTCAGTGGATCTCGAAAGAAACAGAAGTTTATAAATACGACATTTGGTCTGCTGTTTTTTATACGAATACCATTACTGTAGGCTTGAATTTGCTGGTACAACAATTTGGTTTCCAAGGGAACTTTATCTTCAGCATGCTGATCAGTGTTTTGACGGCGGTATTGTTTCTTTTCTTCTACTTTTCAGGTGAGGAAAAGAACAAATCTGTAAAAAAAGCGGCTATTATTGTACAAATAGTGTTTTTGGTTTTAAACATTATTTTGAGTGTTGCTGCTCTAAGGTTTGTTAACGGTTTATGAGTCTATTAGAAAGTGGGATAAATAATATTGAAAAAGACAAACAAAGAAAAAACGAATCGTTCATTTTTACAGCGTATCGGAGATAAAAGAGCTCTTTTAACCATAGGCATCATTGTAATTATCGCCATGATTATTTTGATAGCTCAATTTTTTCAAAGGTCAAAAAATGGAAGCGAATCTGAACTATCTTATTCGGTTCATATTGTAAGAGAAGAAGATCCTATTTTATTTGATGGGAAAGTTCAAGCTGCTGAAGTTCAAGAAGAATATTACGATGCTTCAAAGGGTCTGATCGCTGAGATTCTTGTTGAAAATGGTCAAGAAGTAGAAGAAGGGACAGAACTATTTACTTATCGAAATGAAGAAAACCAGCAGCTGTTGGATGAGCAAAATCGTCAGTATGATCGTTTAACTCAGAGATACGCTGAAGCAGAAACAGAATTGGCAAATGCAAAGAAAGCATTGGCTACAGCAAATGGGAATATTGAAGAAAGCAATCGACAAACTCAGGCTTCCAACGATGTTAGTGAAGAAGAGTTGATGCTCAGTCCTGAAGCCGAAAAAGCTCAAAATCAATTGATGGAAGCTGAAGCCGATAAAGCGGAGGCAGAAGCTGCGATTGAAGGGGCAGAAATGGCGATGGATGAATTAGAAATACAAATGGAAGATATCGCCTATGAAGTTGAGAAACTAAAAAAAGAAATTTCTACAACTATTCAAGCAGACTTTAAAGGTGTCGTTGAATTGAGCGGAGTTGATCCGAGCAAGATGCAATCAAGCGAACAACCTATTGTACGTTTGATGTCGAACAACTTGAAAATCGAATCGTCCGTTTCAGAGTATGACTACAATAAGCTTTCAGTAGATAGCCCTGTCGATATCTATTTACTGAATTCTGACCGTGAGTTGAAAGGGAAAATTTCAAAAATCGATTCATTGCCAATGCAGGCGGAAGCTGAAGGAACCTCTTCTTCTCGCTACCATTTTACAGTCCTTCCAGAAGAATCCATTCAGTATGGTTTTTCGGTTCAAATCGGATACAGTGAAGGGGTAATGTATCTTCCGCAAAATGCAGTAATCGAAGAAGAAGGTAAAGCAATGGTTTACCTAAACAAAGATGGAATTGTTGAAAAACGAGAAGTAGTCGTTACAGAGAAAAGCAATCTCTATGTCATAGAATCTGGACTTGAAGCTGACGAAGAAGTCTTAATAAACCCTGATCCTGCTCTTTTAGATGGTGACGAAATTATGGTGATGTATGATTAAGCTGGAAAAAATCAGAAAAGCTTATAAAGCAGATAATGAATGGATACCTGTTTTGAAAAATATTGATTTAGAAGTCCACAAAGGAGATTTTCTCGCTATAATGGGACCGTCCGGCTCAGGAAAATCAACCTTGCTGAACTTGATCGGATTCGTTGATCGCAAGTATTTGGGCAACTATTATTTAGAAAACGAGATCATTACGTCTAAATCAGATAATGATTTGTCAAAACTGAGGAATCAACGTGTGGGATTCGTCTTTCAGCAGTTCAATTTGATTGAAACCTTGACGATCCGAGAAAACGTTGAGTTGCCGCTGCTTTATGACGGATGGAATTACCGTCAAACAAAGAAAAGAGTCGATGAACTACTAGAGAAACTAGGCATCGGGGATAAAGGAAATAAATTGCCTAAGCAATTATCAGGTGGCCAGCAGCAAAGAGCAGCCATTGCCAGAGCGATCATCAACAATCCCGATTTTATCATTGCTGATGAGCCGACCGGTGCGTTAGATACCAAAACGTCCAATGACATCATGAACGTTTTTAAGCAATTGAACCAAGAAGAAGGTGTGACCATTATTTTGGTGACACATGATCCGGAAACAGTGCATTTTTGTAATCGAGTGGTTCATATGCATGATGGCAAATTGAACGAAAAAGTGAGGTGAGTACATGAATCCATTAGTGTTTTTTAAAGGTTCTTGGAACTCCTTATGGAAAAATAAAAAAAGAAGTTTCTTAACGATGATTGGAATCATCATTGGGATTGCTGCCGTTAGTACCATCATGTCTATTGGGCGAGGATTTGAAAACTATGTGGTAAAGTCTCTAAACCCAGATGAAGGGGAATTATTGACGGTCGATGTTCAATTTTCAGCAGAAGATATGGATTGGATGTTCGAGACGAATGATCCGTTCTTTTCTGAAATGGATTTGCAGATGGTACAGAATATTCCAGGTGTTCAAGAAGCAGAGGTCCAAAAAGAGGATATGAGTTTTGCTTCCGTAACGACTATATTAGAAGGCGAAGAAACGTACTTAGATGTGGTCATGACAGAAGACACAGGAAGACCTGTTATTGCTGGAAGGCCAATTGATAGGCTAGACAACCTAAATGAAAGCCGTGTAGTGGTTATTCCCTTTTCTTTGGTAGAAGATCAATTTGAAACAGAAGCGGAAGCCGTTGGGCGAGGAATTGACTTAAGTGGTCAATTGTATACGATCGTTGGAGTTTATGAAAGTGAATTGGATTCATCAGGGCTGTTAGGAGGATTTCTTTCAGAAGAGATTGAGCTTCCGTCTAACAGCTATAAGCGTTATCATAATGAAGAGATGATGAACAATACTATGGTCGTAACGTTAGAAAGAGGTGCTCTGCCTTCAGATGTAGCTGATGAAACGGTTATGCTGCTTGAAGAAGAAGGAACGATGAGGACTATGGGAACATATGAGTATTTTGATATGTCAGCTCTGGATGATGGTATTTCAGAAGTTTTAGGCGGGATCACGTTATTTATTGCTAGTGTAGCGGGTATTTCTTTATTTATTGCGGGAATTGGTGTAATGAATATGATGTACATATCCGTTTCTGAGCGTACGAAAGAAATTGGGATTCGACGTGCCTTAGGTGCTTCTCAAAGCAGTATCCGGGCTCAGTTCGTATTAGAAGGCGTATTAATGACAAGTATCGGCGGAGTAATCGGCTACTTATTAGGCCTGTTATTTTCTTCTATCGCGGCAGCGTTATTGCCGTTTTCTGTTGGAGTCGATTTAGCGACTGTATTGATTTCGTTAGGTGTTTCTTCATTAGTCGGATTAGTGTTCAGTTATGCACCCGCTAATGCAGCCAGTAAGAAGGAAATCATTGATATTATCTAGTTGGTAAAACAGTAGAACCACTAGAAAAGAAACACCCCTATTTGAGACAGTTTGTTGTCATCAAATAGGGGTGTTCTGTTATTTATAGATCTTTAATCCTCAAACTTCAAACCCTTCAATGCATCAAACAATCCATTATCTTCAGGTTCTTCTTTCGTTTGTTTCTTCAAGTATTTCTGAACGGTTCGTTTGTCGGCTTTTCCAGATCCGGATTGGTCGCGGCGTTTCTTGAACGCGGACAATTTTTCGCGGTATCCGCATGAACAGGTAAAGATTTGACCGTCTCCTTCGCCGCTGAGTGACATTTTTTTCATACAATTCGGGCAACGGGCATTCGATTGACGAGAAACGTTTTTGCGGTAGCCGCATTCGCGGTCTTGGCAGACCAGCATTTTGCCTTTTTTGCCGTTAACTTCCAACATTGGTTTGCCGCAGTCAGGACAAGTTTTGGTCGACAGATTTTCGTGTCGGAATTTGCCGTCGGTTTGTTTGATCTCAGTGACCAATTCTTTAGTGAATTTTTTGATGTCTTCCACGAATTGTTCCTTCTTCAAGTTTCCTTTGGCAATAGCTTCTAACTTTTGTTCCCATTCGCCTGTCAGTTCTGGTGATCTAAGATCTGCTGGAACTAACTCTAATAGCTGTTTTCCTTTTGACGTGACATGGATGTTGTTGCCTTTTTTCTCGATCAAGAACGACTTGAACAATTTGTCAATGATGTCTGCTCGAGTCGCAACCGTTCCAAGTCCGCCTGTGGCTTTCAAGGTTTGAGTCAATGCTTTGTCTTTATGATCCATGTATTGACCAGGGTTTTCCATGGCTGTCAGCAAAGTAGCTTCGTTGAAGTAAGCTGGTGCTTTTGTTTGACCAGTGGTTTCATTGACGTAAGAAATGTTCAATGTGTCGCCAACTTTAATAGAAGACAAGGATTCGCCTGAACTGTCTTCTTTAGCGTCCGCACTCATGGTCGCTTCTTTCCACCCCATTTTGGTAACTGTTTTTCCTTTTGCTGTAAAGCGTTCTTCTCCTATCGTCGCGGTCAACGTAAACTGTTCGTATTCGTGAGCAGGCAACAAGACAGCGAAGAATCGTTTCACGACCAAATTATAGATGTGGCGTTCTTTTGCAGATAGTTTTTGCAATGGAACGACTTGTTCGGTCGGGATGATTGCATGGTGATCCGAAACTTTTTGATCGTTCACGAATGAAACTTGAGCTTTTATCGGCTGGTTCAATAGCGTTTTAGCGATTGCTTTGTATTCTCCGTGAGCACTGACTTTGATCCGATCTTTCAACGTAGGAACAATGTCACTCGTCAAATAACGCGAGTCAGTCCTTGGATAAGTCAGAATTTTGTATTGTTCATATAAGGTCTGCATGATGTTTAAGGTTTCTTTCGCAGAATACCCGAAAGCTTGATACGCATCACGTTGCAATTCCGTTAAATCGTATAATGCAGGTGAAAAAGTCTTCTTCGGTTTTTTCACTACATCGGTCACCACAGCGTTTTTGCCTTCAGTATGCTTCACAACTTGTTGGATCTTTTGTTGATCAAATGTTTTTGTATCATTAGATTGTGCGTCTTGCCAAATGAGTTTCAATGAGTGATCTGTAGCAGCTTCCGCCCCATAGAACGTCTTTGGTTTGAACTGGTTGATCTCTTCCTCGCGCTGCGCAATAATCTGCACAACAGGCGTTTGTACGCGTCCGCAATTCAGTTGGGCATTGTATTTGGTCGTCAACGCACGGCTGGCATTCAATCCGATGTACCAGTCTGCTTCTGAACGAGCCACAGCTGCTTGGAACAGGTTCTCGTAATTTTTAGCCGGCTTCAAATTCTTGAAACCTTCTTTGATCGCCTTGTCGGTGATAGACGAAATCCACAAACGCTTCATCGGCTTGTTGACATTGGCTTTCTCGATGATCCAGCGCGCCACCAATTCTCCTTCACGTCCAGCATCTGTAGCGATAATGATTTCCGACACGTCTTTACGCTTCAATTGAGATTTGACTGCATTGAACTGGCTTCCGGAATTACGGATGACCGTCAACTTCATGTCGTTCGGCAACATCGGCAAATCGTTCAAATTCCACGTTTTGTACTTTTGGTCATAGGTCTCAGGGTCAGCTAAGGTCACCAAATGTCCCAGCGCCCAAGTCACAATGTATTGATCTCCTTCAAAGTAGCCTTTCCCTTTTTTGGTACTGCCAAGCACACGAGCAATGTCGCGTCCCACAGACGGCTTCTCTGCTAAAACTAAACTTTTCATGTTAGAACTCCTTTGGTATTTTACTTATTTACCTAGTATAGCATAATCGGTGAATAGGGTATTGGATTCAAAGGCGTGTTTAATCTTAAATATATTCTATCAAAAAAAGCCTATTAGTGGTGACTAGGCTTCCTTTCGAAATTAAATTCTTATACGTTACATGGTTTGTTGTTTTACAGCGCTTCGAGTATTTTTAAGGTAAGCGATGACTGTTTTAATGACAGCAAAAGCTGGAACTCCAAAAATGATTCCAACAATTCCCAGCATCTTTCCTGCTACTAATAAAATGATAATAATCGTTAAGGGGTGAATAGCTAAAGATTTTCCGACAAACTTTGGTGTCAGTAAATTAGCATCTAATTGTTGAACAATGAGTATGAGCAAGGTTGTTAAGATAGCTGCTGTCGGAGAAATAGTTAAGGCCACAATGACTGCAGGCACACCACCGATAAAAGGACCAACATAAGGAATAAGATTGGTGAACCCATTAATAATAGCTAATAATAACGTGTAAGGAACTCCAATGAGTAAAAAGCCAAAATAGAGTAATACAGCAACGACGATACTTGCTAATCCTTTTCCACTGATATAAGCGGTAATCACCTCATTTGTCAGATGCAACAATTCAAAAACATGTTTTTGATACTTATCAGGAAATAGGTGGGTAACAGATAGTTGTAATTTTTTACCGTCATGGAACATATAAAACAAAATAATTGGGATTGTAATCAAGACAATGGTTAGGTTAGCCAGTTTTCCAATTATCGAACTGATGCTGGATGTGATATTAAATAAAAATGATTTGGATAAAGCGTTCAAAGAAATGTTTAATTGATTCAAAGATTCTTCTACATTAACATTGTCCAATGAAGATAAAAAGGCAAGGTCTTTAGTTTGAGCTTCAATATCAGAAATAATAGTAGGGATATTATCAATTAGGTCGGATAGCTGATTCATAAGTAGAGGAACCATGCTGATGATAAAAATAGCAGCTCCACTAAGAAATAAAACCATGACTAAGAGAATAGCGAAACTGCGTTTGATTTTTAATTTTTCAATGAGATTGATTAAAGGATTCAACAAGTAAAATAAAAATCCTGCACTTAAAACTGGGATAAACAATGTCGAAAACAAAACAAATATGGGTTGGAAAACAAAGCTTATTTGAGTTGCGTAGTAAACAATTAGAACAACGGCTAAAATCCACAGTGTCCAAAATAGTAATTTTGAAGATTTAAAAGTATTCATAAAATAGTGCTCCTTCTTAAGATAGTGTTATTAAGTATAATCTTGTGTGAATTAAGTCATAATTGAATCTGATAAGAATTAAACAGTGATTATTCAATTATCTAGAAGAATAAGGGGATTGTCCTGCTAGATCAATATAGAGCTGGTTTTTTTGAATGAGCAGCAGATAATTAATCAAAGAATTCATTTGATAACTCTATTATAAGTTATTCAATCTACAATGTATCCAATAATTTCAGTTATTTCAATACGCTCTGACATTGTTTATCCTGCTTCTGTTCTTCTTTAGAACATCTTGGTTTTTCAAGAGCTCTGATTTTCATCCTTTATTATTTGATTGTTCAATCAGTTGCTTGATGTGAACCTTTTGTTTAATATAAGATTCAACTTAAAATACTTATTTGAGGAGAACTGAATGAAAAAAAGAAGAATCTTTATAAGTATTATCCTGTTTATTTGCCTGGGTCTTGGTGTGAGTTATCCGATTATTCTAAATAAACTTATTGTTGATGAGAAGCCTGCACTGTCGGACGTGATTATTGTACCAGAGGGGCAAGAATATATCAGAGCGAATAAGGCTTCTGAGCTGTTACACGAAGGCTATAGCCGTTCCAATAAAATTATTATTTCACCTATGGTAGACACTAATGCAGAAATCTATGAAGAATTTGGTGTTGAACTTGAGCAAATTATTCCTGAGACTGAAGCTACCAGCACGTATGAAAATGCGGTTCATACGCTAGAAATCATGGAGGAAAGCGGATTTGATTCGGCTATTGTCACGTCTTCGGATTATCACATGCTGCGCACGAAAATGATTTATGAACGCGTCAATCGTGACTATGACTTTGAGCTGACTTTTGTGGCGGCTTATCAAGTTGTTGATGGTCAGCTTGTTCCATGGGATGAAGCAGGCGAGGAATTAAAAGAAGTTGCTAAGAAAGAGTTTTGGAAATATTGGGGCTATTTATTGGGATTGTATCATTTTATTGATGTGTAATTTTCTGGTGTTGACCGGGATTACATGTTGATGAGATGATGCAATTTTTTATTTTTGAAATGGATTAGCATCAGTTTACAAAAAAAACTGTCTCCTAAAGTAGAAGACAGTTTTTTATATATAATAAAAAATTTTATTTTTAAACACCTAGTTTTTCTTTTAACGCTTCTGTAAGAGTTAATGAAAAATTGATACCTTGTTCATTACCGAGTTCATTTAGGTAGTTAGGAATTGTGAGAGTTTTTTTGACGACTTTATTATCATGCTGTGCTTTATATTTTTTGAAATTTATATCCACTAGAGTTTTTATTTGAGCATCATTTTTATTATATTTAAGTTGATCTGGTAGTGGAAGTGGTTCTCCATTTTCTAATTTGTCAACACCTGCAAAGCCGATATAATCTCGAGCCATTGTGATAGCTTCTGCTAAGTCTTTGCCCTGCGTATAGCCTTCCATATCAGGTATTTCAACAAAATAGGGGAATTCTTGTTCACTATCAATTGTTATATAAATAGGATAAATATATGTTTTATTATCTATCATTTTTTTCACCTTTCTTTCAATGAAGCAATGGGCTATTTAAGCCCATGCTTCTTAATGAGTGCTTTTGCAAGACGTTCATTGGTTTCTTTGTGGCGAACAATTTGTTCTTTTGCTTTGCCATTTGTATAAATATCATGGTTACTACCATGTTTTACAAACCACCAACCGTTTTCCTCGAAAAGCTTGATTAAATCTCGCGTCTTCACATTTTCCTAAACTCCTTTCTACAGATTAATTATACGTGTTTAATACGTACTAATCAATAAGTAAGTAATAGAAAAATAAATAATTTTTATTAAAGGAGTAAACTGGTTGGTTATCCAGCTAGGGTATACTAAATTCTTATCAAGCTAAATCCTAGCAGTATCAACATTCCTGCGTTACTATAGTAGAGAAGATTTGAATTGGAGGAAATTAGTTTGTCGAAGAAGAATGTGTTTAGAGTTTCACTATTTTTGAATGTGGCTGTTATTATAGCCGGAATGATTATTTTTTTAAATCAAGGTGGTTGGGTGTATTTGGCAAATGGACCAAGTAAAGTCTCAGCGGATCAGCCTAAAGTAGACCCAATCGTTGAAATCAAGCAAGACAATTTTGAGCTTGGAGACAAGCAATCTAAAGAAGTGGTGTTTGCTGGAGATAGTCAGACGGATTACTTCGAATGGGGCGAGTATTTTGAAGGCATAACGGTCGCCAATAGAGGGGTCAGCGGCGATACATCAGGCGGTTTATTGAAACGAATCGATCAAGTGACCGAATTGAATCCCAAAAAAGTGTTTTTGTTGATTGGCATCAATGATATCCAACAAGATATTCCTGTAGAGACCATTGAGAAAAATTATCAAGAGATTATCGCTGCTATAAAAGAAGCGAACCCAGAAACACAGATTTATGTGCAAAGCGTCTTTCCTGTAGCTGGAGATTTGTATGAGAACAATCAATACAAACGAAGCAAACCGATCAATGAGACTGTAGCCAAGTTGAATAAAAATTTGGTTCAATTAGAAGGTGTGACTTTCTTGAATGTTGCAGAACAGTTTGGCAACGAATTGGCTGAAGAGTATTCCGTTGATGGATTGCATTTGAGCAAAGAAGGCTACGAGGTTTGGTTGAGTGAGATTGAGGAGTATGTAAAAGACTAAGTAAAGAATGGCCTCAAGACTTTTTGATAAAGATTCTGAGGCCTTTTTATTTAGTGTAGAAAGTGAGGTCAGGTAGATGAACATTGTGATTGCACCAGATTCATTCAAAGAAAGTTTAACGGCGATGGAAGCGGCCAGAGCTATTGAAGAAGGTTTTGCTTCAGTCTTGCCACATGAAAGTTATTATAAAATCCCCATGGCAGACGGAGGGGAAGGGACTGTCCAGTCTATTGTAGATGCGACTGGCGGTTCGATCAAATCTGTAACGGTAACCGGTCCTTTGTACGAGCCGGTGGAAGCTTTTTACGGATTGTCGGGAGATAAAAAAATAGCGGTGATTGAAATGGCTGCGGCTTCCGGGTTAGACAAGGTCCCTATGGAAAAACGCAATCTTTTAGTGACAACGACATATGGTTTTGGAGAACTAATTTGCGATGCGCTTGAAGAAGGCGTGGAAGAGATTTTATTAGGTATCGGAGGAAGTGCGACCAATGATGGCGGGGCCGGAATGGTCATGAGTATGGGCGGAAAGCTGTTAGATGAAAATAATGCCTCGATTTCAGCTGACGGACAGGGTCTGGGCAAATTGAAAAGTATCGATATTTCGGGATTGCACCCTCGCCTTAAAGAAGTTGTGATCAAAGTGGCTTGCGACGTCGACAATCCGTTGATCGGGAAAAATGGTGCTTCGCATATTTATGGACCGCAAAAAGGCGGAACACCAGAGCAAATTAAATTGTTAGACAGCCATTTAGCTCATTACGCGCAAGTGATTAAGAGATCGCTTGGAAAAGACATTGATCAAGTCCCGGGAGCAGGTGCAGCGGGTGGTCTGGGGGCAGGTCTGTTGGCTTTTATGGATGCTGATTTGGAACGTGGCGGCGATTTGCTGGTGGAGATGCTGGGATTGGAAGAGCAGATCAAACAGGCTGACTTGGTAATTACTGGAGAAGGCGGCATCAATCATCAGACGATTTTTGGGAAAACACCGGTTGCCGTTTCAAGAATTGCTAAAAAACATGGCGTTCCTGTGATTGCTATAGCTGGGATGCTCTCGAAAGGATACGAAAGCGTCCATGAAGAGGGAATCGATGCGGTATTTAGTATCCTGACTGAATTGAGTTCTCTTGATGAGGTTCTTGAAAAAGGGTATGAAAATTTGAAAGCAACAGCGGCTAATATAGCAAGTGTCATCAAAATAAGCAGAACTGCTGAAAAACCATCAAGGGAGCATTAACCTTGATGGTTTTTCAGTTTTATTCCGAACTAAATCAAAGAAATAAATAATAAAATAGTTTCTTTTTTATTCTTAAACAGACTTGTGCTATATTAAAACTACATCAATGCATTACCCACTTTCCTTCATTTGTAAAACTCACCGAGTACCACCCAGTATCATTCAAATTATCAAAAACACTACCAACACTTCTAATCATCCGCTTAAAACATTCATACCACAAACTATACTCTTAGAATACAAACAGGTCACATTTGTAAAGGAGGCGCGCTATGGAACAGAAAAGAACCTTCATTGGATTTGCAAACGGCTTTTTGATCTCCATTGTTTTATGGATATTGATCGGTTTGCTGATCAAATACTTATTTCTTTAGTTGATTTTTTTGACCGTAACGACTTTCTGTAATTCACGAGCATTATTGATATCGAAAGTTGAACTGTCGTTGTATTGTACATGATCGGCTGCGCACGCACTGGCTAGAGACAAGCATTCTGTCAGCGGTTGGTTAAGAGAAAGACTGCCTAAAAATGTTCCGACAAAGCAATCACCGGCGCCTGTATCGTTGACCAGTTCCACTGGAGGAGTGCTGACCTCATAAATTTCACCAGCATGACTGCAAATACTGCCGTCTTTTCCAAGAGACACGATCAAATAATCAATTTTTTCAGACAGCTCTTTGATATGATCTAAAAAGTTGTCGTCAGAAGGAACTAATTCTTGGACTTCAAATCGATTCGGTTTGATGAAATCGACACCTGCTTCAACAGCTTTCTTCAAAGCTTCCCCCGAAAGATCGCACGCAATAAAACACCCAATTTTCTTTAACCGCTCCAGCAACTCTTCTAAATCGCTCAAATCAAATCCGGGAGGGATAGAACCAGCAATCAAGACCATGTCATCTTGTTGGACTTTTTGCTCGACTTTTTCGTACAGCAATTCGATATCGTAATCCGTAACAGTAAAGCCTCTTTCTGTAATCAAGATGCTGCCGCCGATTCCTTCTTCGAGAATGACGTAGCTTTCTCGAGTAGCCTTGCCGTATACTTCCACAAAATCGTAGTCTATGCCTTTGTCCAATAGAATGTTTTCCAATTTTCCGGCATTGGTGGTTCCTGAAAATCCGAGCGCTTGATTCTTGACACCTAGCTGGTTCATGGCGTTAGAACCATGATGTCCTTTGCCGCCAATATCGTAAGTCACTTTGCGCAGACGATTATTTTTTCCTTTGGTGAGAGTGCCTTCGAGAAATAACAACCGATCAATGGTGGGATTCAAGGTAATAGTATAAATCATGTGGATAGCCCCTTTCATATGGATGTTTCTGCAGTTATTGTAGCACTTATCCTACTTCTATCCAGTATGATATGTCCTCCACGACCGAAAGCTTGAAAGATAAGGCTTTCATCAAGCAAAGTCCATCATTTTTTATTTACTTGATGGGCAGTTTGGTATATGATGGTTCAGGTTGATTTAGGAAAAAGAGCTGTTTCATGTGCAATAATGGCAGCTTAGATATTGGAGGATTACGATGAAAAATAAGATTACTTCCTATTTTGAACTTGAAGCGTTACATACGACAGTCAGAAGGGAAATATTAGCAGGATTTACGACCTTTATTTCAATGGCATATATTTTATTTGTGAACCCGAGTGTTTTGGGTGCAGCAGGTATGGATGAAGGAGCTGTGTTTACAGCTACGGCTTTAGCGAGTGCTATAGGGTGTATTTTGATGGGTGTGTTGGCACGTTACCCGATTGCCACAGCGCCAGCGCTTGGGATCAATGCATTCTTCTCTTATTCTGTGAGTGTAGGAATGGGCATTCCCTGGCAAACGACTTTAGCTGCAGTATTTGTGGCGTCGTTGATTTTTATGCTGATTACTTTTCTCAAATTGCGTGAACGGATCATTGAAGCGATACCGGCTGATTTGAAATACGCGATTTCTGGCGGTATCGGTTTGTTTATTGCCTTTATTGGATTAAGCGAAGGCGGACTGATCGTTTCAAATGAATCTACGCTCGTAGGTATGGGTTCATTGACTGTAGGCTCTACTTGGTTAACGATTTTTGGTTTAGTCGTAACGGCTGTGTTGATGATCAGAAAGACGCCAGGCGGTATTTTTATCGGAATGATTGCTACGATTCTTTTAGGATTAACAACAGACTTGATTCAAGCTCCTGATCAATTGGTTTCAGCAGCACCAAGCATTTCTTCAACGTTCTTAGTAGCGTTAGATCACGTCGGCGATATCAATTCGATCCAATTGTGGGTCGTTGTTTTGACGTTCTTACTGGTTACTTTCTTTGATACAGCTGGAACACTGGTTGGATTAGCAAATCAAGCTGGCTTCATGAAAGGCAACAAGATGCCGCGTGTCGGAAGAGCATTAGCGGCTGACTCAACAGCTATGTTGGCAGGTTCTTTATTGGGTACATCTCCTGTTGGAGCATATGTCGAATCTTCTGCTGGAATCGCTGTTGGAGGTCGCTCAGGACTGACAGCTGTTACAACGGGCATCTTCTTTATCTTTGGATTGTTCTTTTCACCGTTGTTGTCTGTGGTGACTCCGCAAGTAACTGCACCTGCTTTGATTCTAGTCGGTGTGTTGATGACTCATTCGTTGAGTCAAATCGAATGGAGCAAATTGGAGATCGCGATTCCAGCATTTTTGATTCTAATCGGCATGCCGTTGACATATAGTATTGCAGACGGTATCGCAATGGGCTGTATTTTCTATCCGATCACAATGATCGCTGCAAAACGCGGAAAAGAAGTTTCACCGGTCATGTATGCATTGTTCTTTGTGTTCATTGGATTTATGTGGATCTTGAACGTATAAGAGTAAAAATAGCGAGCAAATGGTTCACGAGACCAGTTCTCGCTTTTTTTGCGTTACCTTTAAGAGAGAAAATTTTGAAAAAGGGCATGCAAATGGAACTTCGGATCCCTAGCATCCAAGAACTGGGGATGCAATAGTAGGTAGGCTACCTATAATACTAAATGGAATAAGATATAAGGCGGGATAAAGTGATCAAGGCAGTTGGGTTGGATTTAGATGATACATTGTATGACAGGAATCAAGTATATGAGAAAACTCTTCATGCAATGGAGCAAGATGTAGTTACAACAGGAGTTTCCTTTCAAGAGTTCAATGAAGTTTTTCAAGAGGAATCTCAAAACGAGTTCCAAAAGTTTACTCAAGGATTAAAAGGAGAAACAATGTTTAAAGTCGATCGGGTTTTATCAACGTATGAAAGATTGAATCATTCAATCAAATACGAACAAGCGCTCAAGTTCAATGAGTTGTATTTAAAGTATAAAGAACAAATCGAATTGAGACCTGGAATGGAAAAATTACTAAACCACCTTCTTAATACCGATATGGAGTTGTTTGTTTTAACAAATGGAGCTAAAGAAACCCAAGCCAGCAAGATGGACTATTTAGGTATCGACAAATGGGTTTCATTTGAAAAAAGGTTTATCTCAGATGAAGTGGGTATGGCTAAACCAGATAAAGGTGTGTTCGACTTAGTAGAGGCGGCTCTGGGACTAGTTGGCGATGAGATTTTGTACATTGGAGATCACTACGAAAATGACATTCTTGGCAGTTTGAAGAATGATTGGACAGCGGTGCATTATGATGTGAATAATGAACGTGCAGGAGTTGAAGGCATCGCACAATTTTCTACGGATCTGGAAGTTTATGAATACGTCAAAAATTTACTTGTATAATTTAGATGATTATATTGGCCATCAAAAAAGGCATTCCTGTAAATTTACAGGAATGCCTTTTTCAGTTGCACAACATAGAATAGTATCTATTAGCCAGGAAATTTGTCTTATCCGCCCAATACAAATCCCACTAAATAAGCGACAAGAGCTGCGAGTCCGCCAACCGTCAACATTTCTAATCCAGATCTCAGCCAATTGGATTGAGTGATACGGGACTTCACAGCACCTAAAGTAAATAGCGTGGTACCAGTCAAAACAGAAGCTAGCAGAAATGCGTTTTCCAGCATGAATGGGATAAATGTTGAAAGGATGTAGGCTAACAAAGGAACCAAACCAAAAATAAAGAAAGAAAAGAATGTTACCAAAGCATTTTTTATCGGTTCTTCTTCTTTTTGGTTATTTCCGTATGCTTGACTTGATAACTGGTTCACAAAAGGGGTTTCGTATTTAGCTAAAGTCGCAGCAATAGCTTCCGCATCTTCTTTGGAGAGCCCTTCCGATTCATAGGCTTGCGTCATTTTTTGGACTTCTTCCTGGTAGTTGCTTTTAATAGCTAATTTCGTTTGGTGGGTTATGCCTTCTTGGTATTCTTTTTCCGACTTGCTGGACAAATAGTCTCCAACTGCCATTGAGAAACCATCCGCTAATAGGTTTGAAAAACCTAAAATAATAACGATTTTGAGGGATAAGGAAGCTCCCGCAACGCCTGATACGACAGCGAAAGTAGTGATAATCCCGTCCAAACCACCGTAGACCATACTTTTGATGTATTCGCCGCCTTGAAATTGTTTGGCTTTGCTTTTCATAAGAGTCACTTCTTTCATTGTTTTGTCAATTACACTATAAAACTCATCTATTCAAAATACAAGGGTTTTTTTGTGTAAAATTGAGCAATGCAGTGATTAAGAAGTACTATTAATCAAATGAGGAGAGAAGAATCACTCACTTGATCAATAGAAGTGGTCTATTAGTCAAGTGGTGACTCAAAAAGGTTTCATTTGATCAATAGAAGTTGTCTATTGATCAAATGAAATCTTCCTAAACCGTCAATTGACTAATAGAGCCGACCCCATAAAGAAATCGCGGTCCACTTTTCTGTATTCCTCCTGAAAAATGTGGCAAAATGAGAGAAACTATGGAAAAGTAATGAAATATGTAATTAAAAGGATGGATGGCAGTGAGTATTGGGTATGCTTGTTTGGTCGTGGGAGTTCCGGACACGAACATGCGCAGCGTGATCAAAAAGAACGCGACAGAAGAAAAAATGATGGAAGTAATCCAACACAATTTAGCGGCACTTGAAAAAATGGTCGATTACAATATTAAAGAAGGTATTATGTTGTACCGAATCAGTTCAGACTTGATCCCGTTTGGCTCGAGTCCGGTTAACAGCTTGCCATGGTGGGAGTTGTTTAAAGAGGATTTTGAACGAATCGGGCAAAAAATCATCAACAGCGGGATGCGTGTGTCTTTTCATCCAGGTCAATACACGGTGTTGAATTCGCCGGATGAAGGTGTGGTGGAGCGTGCAATCGAGGATCTGCGGTACCACAATTTGATCATGGAATGTCTTGGGGTGAATTACAGCCATAAAATGGTCTTGCATGTTGGTGGAGTTTATGGTGATAAAGAGACGGCTATGGAACGTTTTGTGCGGAATTTTGCTCGTTTGGATGAACCGATTCAAAAACGCTTGATTATCGAAAATGATGACCGATTATATACGGTGGAAGATGTATTGAAAATCTCTCAGCAGACTGGAAGTCCGGTTGTCTACGATAATCTGCACCATGCGATCAATCCGCCGGAAGAAGCTCGAGACGACTATTACTGGATCCACGAAACGGCGAAAACGTGGAAGCCGGAAGATGGTCGCCAAAAAATGCATTACTCGCAGCAAGATCCCGGGAAACGTGACGGCGCACATACGAAGACGATTTACTTAGACACATTTATCGAGTTTTACCGCAAATTAGAAGACCCAACGATTGATATTATGCTGGAAGTAAAAGACAAGAATGTATCTACTGTGAAATGCATCAACGCGACTCAACCCGAAAGAGGGATTGGTGCTTTGGAGAAAGAATGGGCGCGCTACAAGTATTCGATCTTGGAACGCTCGCAGCCGATATACCAGCAAATCAGAAATCTCTTGAAAGACAAAGATGCTTATCCGGTAGAGAAATTCTACCAGTTGATCGAAGAAGCTTTGGAAGAAGAAATCGACAAAGGCGATGCCATCAATGCAGCGCAACACGTATGGGGTTACTTTAGAGACCAAGCAGAATTGAAAGACATGACAGCCTTTAAACGCAATTTAAACAAATTCGAGGAAGGTACGGCGACACTTGCTACTCTGAAACGACAATTGAAAAGATTCACCGATAAATACGACCAAACGTATTTGAAACATTCGTTGTATTTTGATTTATAATAACTAATTAAAAGACGAGAGTGGGAAAAAAGGCGTTAGCCCCGAATCACTGGAGCGAATAAGCACAGGATGGTCGTAGACCATTCGAGCATTATTCGTGAAGTGGACGTCGGGGCTGCCTTTTTGAGCACGTTTACGAAACCAATATTCGTAAAAAAAGGAGCTGGGAATTATTCCCCAGCTCCTTCTTTTTTGTATTTAATCTGCTGGAAGATTTTGGAAATATTCTCTGACTTCATTCCAGTTGTTGACGCGGTTAGGGTGGACAAGATGCTGATTGTGATGAGCGGTAAACAACAAGCCGGTTCCTGAAAAACGAGTGAAATGACCAATGTGGTCGTCAATCAAGTAATCAGCGTGAATGATGCTTTTGTTTCCGCAAAACACAATGTTTTCTTTTTGGATAAAAGGGAATTTTTCTTGCAGCCAATAAAATTTGTCATCAAAACTATTTGGAAAATCCATTGCTGCTGTAGTAATAAAGATTTCATGCTCTTTCATCAATTCTTGAATGACCGTCTGCGCATTTTCAATGACGGGAAGGTCTTTGAAGAAGCCTTTTGTGCTCCTGATGAACTTCATGATCTTATCCGATTCTGGGTAAAGTTCACTGACGTACTGGTTGTTTAAATCTTCAATCGTTAACTTTTGATCGTACAAATCGTTGTACATCTGCAGATCTTTATAGTAAAAGTCCGCAATTACTTCATCCATGTCAATCGCAATTCTTGCCACTTACATTCCTCCTAAAATCGTTTCATTGTTTATTCCGCAGAAGTAGATAATTCGAACTTATAGTAATCCCATTTTTTATAGCTGAAAACGAGTTCGGCAATCGTTCCGTCTTTGAGCGTTGTTGTTTTTTCTTGGTAAACAGTGGGTTCGTGTTCGTCCATCTGCAAAATTCCTGCTATATCGCTATCGGTTGGAAAACAGATCGAGTTGATTTCTTTTGATGCCTCATCATACATATAAATTCCGAAGTCTTTCCTGAATCGATTATAAATCGAATCATAAAAGTCTAAACTAGGATAATCCTTTTGGATAAACTTAGCTGGTATATACGAAAAATGAACGATGAAAGGAACGTCATCTACTTTTCTCAGACGTGTGATTTTATAATAAGGGTCTTTTTTGCGCAGCTTCATTTGTTTCTTTATTGCCTCATCGTTTCCTTCTTCGATACTCAATACTTCAACGGTCTCTGATTTGCCGGCGAAGACTTCTATATCTGAGAACTCAACTAATTTTCTTTTCCGAGAGCGAGAAACATAAGTGCCTTTTCCTTGGTAGCGAACGAGGTAACCATCATTTGCTAAATCTTGGATAGCACGGATAACAGTGATTGAACTAACGTTGTATAATCTAACTAATTCTGCTTCACTATAAAATCGGTCTCCATGCTCAAATTCACCAGCCTGGATTTTTTTGAGTAGATCTTCCTTGATTTGTTGATACTTTGGAATGCCCATTGTGGTCTCCTTTCAAAAAAATAAAATGTATTTTTGTAATTGGTACTTAATATATTAACTCAAATAGTCGCATCTTTCCATTAAAAAATGTTTCTAAAAAGAATTGACACTCTCAACTTAATATATTAACATACTAACTGTAAACGCTTTTAATAAGGAGGCAGAAAATTGAAGAAGTTTGAAATAAAAGAAGAATTCCTTTTAAATGGCGAACCGTTCAAAATATTGTCGGGCGCTGTTCACTACTTTAGAGTTCTTCCAGAGGATTGGCACCACTCATTATATAATTTAAAAGCCCTAGGATTTAATACAGTTGAAACATATATTCCATGGAATATTCATGAACCAAAAGAAGGACAATACGACTTTTCAGGAAGGTATGATTTGAAAAAGTTTGTTCAAACAGCCAAAGAATTAGGGTTGTTCGTGATTTTGAGACCTACTCCTTATATTTGTGCAGAGTGGGAGTTTGGCGGATTGCCAGCTTGGCTTCTACCGTATAAAAATATGCGCATTCGTTCGTCGGACCCAGCTTTTCTGGAAAAAGTAACTCATTATTATGAAAAACTATTTGAAGTTATCACACCATTGCAAATTGACCAAGGCGGTCCGGTATTGATGATGCAAGTAGAAAACGAATATGGATCATATGGTGAAGACAAAGAGTATTTAACTGCTTTATATGAACTGATGCTGGCTCAAGGGGTAACCGTTCCGATTTTTACATCAGATGGAGCTTGGAGAGCAACACAAGAAGCGGGGACATTAACAGAAGCTGATATCTTCACGACTGGAAACTTTGGATCTCGTTCCAAAGAGAACTTTAAAGATCTGAAAGACTTCCATACCGAAAAAGGCAAAAATTGGCCATTGATGTGTATGGAATTTTGGGATGGCTGGTTCAACCGCTGGAACGACCCGATCATTAAACGGGATGCTCAAGATTTAGCTCATGATGTCAAAGAAGCTATTGAATTAGGCAGCATCAATCTTTATATGTTTCATGGAGGAACCAATTTCGGGTTTATGAATGGTTGTTCTGCTCGAGGTCGAATCGATCTGCCTCAAGTGACTTCTTATGATTACGATGCACCATTAGATGAACAAGGGAATCCAACAGAAAAATATTTTGCATTGCAGAATATGATGAAAGAACTTTTCCCTAAAGTGGAGCAACAAGAACCGCTTGTAAAAGACAGTATGGAATTGACTGAGATTCCTCTAGCTGGAAAAGTTAGTTTATTCTCTGTACTAGACAGTATTGCTGAAAAACAAACGTCTAAATATCCTAAGACGATGGAGCAGTTAGGCCAAGAATACGGATATACCTTATACCGAACTCAAGTACAAAAACACAAAGAAGAAGAAATGTATCGTGTCATTGACGCTCGCGACCGAATTCAATTTTTCTTAAACGAACAAAAAATAGCGACTCAGTACCAAGAAGAAATCGGAGAAAAAATCTTCACACCGCTTCACGAAGAATCCAATCAAATCGATGTCTTGGTAGAGAATATGGGCCGAGTGAATTACGGACACAAGTTACTAGCAGATACCCAGCAAAAAGGGATTCGTACAGGTGTTATGTCGGATCTGCATTTCATTTTGAACTGGGAGCAGTACAGTTTAGATTTCACAAAACCAATGACGTTGGACTTTGATAAAGAATGGGCAGAAAATACGCCAAGCTTTTACCGTTACACGCCGACGATTGAAACTCTGGAAGATACTTTCATCAATATGGAGTCATTTGGAAAAGGATTTGTCATGATCAACGGATTCAATATCGGTCGTTTCTGGAATGTAGGGCCTACGTTGTCTCTATATGTTCCGAAGGGATTATTGAAACAAGGGGAAAACGAAATCATTGTCTTTGAAACTGAAGGCGTGTTTTCAGAAAAAATCAGCTTAGAAAAAGAACCAAAATTCAAACAAATGGAGGAGAATTAATATGAGTATTGTAGCTGCAAGAATAGATGGAAGATTGATTCACGGACAAGTGGCAAACCTATGGTCATCAAAATTGAATGTAGGGCGTATTATGGTCATCGATGATGAAGTATCACAAAATGCAATTGAAAAAAGCGGGTTGAAATTAGCAACTCCAGCAGGGGTGAAATTAAGTGTTTTGCCTGTTGAGAAAGCTGCTGCTAACATTTTAGCTGGAAAATACGACTCTCAACGTGTATTAGTCATTGCTAAACGTCCAGATCGTTTCTTGAAATTAGTCGAAGCGGGTGTGACTTTAGAAGAAATCAATGTAGGAAATATGTCTCAATCAGATGAATCAAGATCTGTTACTCGTTCAATTAATGTGGTGGACAAAGATATTGAAGACTTCAATCAATTAGATAAAAAAGGTGTCCGATTAGTTTCACAAATGGTGCCAAGTGATCGTCAAGAAGATTTTATGCGTTTACTAAATGTAAAAAACTAGATTAATAGAGGAGGAAAAAAAATGGCAGTAGCATGGTGGCAGATATTATTATTAACACTTTACGCAGGGTACCAAATCTTAGATGAATTACAAGTTTATACAGGGCTTGCTCAACCGGTATTCGCAGGATTGGTAGCAGGTTTGATCATGGGAGATATTACAACAGGTCTTATTATTGGTGGTAGCATGCAGTTGACGGTTTTAGGGATCGGAACATTTGGGGGATCATCTAAAATCGATGCCAACTCAGGTACCGTATTAGCAACAGCCTTTTCAGTAGGGATCGGCATGGAACCGGAGCAAGCAATTGCAGCAATCGCTGTTCCAGTAGCTAGCTTGATGATCCAAATGGACATCTTAGGTCGTTTCGCCAACACATTTTTCGCACATCGTATCGATGCAAAAATTGAAGAGATGGACTACAAAGGAATCGAACGCAATTATTTAATGGGAGCTTTATCTTGGTCATTATCTAGAGCAGTACCTGTGTTCTTAGCACTAAGCTTTGGTGGAAGTTTTGTCAATTCGATTGTAAACGTTTTAAACAATCAATTGCAATGGTTAGGAGATGGACTATCTGTAGCTGGAGCAGTTCTTCCTGCTGTAGGGTTTGCTATTTTACTTAGATACTTACCAGTTAAGAAACATATGCCTTACTTGATCTTAGGATTTGTTATTACAGCATTATTGACAACTGTTTTCACAAGCATCCGTACTCTTGGAGATACTGTATCTGGAGTAGCTGAAGGATTTACGAATACATTTACAAGTATGCCGATGTTAGCTATCGCAATGATTGGTTTTGCATTAGCGTTTAGAGAATACAAACGGACAAGTGAAGCACCAAAACCAGCAGCTCATAACGCTTCAGGACTAGAAGAAGGAGAGATCGATGATGATGAAATCTAATTACAAATTGACTAAAAAAGATTTTAATCAAATCAACAGAAGAAGTTTGTTCGGATTCCAATTAGGTTGGAACTACGAACGGATGCAAGGATCAGGTTACTTATATACGATTCTGCCTCAATTACGAAAATTGTATGGAGACGGAACTCCTGAATTAAAATCTATGATGAAAACTCACGTTCAATTCTTTAATACCAGCAACTTTTTAAACACAATTGTTACAGGTATCGACATGGCGATTGAAGAAAAAGAAGGAATCGACGGGCAAGATACCGTTGCAGGGATCAAAGCTGGTTTGATGGGTCCATTTGCGGCTATTGGAGACTCAATCTTTGGAGCATTGCTGCCAACGATCTTTGGAGCTTTAGCAGCAAATATGGCTGTAAACGGGAATCCTTTAGGAGCATTCATCTGGATGCTGGTCAACTTTGCAGTCATGTTCTTCCGTTGGAAACAATTGGAAGTAGCGTATAAAGAAGGAATCTCTCTAGTAACAACTATGCAAGGTCGTCTGACAGCTATTACAGACGCAGCAACATTGTTAGGTGTCTTCATGGTTGGAGCTTTAGTAGCAACAATGGTCAACGTTCGATTGGCTTGGACACCTTCAGTAGGCGGATTGATGATCGACGTTCAAAACAATGTCGACATGATCATGCCAAGATTGGTGCCTGCAGCAATCGTTGGAATCGTTTACTGGTTATTAGGTAAGAAAAATATTACGTCAACAAAAGCTATCTTTATCGTGTTGGTCGTATCCATTGCGCTTTCAGCACTAGGCGTAATTTCAAAATAAAGTTGATATAAAGGAATGAACAACATGAAAAACCTGATTTTAGTCAGCCATGGAAACTTCTGCGTAGAATTGAAAAAAAGCGCAGAAATGATTTTAGGTCCATTAGACAATATCCATACCGTTTCTCTATTGCCTCATGAAGGAGAAACTGAATTTACGGAGAAATTCGATGCTATTACGAATTCATTAGAAGGCGATTATACTGTTTTTGCCGATTTGATGGGAGGCACACCATGCAATATCGCTTCTAAAAAAATCATGACGGGAGCTGATTTTGAGTTGTATGCAGGCATGAACATGCCGATGATCATCAGCTTTATCAACTCTTCATTGATCGGAAACGATATGGCAATAGTGAGCGAAGGTCAGCAAAGCATCATCAAAGTAAATGATCTGTTGGTAGACATGTACGACGAAGACGACGAATAAAAAAGAATGGAGCGGATATCGGTGCAACTATTTAAAAAGTCACAATCTGAACTAAGCGATTTAGGCGCAGTTATTACAGCTAATGAAATCAAGCAACAACCAGAGCTGTGGAATGAAGCGTGGGAAACGTATCAAGAAAAGAAAGAAACGATTGATGCTTTTCTTTTGGACCTCCAGCAAAAAGCGACAGGAAAAGTGCGTGTAATTTTTACTGGGGCTGGAACTTCAGCATATGTAGGCGATACGATCGTTCCTTACTTGAACAAAACCGGGAATATTAAAAACTTTACTTTTGAGAGCAGTGCCACGACTGACATCGTGGCTTCTCCTTTAGATTATTTGAATGAAGAAGATTGGACGATTTTAGTTTCATTTGCCCGCAGCGGAAATAGTCCAGAAAGTATTGCAGCTGTCGATGTGGCGAATAAAGTGGTTAAAAATATCCGTCACATCACAATTACTTGTGCTGCTGACGGTTCATTAGCAAAAGCAGCCGCAACTGATAGCGAAAATCTATTGCTGTTGATGCCTAAACGCTCTAACGATCAAGGTTTTGCTATGACAGGGAGCTTCAGTTGTATGACGTTGTCAGCGCTGCTGATGTTTGACGAAGCATCTGTTAAGGAAAAGAAACAATTTGTTGAAACGATGATCTCTATGGGGAATGAAGTTATTGATCAAGAAGAACAATTGCAGACGATTTTAAAAGCTCCTTATGGACGAATCGTTTATCTTGGATCAGGCAGTTTAGCAAGTTTGACTCGAGAAGCACAATTGAAAGTATTGGAACTGACAGCCGGAAAAGTGGCTACGATGTTCGACTCTTCGATGGGATTCAGACATGGTCCGAAATCATTTGTTGACGACCAAACGATCGTATTTGTTTTTGTCAATAACGATCCGTACACACGTCAATACGATACTGATATTTTAGAAGAAATCCGCCACGACCAAATTGCTGCTCAAACGATTGCGATCACGCAATCTACGAAAGACACAGCATTTTCAGGTACATCGTTTGGTTTCAGCAAACAAGAAGTATCGTTGCCTGAAGCTTACTTGGCGTTGCCTTTTGTGATAGTCGCTCAAACGATTTCTTTGATTTCATCAGTAAAAGTTGGCAATACGCCAGATACTCCGTCAGCTACAGGAACGGTCAACCGCGTGGTTAAGGGAGTTACGATTCACACTTACGAAGTTTAGACATTAAACGAAGAGAGATGACGAATTGGAAACTTATTATATACATGCAAGCCGTTTTTTCTTACCTGAAGGAGTAAAGGCACAAGGGTATTTGCCTGTAGTCAATGGGAAATTCGGCGCATTTACAACAGAATTGCCTGCTGGTGAAAGCAACGTCTTGGACTATACGGGCAAATGGATCGCTCCTGGTCTAGTCGATACTCACATTCATGGGTATCAAGGCTATGATGTCATGGATAACGATGTAGAGGGATTGAAGGCCATCTCCAAAGGGTTATTAAGCTGCGGAGTAACGTCTTTTCTGCCCACTACATTGACGTCTGACAGGGAGACATTAAATGCCGTAAGCAAGACCATCAGCGAACACTATAAGGAGATGCCGGGTGCCAAGATTCAAGGGATCTTTTTGGAAGGACCTTTCTTCACAGAAGAACACAAAGGCGCTCAAAATTCTGATTTTTTTGCTGATCCGAACTTGGAAACATTCCAACAGTGGCAAGAATCAGCTGGTGGGTTGATCAAAAAGATTGCTCTTGCTCCTGAAAGAGAAGGCGCAACAGAATTTATCAAAGAGCTTTCTGATCAAGGGGTCACAGTTGCTCTAGCTCATAGTTCAGCTACCTACGATCAAGCAAGAGAAGCCGTCTCAGCTGGTGCTTCTGTTTTCGTTCATACGTATAACGGAATGAGCGGTCTGAGTCATCGCGAACCAGGAATGGTTGGTGCAGCTATGAATACTGCCGATACTTTTTCTGAGTTGATTTGTGATGGTCATCATGTTCATCCCGCAGCTGCGGAGATATTGATGAACGTTAAAGGAAGAGACCATGTCGCATTGATTACAGATTGCATGCGAGCAGGAGGGATGCCAGATGGGAAATATCAATTAGGAGACTTTCCTGTTGAAGTATCCTCTGGAGCTGCTCGTTTGAAAACAGGCGGAAGTCTAGCAGGAAGTGTTTTAAAACTGATGGATGCTGTCAAAAATGTCCACGATTGGAACATTGCAACGATTGATGAAAGTATCCGAATGGCTTCTATCGTTCCAGCTGAAAGCTGTGGGATTGAAGACAAGTGCGGAAGTATAAAAGCAGGACATGATGCAGATTTTATAGTAATAGATTCTCAGCTCAATCTAAAAGAAACGTATTTGAATGGTGAGCGAGTGTACAAAAAAGAGATTAAAGGGTGAACTGTATGTTGAAATTATCAAAAGCAAAAAAAGAAGCTATGGATCGGTTGTCTACACCGGAAGGTTTGATTGGTGCTTTAGCGATCGATCAACGTGGAGCTTTGAAAAAAATGATCCAGGCTGAAGGACAAGAACCAACGAACGACATGATCACTCATTTTAAAACATTAGTATCAGAACAGTTGACACCTTTTGCGTCATCAATTTTACTGGATCCAGAATATGGTCTGGAAGCTTCACAAGCTCGTGATTCAAAAGCCGGCTTGTTGTTAGCGTATGAAAAAACTGGTTACGATGCTACTGTTCCAGGTCGCTTGCCTGATTTATTAAACAATTGGTCAGTTAAGCAATTAAAAGAACAAGGTGCAGACGCTATCAAGTTCTTACTGTACTACGATGTGGATGAAGAAGCTTCTATCAACCATCAAAAACACGTATTCATAGAACGTTTGGGAAGCGAATGTTTAGGAGAAGACATTCCTTTCTATTTGGAACTGTTGTCTTACGATCAAAACATCGAAAGCAATGCTTCTAAAGAGTTTGCTGCAGTAAAACCGCATAAAGTCATCGAAATGATGAAAGAATTCTCTAAACCTCAATACAATGTAGATGTGTTGAAAGTAGAAGTGCCGGTAGATATGAATTATGTAGAAGGATATGGAGAAGAAGTTCTGTATTCGAAACAAGAAGCTGCTGCATTCTTTAAAGCACAAAGCGAAGCAACTCGTTTACCGTTTATTTTCTTGAGTGCAGGAGTATCTGCAGCCTTGTTCCAAGAAACGCTTCAATTTGCTAAAGAGTCGGGCTCTACATTCAATGGCGTGCTTTGCGGCAGAGCTACTTGGAAAAACGGTGTCCATCACTATGTAGCAAATGGGGAAGATTCTGCTGTAGAGTGGCTTCAAAGCGAAGGAAGAGAAAACATTGAAGCTTTAAACAAAGTGGTCGCACAAACAGCGTCTTCTTGGCACCACAAAGCAGAAATCGTAAGCTAAAGGAGCTGAAGAAGTGATACTGACGGTTACAATGAATCCTTCCGTAGACATCTCTTATCCGCTCGAAACGTTGACTGTAGATTCGGTCAATCGAGTAAAAACGGTTTCTAAAACAGCAGGCGGAAAAGGATTGAACGTCACGCGCGTCATCCACGAGTTGGGCGGAAAAGTCACTGCTACGGGAGTTTTAGGAGGACATCTTGGACGCTTTATCATGGAACAATTGGATCACGCGAATATACCAAACCATTTTTTCTCGATTGTTGAAGAGACAAGAAATTCGATTGCTCTTTTACATGATAAAGGGCAGCAAACAGAAATTCTTGAAGCTGGTCCAACCATTACACAAGAGGAGAGGGCTGGTTTTCTAGCTGAATTTGAGCGGGTGCTTTCAACAGCTGAATGGCTCACGATATCCGGCAGCTTGTCGAAAGGTTTGGACTCTGGATTTTATAGTCACTTGATCCGATCCGCAAACGAAAACAAGATTCCTTCTTTACTGGATACTTCAGGTGCTGCTCTAGAAGCGGCGTTGGAATCTGAACACAAACCAACTTTGATCAAACCGAACTTATCAGAAATCAATGAATTGCTGGGAATCGAGTTGGATAGTGATCAGCCAAATGACGTGAAAGCAGCGTTGAGTGATTCGTTATTTCAAGGAGTAGAATGGATCGTCGTCACCCTTGGAGGAGAAGGCGCTATTGTGAAAAAAGGCAATCAGTTTTACAAAGCCATTATCCCGAAAGTGGAAGTCGTCAATCCGGTCGGTTCAGGAGATGCTACTATTGCAGGGCTGGCCTATGCATTCAGCCAAGGCAGTTCAACGGAAGAGATCATCAAAACAGGTATGACTACAGGAATCTTGAATGCTCTAGAGTCTACGACTGGTCATATTGATACAACACGTTTTTATGATATTTATGAGCAAATAGAAATTAGTTCTTATGAATGACAGCATTATCTAATCAAAAAGCATTTCATTCCTTTTTTATTAAGGGTGAAGTGCTTTTTTGCTTGTTTTCTCAGTTTTTAAGAGTATTTTTTGATACAATAGTTAGGTTGGAAAAAAATGAGGAAAGGAGGAATTCAGTCAAATGCTTGTTTTTATCTTATTATTCATCCCTCTATTTATCTTTTACACGAATTATAAGGAATATAATCGGTCAAGGTACCGAAAAATCAGCAATCATACATATTGGGAAACCTTTTTTGATAAAGGAAACAGCGGAGAATATTATATTTACCGAAGATTAGAACAACTAAAGATCTCGAAATTGCTTTTAACCAATCTCTATATTCCTAAAAAGGATGGAAGCACTACAGAGATCGATTTATTGATGATCACTAAATACGGATTTTTTGTGGTTGAATCCAAAAATTATCAAGGATGGATTTTCGGTGATGAAAAACACCGGCAATGGACCCAAACTTTTCCAAATAAGAAAAAGTTTAAATTTTTCAATCCCATTTGGCAAAATAAAGGGCATATTTCGGCTTTAAAAGAAGTGCTGGGCGTTACAGAAGACTCGCTAATCCAATCATTGATCGTTTTCAGCGATGATTGTGAGTTGAAAAAAATTACAGTAACTAGTGACAATGTGCATGTATTAAAGAAAAATAGATTGAACAATACTATTAAACAAATCTTAACAAGATCTAGTACAAAGTTTACTGCTGAAGATATAAAGAACTATTATCACATACTTAGACCATATATACGAGCCAGCAAAGAAGTTCAAGAAATGCATATCCAAAAAATCAATGAGAAGTTGCAACGAAAGGGTTGATTCTAGTAAACAATATTGAACATTATACATATGGATATCTACTTTGAAAGCAGGTAATTGGCCTAAATTAAAGCCCAAGTAGTTAAATGTGTGAAACAATTGTGAACCAAAAACGAAAAAATAGTCATTTGCGTACCCGAAGACTGATGTTGATCTTAATGACATCAGTTTTTTTGCTATAGTAAGTTAAATAACAGGTTTATAAGGAAAGGGGAAGGCATTTAAAGAAAAGAATGATTACATAAGAATCGTGTTGCAGACATAGGTCAGGAAAGAGTTACAGGAGGAAAATCATGAATTTGGTAAAAAATAAAAAAGTTGTTTTAGGAATAGTTTTGGGACTATTTCTTCTATTGGTAATTGCGTCTGGTGTGTTTTTAGAAGGTGTGTATCTTATTGGAGTGTTCACGATACTTGTGGGATTAGTACGTTTGGTATATACGCTTATTAGACGTAGAGATAAACGAAAAGCTATTGGGATATTGTTTGCAGGAGTCATCATGTTTGCTTTTGCAAATGAATATGGGGATTTTGATAGCCCGTCACCAACCGTGGAAGTGAAACCGTCTGCTGCTGAACAAGAAATCGAAGCTAAAGAAAAAGCCGAGCAACTTGCTCTTCAAAAAGAACAGGAAGAGCAGGAAAAGAAAGAAGAAGCTGAAAAACAAGCGCGACAGCTGAAAGATATCGAAAGTGCTTTAGAATTAGCTGAAAGCGAACCAACAAGAGAAAATTACGATAAAGCCTTTACGTTGATCAGCAGCTTAACTCAAGAAAACGAATCGTTTGCTGATCGCTTAACTAAAGTAGAAGAAACTGTAAAAATTGAAGAAGAAAAAATCCTGGCTGTAGAAGTTGCGCTCGAAAAAGCTGAACAGGAAGAAACAAGATCTGCTGTTGAAGAAGCAGAAGTTCTAACAGCTGGATTAGTGGTTCAAAATGACGCATTGAATTCACGTTTGCAACAAACAAAAACTGTTGTTGAAGAAAAAGAGCGCGTTGCTGCTGAAGAAGAACGCAAAGCCGAAGAAACACGAAAAGCTGAGATTGCTTCTCAAAAAGCAGAAGAAGAAAAACAGGCTCTAATTGCAGCTGAAAAGAAAAAAGAAGAAAAACAAGCTGTCAAAAAATCAGAAGAATCAAAAGCAGCTCAAAAATCTCAAGCTCAAACTCAACCGAAACAATCAGAAAAAGTTTCCAATGTGGTATACGTTGCACCTGACAGCGGAACGAAATATCATTACAGTGCTAATTGCAGAGGATTAAATAATGCCAATTCAGTGGTAGAGATGTCACTCAGCAATGCACAATCCCAAGGGTATGATCTGTGCGGATGGGAAGACTAGATTTTACTAGGTACTATGGCTAGCAGTAAATGAAAATAAGAGTCTGGTTTCTTTATAAAAGAAACCAGACTCTTATTTTTTTATGAGGTTCCGTCGTAAATTATGAAAACAAGATGATTGAGTAGGGAAAATAAGTCACTTTTATAGAATGGTATCCAATACTTAATAATTTATACAAAAAGAATTGTGCTGAATCGAGACTTGCTGCTTATATTTATTCTTTAAAACAATGTTAAATATTTGTTTGACAAAAGGATGATGCATTGTTATATTAGATTAAATTAATTTTTATGAGAAATAGATGAATAAACACTGAGAAAAGAAGAGTACATTTTAAGGGGAGCTTATAGAGAGCCTGGGTTGGTGAAAAAGGGCAGTGGAACTGAAATGGAAGATGGTCTTGGAGTGGAACGGTCGAGGGTTTGAGGACTTTAGACGGTTACGGTCACACCCGTTAACGTGTCACAGTATCAGTAGGCTATTTGTAGTCCGAACGCACTGGATGAGGTAATCGCTGTAAAGCCGTTACGAATCAAGGTGGTATCACGAGAGAAATGAACTTTCCCGTCCTTGCACAATTGTTATTTGTGCAGGGCGGTTTTTTTATTGTCCAAATGAAAGAGATGGAGTGATGAGTGTATGGCATTAGTCGTGAGAACTGGACCGCAAGAGTATGAATGTAAAGAAGGTGTGCTGGATACCTTAACAGAAAAATTGAAAGCAAGAACTATTCATCAAGTCATCTTGGTGCATGGAACGGATTCATGGCAAAAAGCTCTCCCTTACTTAACGCCGCTATTAGAAAGCGGTATTGAAGTAAAACAAGTAGAGTTTGCAGGGGAATGTACATATGAAGAAGTAGAACGCCTTTCCAGTATCGCTGAACAGTTCGAGGCGGATGCGATCATTGGTGTTGGTGGTGGGAAAATCATGGATGCAGTGAAATATGCTGCCGCAAAAACTGCTGGGACGGAAGCAATATTGGTTCCGACATTGGCCAGCAATTGTGCTCCTTGGACTCCGTTGAGTGTGATGTATTCAACGGATGGAATTTGTCTGGGATTTGATATGCATACGAAACAAGTAGGTCTGCTGGTGGTTGAACCGTTACTGCTGCTGGATTCTCCGGTGAACTATTTTATTGCAGGTATAGCGGATACGCTAGCGAAATGGTACGAATCAGACATGATATTGTCTCAGCCTGAGCATCAAACAAATGCCTTTTTATTGATGGCAAGGTCAGCTGCTCTTAATTGCAAAGTGAACATCTCTCAATACGGAAGACAAGCTGTAAAAGCGATTGAGAACCATACGTTAACAACTGCATTCGTCCAAGTCTGTGAAACGATCATCTCTATCAGCGGATTAGTCGGCGGTTTTGGAGACTCTTACGCTCGTACAACCATCGCCCACGCTGTGCATGACAAGATTACGGTCTTTCCTGAGACACATGCATTTTTACATGGAGAAAAAGTAGCATACGGCATTTTGGTCCAATTGGCTGTGGAAGAAAAATGGACTGAAGTAGGTGGACTGCTGGACTTTTACAACGAATTACATTTGCCGAAATCACTTATGGATCTTGGATTGAACCGCTTGACTATAGAGCAAATAGCCGCTTTTTCAAATGAAGTAGCTGCGGATGGGAATTTGCTGAAATCCGCATATGTGGTGTCTAATCAAACAATTCAAGAAGCCATTTCAGAATTAGAAACATATGTCACACAAACCATTAACTAGAACGAACGGGAGGAAATACTATGGTCCATTTTGAACCATCTGAAACATTAAAAAGGCTGCCTAGACAATATTTTACTTACTTAGCTGAAAAGAAAGCACGGTTAGCAAATGAAGAATGGGATATGATCGATCTTGGGATCGGGAATCCAGATTTGCCGACACCTAAATTCATTGTGGAAGAATTGAAAGAAGCTGCCGATGATAGTGTGAACGATCAATATGGACCGGACAGAGGGTACGATTATTTGAGGGAAGCTGTAGTGAATTATTATTGGCGTGAATATGGAGTTGAATTGGATCCTCAAACGGAAGTAGCGATCCTTCATGGGTCAAAAGCAGGTATTGTTGAAATCAGTCAATGCTTGTTGAATGTTGGCGATACTGTGTTGCTGCCGAATCCATGTTACCCGGATTATTTCTCTGGAATTGCCATGGCCGATGCAGTGATTGAGCCTTTGCCGTTATTGGCGGAAAATCATTTCTTACCAAAGTACGATTTGCTCAGTAAAGAAGTATTAGACCAAACAAAATTGATGTTTCTAAACTATCCCAATAATCCTACATCAGCTGTAGCGACACCAGAATTTTTTAGGGATACTGTCGAATTTGCGCAAAAGAACCACATTTGTGTGGCGCATGATTTTGCTTATGGAACGATTGGTTTTGATGGGGAAAAACCGTTGAGCTTTTTACAAACACCAGGCGCTAAAGAAGTAGGAGTAGAATTCTTTACCTTGTCTAAATCGCACAACATGGCAGGCTGGAGAATGGGATTTGCAGTTGGAAATGCGTCGGTGATTGGAGCGATCAATTTGCTGCAAGACCACACAGAATGCGGCTTCTACGGCGGGATTCAAAGAGCGGCAGCAAAAGCCTTGAACGGGGATCAAGCCTCGGCCAGAGAGTTGACTGCGATTTATGAAAGACGCCGCGATTTGTTTCTAGCTGAAATGGCAGGGACAGGATTGGAGATGTACAAACCAAAAGGGTCGTTTTATATTTGGATGAAAGTTCCTGCTGGTTTTACATCAGAAAGTTTTTGGGACTATTTAGCTCATGAAGCGCATGTTTTTGTAGCGCCGGGAGATGGATTTGGCGAATTGGGCGAAGGGTATGTCCGAATCGGATTATCCCAACCTGACGAACGTCTTGTAGAAGCAGCCAGAAGAATCTCAAGATTAGCACCATTTCAAATTGAAACGGCAACAATTGTGAAAGCAAGTGTGGAGTAAAATAAGGGGGAATTGAAAATGAAAAGAAAAATCAGTTTATTGACGACAGCAGCAATCGGGGCTATTTTAGTAGGGTGTTCAGGGGAAACGGCAGCATCAAAAGAAGGAACGGGATTATTGGATGATGGGGTACTGACTATTGGGGTAACTGCTGGGCCGCATGAAGATATTTTAAACGAAGTAAAAACTATTGCTGCTGAAGACGGCCTTGAAATCGAGATAGTAGCGTTCAATGATTTTGTCCAGCCGAATACAGCGTTGGCAGAAGGCGAATTGGATCTGAATTCTTTTCAAACTAGTCCATTCCTTGAAACAGTGATTGAAGAGAGCGGATATGAGCTGGAAAAGCTGGCTCCTACCATTTCCATTCCTATGGGCATTTATTCTGAAAAATATACAGATGTAGCGGACATAAAAGAAGGTGATGTCATTGGGATTCCAAATTCACCTACTCAAGAAGGGCGAGCATTGCAGTTGTTTGAAGACGCCGGCTTGATCACACTGCCGGAAGGTTCCGGGCAAGAGGTTACCACAAATGATATCCTAGACAATCCATTGGAGCTGGAATTTGTAACTTCTGAAGCCGCTCAATTACCAGCTCAACTGCAAGATTTAGGAGCTGCAGGTATCAACTCGAACTTTGCTTTAGATGCAGGGTTGAACCCGAAAGATTCCGGGCTGTTTATAGAAAATGTTGAAGACCTATCTCAGGCAAACTATATTGTTTCTCGAACAGAAGACAAAGAGGATGAAGTGATCGCACAATTCGTAGAATACTACCAATCCGATGAAATCAAACAATTTATTGAAGAAGAATTCCAAGGAGCGCTAGTGCCTGCTTGGTAAGAGAAAAGAACCCCTCCAGGATAAGTTTTGGAGGGGTTCTTTTGACAAAAAATCATTTTTTATATGCTTCTACGAGTTCAATCATTTTCTCATTGAACTCTTTTTGGAAGTAAGTAGCATTGCTAAGATTTTTATTGACGATTAGACTGATGTAGAATTTCGGCGCATTTTCGATTGGAACTCTAATCAAACCGGGCCTGTCTTTTACTAGAATATCACTCATGAAAGCCAGCATGTTAGTGGATGAAGCTATAGATAAAGCAGTTTGGATCTCTTTTGTATAAAGAGTTTGCGGCTGTTCGATGTTATTGCTTTTAGTCCATTCTTCAAAAATGCGTTCGTGGGTGTAGCCTTGGGTTAAAGAGACGAACAGTTCGTTTTGGATATCAATAGCAGTAACGACAGAGTTTTGTGCCAATGGGTTTTCAGGAGATACCCAGAGCGCCATTTCTTCTTGTTTCAAAGGAATCTGTAAGATGTTTCCGTCTTCAAAACTGGCTATATCGCTTCCGATAATGGCGAGAGGAACTTGTCCTTTTTGGACCAATTCATACATCACATCAGAACTTTCTTCTTCAATCAATTTCATGGAAGAGGAGAACTTTCCTAAACGGGGCATGAATTGAGTCATAAAGCGCCCACCTATAGTTGGTAAAAAGCCGAAATACACGATTTCATTTTTTAAATCATGAATTTCTTCAGTAATTGTATCAATTGTACTTAAAATTTGAGTAGAATGTTTGAGAAGGATTTCACCAGTTTCAGTCAGGTGCAAGTTCTTGTGAATCCTTTTTCTATCAATCAGGACGGTATCCAACTCTTTTTCCAAGCGTTTGAGTGCCATCGAAATAGAAGGTTGTGACACATAGAAGTGCTGTGCCGTTGCGGTAAAACTTAGGCTTTTAGCTAAGTGGTTAAAATACACTAAATCTTGTAAGTTCATTGAAGGCTCCTTTGGTCATTTGTGAAAGATACAACATAAACAAAACGTATAACTAATGAAGTATCTATAAATATTATTTATAATACCATAACAATACAGTATTTCATAACCGAAGAGTACCATGATATAGTTTATGTACTGAAGCGCTTACAAATTATTGGTGGAAGGTGTGGTCTTTTGAAAATAATCAAACAACTATCATGGATTTTCTTATTTTCCCTTATCGGAGAAGTTCTATCTATTTTGGTTGCTTCATTTATTGCAATCCCAGGAAGTGTTATCGGACTGGTCTTATTATTCCTAGCGTTACAATTGAATGTGTTGAAAGTGGAACAAGTAGATGAAGTCGGCACATGGCTGACGAGCAATATGGGAATCTTTTTCGTCCCAGCAGGTGTAGGATTGATGACGAACTTTGGTGTCTTAGTGGATACTTGGTGGCAGCTGTTAATCATTATGGTTGTGACAACGATACTGATGATGGTGTTTGTCGGAAAAGTAGTTCAAAGCGTCAAAGGATTGGTAATGAAAAATGCTGTAGTAAAGGAAGGAGAGAGCTCGCATGCTTGATAGTATATTAAACAGCCCCATGCTGTGGATTTCATTGACTGTCGGACTGTATTTGCTGGCAGGAAGGTTGAAAGAAGAGTGGCCTAAAAATCCTTTATTCACACCGTTAGTATTTGCAATCGTTATGATTATTATATTGTTGCTTGCAACTGATATTTCAATAGATACTTATAATACAGGTGGACGATTCTTCAGCCTGTTCGTTACACCGGCTACGGTAGCTTTAGCGATCAAATTGAAAAAGAATATTGTGTATTTGAAAAAATACTATGCAGCTATTTTATCAGGAATTGTTTCAGGAGTTATTTTCCATACGATTATGATTTACGCTTTTGCCTTACTGTTCCAATTTGACCACAATATGGGAGCGACGCTGATTCCGAAGTCGATTACTACAGCTATTGCGGTCGGGGTTTCGGATTCTTTAGGTGGTATTGTTTCTCTAACCGTTGCGGTCGTTGTGTTTACCGGCGTTATCGGGGCAGTTGTTGGGCAGACAGTTTTCAAGATTTTCAAAATTGATGATCCGGTAGCACAAGGTGTCGCTCTTGGAAGTTCATCTCATGCGATGGGAACGACGAAAGCCATTGAAATGGGCGAGGTGCAAGGCGCTATGTCAGGATTGTCGATTGTGGTGACAGGACTGATTGTGGTCGTTTTAGCCCCATTGACTATGCCGATCACAAATTTATTATTTTAAACTCAATTGAGTTATACTTAAAAAATAACAGCACTCAAAAAAGGATGGTTGAAAATTATGGCAGAACAAACAATCAAATATGATGCACCAACAGTAGAACAAGAAATCGAAGTAGTCAGCACATACCGTCTTGAAGACCAAGCGCGTGCAGTAGTTCCTAAGGGGGGATTCGACTACATCTCTGGAGCTTCTGGAGAAGAATACACGTTGAAACAAAACAATGAGTCCTGGAAAAACAAAGGAATCTTGCCTCGCGTATTAGCAGATGTGGAAAATCCTGATACTTCAACATCTATTTTAGGTCATGATATCAAAGTTCCATTCATCATGGCACCAATCGCAGCTCATGGGTTAGCTCATGAAACAAAAGAAGCAGGAACGGCTAGAGGGATTTCTGAATTCGGCGGAACGATCATGTCGATCAGTGCGTATTCTGGAGCTACATTTGAAGAAATCGAAAAAGGCTTGAATGGCAACCCTCGCTGGTTCCAAATCTACATGAGTAAAGACGATGACATGAACAAAAATATCTTGGATGAAGCGAAAGCTGATGGCGCGACTGCGATCATTCTAACGGCTGACGCGACGTTAAGTGGAAACCGTGAAAGAGATTTGCTGAACAAATTTGTGTACCCGTTCGGTATGCCAATCGTGTCTCGTTACTTGACTGGTTCAGGTAAAAATATGTCGTTAAACAATATTTATGCTCAGTCTAAGCAAAAAATCAATCCAGCTGACGTGAAGTTTATTGCGGAATACTCGGGATTGCCTGTATTTGTTAAAGGGATCCAAACTCCAGAAGATGCTGTTTTGGCAATCGGTGCCGGTGCATCGGGTGTCTGGGTTTCCAACCACGGTGGTCGTCAATTAGATGAAGCACCAGGTTCATTTGATACACTGGAAGACATTGCTAAAGCAGTCGCTGGTCGCGTGCCGATCGTATTCGATAGTGGTGTTCGTCGTGGAGAACATATTTTCAAAGCTCTAGCAAGCGGTGCGGACATTGTTGCTGTGGGTCGTCCGGTATTGTACGGACTGGCTTTAGGTGGTTGGAAAGGTGTTAAATCAGTCTTAGAATACTTCGAAACGGATTTGAAACGTGTTATGCAATTAGCTGGTACGCAAACGATCGAAGACGTGAAAAAAGCTCGTCTGTTCGATATGAAAAAATAATTAGTTCATTTTTAAAAGTGCCGGGTCTTCCGTTGTGGAGGACCCGGCGCTTTTTTTGTTGTTTCTCGAGCTTTTGAGCTGCAAATGTTAAGTAGGAGGTGTCTACTTGATAAGTTGACGTAAAAAAGGTGCTGAGATGTTAAGTAGAAGTTATCTACTTAACAAGTTGGCGCGAAAATAGCGTGAAGATGTAAAGTAGCTAGCGTCCTGGCGCCAGACAAACTAAATAAGCCAAAATTTGAAATGAACAAAAGAATAGTCATGTGCGATTAAATTTGTGCAAAATAAAAAAGGTAGTTCGCTGTTCATGCATATATTAATAGTAAGAAGAACAGTGAGGAATGTGAAGCGGATGGCTTTTAAAGAGCGGACAAAACCAAAACGTTTACGGGTGATGGAGTTATTGAGCAGACGAATGAATCTATCGAGAGATGAAAGAAACAAATTTCTTTATTGGGTAAAAGGATACAAAGGGGAAATTCAATTTGACGTCCTGACCCAAAAGCTGAAGTGTGATTTTCAGATTTTAAATGATTTATTTCTAAAGGTTAATGGGAAGCAATTTCAAATTGAGACCTTGATTATCACGGCTAAGGGCATTTATATCTATGAAGTGAAGAACTTTGAAGGGACTTATTATTATGAAGGAACTAAGATGTATAGTGGTCGCAGTCGAAAAGAAGTTTATGACCCTCTTGACCAAGTGAAACATGCGTCTACCTTATTGCGACAATTGATGCAGCAAATGGGGTACAGTTTGCCTATAAAAACAGTTATCGTTTTTATGAATCAAGATTTCGCGCTGTATCAAGCTCCTATGTTGGAGGAATTAATATTGTCTGGTGCATTGAAAGCCCACTTAGCAGAAGTCAGTGAGATTTCTGGTCAATTGAGTCAGACGCAGCGTAAGTTTGCTGAAGAAATAAAAGCATTGCATATAGAGGATGTATCGTTGCGTGAGGTACCTTATTACGAAGAGTCTTCCTTGAAGAAAGGCGTTATTTGTTGCGAGTGCGGAACTTTTGTAGAAGAGTATACCCAGAGTCTCTATAGTGTCTGTCCTATTTGTCATCATAAAGAACGAATCAAGGATACGGTGATTCGTCAGTTTGAGGAATATAAGCTCTTGTTTCCGGATCAAAAAGTAACTAAGACAGTTCTCCTCAAGTGGAGTGACGGTCGGCTGTCCGCTAATAGAATCGCTTATACATTGAAACAAACTTATAGAGCCGTGGGTACTGGAAGGTGGCGCTACTACGAGTAGTGAAAAAACAGTTGAATAATCACCAAAGAAAGATACAATAAAAGAAAAAGAAAGGGTGGTCGTTATGCCATTTGTCCATGTGGAGTTAGTTGAAGGGCGTACTGCGGAGCAAAAAGCAGGGCTGGTCAAAGATATCACTGAAGCAGTTGTGAAAAATGCAGAGGTTCCAGCGGAGCGCGTACACGTGATTATTAATGAAATGAAAAAAACGGATTATGCTGTCGGCGGGGAACTGCTCGGATAATCAAACAAAAAAAGGCTCTTCTACCTGGTCGAATGCCGGAGTAGAAGAGCTTATGTTTATGCAGTTTTTTTCTTTTGTTTGTAGAAATAGATCGGCAATCCAATAGCAGTCAGGAAAATGCCGAGAGCTGTGTTGACAGGCTGTGTCAGCAAGGTGTTCACTACGATGAAACAACCTCCAATGATTGCGATCAAAGGAATAATTGGATACAAAGGTGCTTTATACGGGCGGACAAGGTCAGGTTCTTTTTTGCGCAAAATGAAGACTGCGACAAAAACCAGCGTGTAGAAAATCCAGATGACGAAAATCAATAAATCGGTCAGCTGATTGTATTGTCCCGTAAAAATCATGATCACTGCGATCGATAACAGTAAAATCGCACTGTTAGCAGGTACTTGTTGGCGATTGAGTTTCTTCAACTGGTTGCTGAACGGCAATTCGTTGTTCAATGCCATAGCGTAAGGAACGCGAATCCCGGTCATCGTATACCCATTGATGGTTCCGAAAACGGAGATCAAAATTCCGATGGTAACCAATTTTCCACCTGCGTCACCGAATATCAAATGAGCTACGTCAGCAGCGGGAGTCGGTGTTGCGCCTAGAGCAGCAGCCGGCAACACTTGTAAATAAGCCAAATTGATCAAGATATAAATACCCATAACAGCTGTCAAACCAGCAATGATGGCTTTTGGCAAATCTTTTTTCGGGTCTTTCATTTCGCCGGCAATTGCGCCAACATTGATCCAGCCGTCATACGCGAATAAAGTGGCCACTAACCCGGTCCCTAATTTGGAAATAGTGGATGTCGGAGCTAGATTTTCCGGCAGCAGTTGGAATTGAACGTCTCCTTGGTACAGCAATCCAAAAACAATGATGACGAATAGCGGCACCATTTTAGCTACCGTCGCTACAGACTGTAAGCGCCCGGCTTGCTGCGTCCCCATCAAATTAGTAACGATAATCAAGACAGCTGCTGCGATAGCGATGGGAATCGTATATTGTGAATCTAAGCCGGTCAAGTTGATGGCTTGCGTAGCAAAAATGATGGATAATGCCGCGATATTGGCTGGAAAATAAACCACGGTTTGTGCCCAGCCCAATAAGTAACTCACCAACGGACCGTAAGCTCGGCGCAAATAAACGACCATACCGCCAGTTTCCGGAATAGCAGCGGACAGTTCTGCTGTCGTCAATCCTCCGCAGATTGTGATCAGCCCGCCCAATAACCAAGCTGCTAAGCCTAAACCAGCTGTTTCAGTGGCCTGGTACACAGCTTCAGGCTTGAAAAATACGCCTGATCCGATAACGGTCCCCATTACGATAGTCAAAGCTGTGAAAAAAGACAGCTCTTTTTTTAATCCTTTAGATGTTTCTTCCATATATTTATTCTCCACTCTATGTTCTTTCTTATAAATGCAGTCTTACATTTTTTTTAACATGCTCCATTGTACAATAATCTGTATCACGAAGAAAGAGATTAAGAACTTTGTTTCTAAACTCTTGATATCGGGTCTATAACCTTGTTATATCAACATTTACTTATCAAATAAACACCCAAAATCAGCTAGAAAGAAAAGAAAAATTTCAAAAAGAAAAAAGAAAGTGCTTGCATAGAATGTAAAAAGATGTTACATTCTATGTGTAACCGGTTTCACATTTTAACTTTTGAAAGTGAGGATTCGATATGACAACTATCAGAGAAGTAGCAAAATTAGCAGGAGTGTCCGTGGCTACTGTGTCCAGAACATTGAACAATAGCGGATATGTCAGCGAGTCCACTCGAAAAAAAGTTGAAAAAGCCGTTAAAGAACTAAATTTTTACCCTAATGAAGTAGCCAGATCACTGTTTCAGAAAAAATCGAAACTGATCGGATTGCTGCTGCCGGACATTACCAATCCATTTTTTCCGGCCGTCGCAAAGGGAGTAGAAGACGGAGTGAACCAAAGAGGGTACAGTTTGTTGCTTGGGAATGTGGAAGACGACGCAGAAAAAGAGAGCGATTATTTAAAGATATTTGAGCAAAACAATATTGCCGGCGTCATCTCAGCTGTTCAAGGAAACACTATCAAGTTAAACAACATGCCCTTGGTACTTCTGGACCGAGTAAACAGCCACCAAGAATACGCTGTTCATTCAGACGATTATTCAGGAGGGAAATTGGCTGCACGAGCTGTAGTGGAAAGAAACCCGAAAAAAGTCGTTATTATGGTTGGTCCAAAAACTGTTGCTGGTTCAGCGATGAGATTGGCTGGGAGCGAAAAAGTCTTGCAAGAAGCCCAAATTCCTTATGAAGTGTTCCAAACAGCCAGCTTCCAATTGAATTTGGCAGAAGAAACAGCCGAACGATTCTTTGAGCGACATCCGAATGTTGATAGTGTGATTGCATCTAATGATGTGTATGCATTGGCTGTCATGAAAGAAGCCATCAAAAGAGGGATGGACATTCCCGAAGATCTGCAAATTATTGGTTATGACGATATGCCGTTCAGCAGAATGATGTACCCAGGTTTATCAACGATTGCCCAACCCGCCTATCAGATAGGCTATCAAGGAGCAGAATTGTTGTGCAACATCCTTGAAAAAGGCTATGCACATGAAAATCATATTCAATTGCCTGTGACCTTGAAATTAAGAGAATCATTAAGAAAGAAGGATTTAGATGAATAAAATGATGGTTATTGGAAGTATTTCGACAGATTTTGTGGTTACAACAGATAAAAGACCGGAAGTAGGAGAAACGGTCACCGGAACAGGATTTGAAACGACATTTGGCGGAAAAGGAGCCAACCAGGCAGTAGCGAGTGCTCGACTGGGTGCCGATGTGTATATGGTCGGAACAGTAGGAAGCGATATTTTTGGAAAAGAACTGCTCCTGAATTTAACAACTAACAAGATTCATACAGACTATGTGGAACCCGTTACACATGAGCCATCTGGTTCAGCTCACATCACGATTGCGGACGGAGACAACAGTATCGTCTACATTCCGGGAGCGAATAACGAGATTGATACAAGTCGAATCCAATCGTTAAAAGATGCTATCCAATCCGCTCAAATGGTCGTTGTACAAAATGAGCTGCCTCAAGAAGTGGTGGATGAGATCATTGAGTTGTGCTTTGAGAGTGGTGTAAAAGTGATCTACAATCCGGCGCCGGCTCGTGAAGTACATCAAAGTACATTAGAAAAAGCGACTTATTTTACACCGAATGAAAGTGAGTTCCATCAGCTTTTCCCAGACATGACGATTTCTGAAGGGTTAGCAAAGTACCCGAATCAATTGATTTTGACAATGGGATCTAAAGGTGTTTATTACCATGATGGAGAAAGTGAAAAACAAATTCCTTCTTATAAAGTACAACCGATAGATACAACCGGAGCAGGAGATACATTCAATGGGGCATTTGCTGTAGCGATTTCTTCAGGAATGAGTATGGACGAAAGTATTCGTTTCGGAAATTTAGCTGCTTCATTATCGATTCAAAAATTTGGTGCTCAAGGTGGCATGCCTTCGTTAGCAGAGATGAAAGAGAGTGAACACTTTGAAAAAACTTGGAATATTAAATAGCGACATTGCAAAAGTACTGACAGATTTAGGACATACCGATAAAATCGCGATCGGAGATGCTGGATTGCCAATTCCAACAGGCGTTAAAAGAATTGATTTGGCGATTGCGTTATCCGATCCTTCTTTTATCAAAGTGTTAAAAGCAGTATTGAACGACATGAAAGTAGAAGAAGTGGTTTTAGCAGAAGAAATCAAAGAGCAAAATGCTTCTCAATTAGAAGCCATCGAAGCTGAACTCATGGAAGAAGAGCGCATCACTTATGTGAGCCATGAGGAATTCAAGCAACAATTGAGAGATGTAAAAGCAGTGATTCGTACAGGGGAAGCAACCCCGTATTCCAATATTATTTTGCAATCAGGCGTTTTATTTTAGGAGGTGTGTCCGATGGAAGTGAAAATGACTGGAATCAAGAAAAGTTTTGGCAGCAACTCTGTTCTTAGAGGAGTAGATTTTGATATTCGTGCTGGAGAAGTTCATGCTTTGATGGGAGAAAACGGAGCAGGTAAATCGACGTTGATGAATATTTTGACAGGATTGCATAAGGCAGATGCTGGAGAAATCGTAATCGACGGGAAACAACAACTTTTTGCCAATCCGAAAGAAGCGGAAGATTATGGCGTAAGTTTTATCCATCAAGAGATGAACACGTGGCCGGAAATGACGGTTTTAGAGAATTTGTTTATCGGAAAAGAAATCAAAAACAAAATCGGATTGATTCAAACGAAAAAAATGAAAGAGTTGGCCAATCAAACGTTCAGCGATTTGGGTGTGCAATTGGATTTGGACAAAGACGTGAAAGACCTTTCTGTAGGACAGCAGCAAATGATCGAGATCGCTAAATCATTGATGACGAACGCACAAGTCATCATCATGGATGAGCCGACAGCCGCTTTAACGGAACGCGAGATCGATGTCTTGTTCAAAACGATTCATACATTGACTAAAAAAAATGTATCGATCATTTACATCTCTCACCGCATGGAAGAGATTTTCAAAATCAGTGACCGCATCACTGTCATGCGTGACGGCGTATCGATTGATACAACCATGACAAAAGAGACGACGAATGATGAAGTCGTGCGCAAAATGGTTGGGCGAGATCTAGAAGATTACTATCCGACTAAACATTCGAAAATCGGAGAGGTTGCATTTGAAGCAAAAGGGCTGACACAAAAGGGCCGCTTCAAAGACATTACGTTCAATGTGAAATCCGGAGAGATCGTTGGTTTTTCAGGATTGATGGGAGCCGGTCGAACAGAGATTATGCGCAGTATTTTTGGGATGGATCCTCTAGACGAAGGAGAAATGATTTTAGAAGGTAAGAAATTGACGATCAAAAATCCAAGTGCAGCGATCAAAGAAGGTATCGGATTCTTAACAGAGAACCGAAAAGAAGAAGGTTTGGTACTGGATTACTCGTTGCGAGACAATATCAGCTTGCCATCGATCGACGGCTTCAGCAAATACGGGCTGATTGATACCAAATCAGAAAGCGATTTCTCGACAATGTTGATGAAACGCTTGAATGTCAAAGCGGTTGATGAATTTGATCCTGCATCTAGTTTGTCTGGCGGGAATCAGCAAAAAGTTGTTTTAGCCAAATGGATCGGGATCGGTTCAAAAGTCCTGATTTTGGACGAACCTACTCGAGGCGTTGACGTCGGGGCTAAGCGAGAAATCTATCAATTGATGAATGAATTAGCGGACAGAGGAGTTGCGATCATTATGGTATCGAGCGACCTTCCGGAAATATTAGGAGTCAGCGACCGAGTAATCGTAGTACACGAAGGAAATATCGCTGGCGAATTGTCAAAACAAGAAGCGACAGAAGAAAAAATTATGAAACTTGCAACGGGAGGGTATTAATATGATTGATACAAAACAAATGAAAGAAAACAAAAACACACGCATCTCAAAAGATTTCTTCGGCAAACTAGGACCGCTATTGGCATTGATCGTCTTAATTTTATTGGTAACGATCATGAACCCTGGGTTTATTGCTCCTACAAACGTATTGAACTTATTGAGACAAGTATCGACTAATGCATTGATTGCTTTTGGGATGACATTTGTCATCATTACAGGCGGGATAGATTTATCGGTTGGTTCTACATTGGCATTGAGCAGTGCGTTGATGGCAGGAACGATTGCTGCTGGAGTGGATCCTTTACTGGCTATGTTATTGAGCTTGATTTTAGGAACTGTACTTGGTGCTGTCAATGGGTTGTTGATCACAAAAGGTAGAATGGCTCCATTTATTGCTACGTTAGCAACGATGACGATCTATCGTGGATTGACACTTGTGTACACGGACGGAAACCCGATTACAGGAATCGGCGACAGCTTTATTTTCAAATTTGCTGGACGTGGCTACTTATTTGGCATTCCTTTCCCAGTTATTTTGATGGTGATCAGTTTCCTTCTATTATTTGTCTTATTACACAAAATGACATTTGGACGGAAAACTTTTGCGATTGGTGGAAATGAAAAAGCATCTTTCATCGCAGGAATCAAAAATGACAAAATAAAAATCGGTGTTTACGCATTATCTGGTTTGATGGCTTCACTTGCAGGAATCATTATCACTTCAAGACTAAACTCAGCTCAACCAACAGCTGGAACATCTTACGAGATGGATGCAATTGCTTCAGTGGTTCTTGGCGGAACCAGCTTATCAGGCGGACGGGGAAGAATCGTTGGAACATTGATCGGTGCATTGATCATTGGAACATTGAACAACGGAATGAACTTGTTGGGAATATCAAGTTTCTACCAACAAGTCGTTAAAGGAATCGTTATTATTATTGCTGTATTACTGGACAGAAAAAATAAAAAATAATCGTGGAGGAATGACCAGCATGAAAAAATTATTGAGTTTAGCAACAGCAGCGATTTTATTTTTAGCAGGGTGTGGGGCAGCAACATTGGAAGGTGAAAATGCCACACTGGATGAGGTAGTGGAAAAAGACCCTTCAGAATTAGTTGTAGGGGTTTCGATTTCAACATTGAACAATCCGTTTTTTATTTCTTTAGATCAAGGTATCTCAAAATTGGCTGAAGAAAATGGAACAACAGTAAAAAGTGTAGACGCTCAAAATGATACAGCTAAGCAAACAAATGATGTAGATGATTTGATCCAACAAGGGGTAGACATTTTGCTGATCAACCCAGTTGATTCATCAGCGATCACACCAGCAGTTGAATCAGCTAATGCTTCTGGAATCCCGGTCATTACGATCGACCGCTCAAGTGAAGGCGGACAAGTCGTTACCTTAGTAGCTTCAGACAATGTTGAAGGTGGAGAAATGGCTGCTGAGTATATTGAACAAATTTCAGGAAAAGATGTTACAACCGTTCAACTAGAAGGTACGCCGGGGGCATCGGCTACTCGTGAGCGTGGTAAAGGGTTTATGAATGTTGCTGAGGAATCTTTAAACGTAATCGACAGCCAAACAGCCAACTTTGACCGCGCTGAAGGATTAACAGTTATGGAAAATTTGCTTCAAGCCAACCCTGATATCAAAGCAGTCTTTGCTCAAAATGATGAAATGGCTTTAGGAGCTATCGAAGCAATCCAAGCGGCAGGACTCACAGAAGAGATCCAAGTCGTTGGATTTGACGGAACAGAAGACGGCATCAAGGCTGTAGAAGCAGGCACATTGAGTGCGACAGTGGCTCAAAAACCAGAAGAGATGGGTAAACTTGCGATGCAAGCTGCCATTGATTACTTTGCTGGTGAAACGCTGGAAGAATACATCGCTTCTCCATTAGAATTGGTAACAAATGAAGATTAAGAGTTAATAAACAGGAGAGCGCCGACAGCCAATTGGGTCTGTCGGTGCTTTTTTGGGTTGAGGTTGTTTGAATTGGTTGATCTGGGCGGGTTTTCGGCCATGATTACTTAAAATTAGTCTCTTATGGCCATTCCGGTCGCCCAGTTTTTCCATGAGCACTGAAAAATTACCGCTCATGGCCGGGAAAGAATAAAAAGTCGGCCATGAGCTCCCACAATCTCTGCGTCATGGCTGGAGAACTGCCCTCGCCAAGCCATCCTAGCTACCGTCCACTGCTAAAAAACAAAAAGCAGTAATGATGACAGCTTCATTCTATTCAAGTAGGCAAAATTTTATGAATCGAAGCGAGATTTCAGCCATGGGCACTGAAGATTAGTCTCTCATGGCCGTTCCGGTTGTCCAGTTTTTCCATGAGCACTGAAATGCTACCGCTCATGGCCGGAAAAAACAAATATTCGGCCATAAGCACCCGCAATCTCTGTGTCATGGCTGAAGAACTGCCCACAACACGCCAACATCGCTACCGTCTACCTCTAAAAATCCGAAAAACAGGAAAGCCGACAGACGTATTCTGTCGGCTTTCCTGTTTTTAATTGTCTGCAGGTATGATATCTTTAGGGGTTTTAGCGCAAATGACAGCTTCCGGTTATCCTGCAGCTGAAATCTGGATCAAGATCATCGTCTTTTGTTTCATCGCGTCTGCTGTTTTAACAGGGGTCATTTCTGAATTGTTTAGAAAATTCGGCTGGATTCAACACGGCGACTTGAAATTGCATTTGGAAAATATGTAAAGGAAATCTTCTTTTTAGAAATAAACCACTAATGAAATGCGAAAATGAATAGGCTCTGTTCTTCAACGTAAGAATAGAACCTACTCATTTTTTTGTTGTCAAAAATTAAGAAGCAAGCCGTTTAAAGAAACATTCTTGAACTTTTACAAAATGTTCTTTATACTTTTAACGAACAAGTGTTCGTATTTTTTCGAAAAAAGGTTGTTTATTTGAGTTTATTTCGCTTTTTATAGATGTAGCCAATAAAAAAGAAAATGAGGGAGTGGGATGAACAGAAAAGAAAAACACCTAGAAGAGCAATTGAAGAAAAAATTTCTAAAAGAAGCAAAGTACCAGAAAATCTATAAGAATTATCAGGAAACTAATGAATCAAAGCTGCTCGAGCAATTAAACGGCGACTATTCCGACTTTGTGAATTACACTATACTGCTTTCTCTTATCCAAACGAATATCAAATACACAAGCTTACATGTACGAGAACGTCTGCAAAAAGAGTATTCTGAGATCGTTTCCGAGGAATCTTTAGAATACGCAGTCAATCAAAACCAATCTACTGAACTAGGTTTGCCGCCAAAGAGATGGGAATTCATTATGGAAGATGAAGCTCTTATTGAAGCGGTCTCTTCTTTAACGAAAAGAGAAGAACAAGTAATCTGGTTATTATTTGTAGAAGATAAAACAAATACGGACATCACAACTATTTTAGGCGTCTCTCAACAGTCTATTTCCAAAACAAAAAAACGTGCATTAAAGAAATTAGAATCTTTTCTAGAAAAGGACGGATAAAAAATTGAACAACATAAATGACAAGCTGCTTCAGGCATTTAAAGAACAAAATCTAGAGGTCATTGTAGACGAATTGACCCCTCTTTTTTATAAGTACATGAAAGGAGTACCATCTTCCATGCGCGAAGATGTCTTTCAAGAACTAAGGCTAAATTGTATTCAGGTTGTTGCCAAATATGACTTCTCCAAGGAATACAAGATCTAACTTATTAGAGGGAGAAAGGAGGGAATTTAAATGGAAGAATGGATAGAGTTTATAGAAAACGTCGGATTTCCTATTTTTATAACGGTTTATTTATTGATGCGACTAGAGAAAATCATCAACAAAATGACTGAAGCTTTAACAGAATTGAAGAAATCCTTTTTTAAAGAGTAATTAAAAGAGGAGTGTAACATCGAATGCAAGGTACGTAGTAATAAGTTTTGTAAGCGAGATGTCCACGGGATTCAGTGGAAATTTAGGTTTTCCTTTACCAGACAATTGGGCATTTGACCAAATCTCTACGATTACTTTAGGTAGTGGGGATAGACAAATTGAAATTGATAACAATATCAAATCTGGAAGAGACAACGGCGTTAGTAAAGTGATCAGAACGGATGAATATATCATCGAACTGGATGGTGAAAGCCATGTAATCAGCGTTAACTTATACTACAGATTAGAATATAAAGCTTCAACTGAGTTAGAATTTGGGAAAGGCAATCCAGGGAATACGATTGCTATATCAAATGATGGAAGACTTATGATGACCTCGTCATAATTAAGTGAAATAGCTGCAGGTGAATCTATTGCTAATGATTTAGAATTGGACCTAGATACTAAAAGTCTTATCTATAAGTTTGGAGCCAACATTGGCAGTTCTGGTTTAATTTCAACGTATATATCGATATCTTCAAATATAAAAGCAGAGTATAATTATGAGATCACAAAGCCAGTGGATTTATTGAGTAGGACAACCATTGTGCTAAAATCATTTTTACCGTGGTTTTAAAAAATCCTAATAATCCCACGAGTCCAAATTTAGTTCCAGTAGGAATATCTGTTGTGCTAGTTGCGTTAGCAGCTATTGGAGTTAGTACTCTTTCTGGAGGGGTAGGGGAAAGTGTGTCAGCTGCTTTTCTGCTGCTGGACTATTTATAACTACCATGTTAATTAGCAATAATTAAAGTATTTTAAACAAGAAAAGTAAAGATGATATGAGTTTAAGTTAAACCATATCATCTTTATCTTTTTTAGAATCAAACCATGTTTTTGGAAGAGAAGTTGATGTAAAAGCAGAATATAGTAGAAAATAAAACCGTATTTTAGTTCTCTGTTTGAATATAAGTAAGACTATACACGGTGACTATCTCACTAACTTTTGTAATCAAATCAAAGCCTAAATCGCTAAACTTAAGTATTACTTCTTTTCGTAGGCTATAATAATTACTTCTATATTCTTTTTTAGCTCTATAACTTAAAACAAAGAATATGATCGGAAGTATAACAAAAAGGATCAGCACAGCAGAAATGATAATATTTAGAAGTAACGACTTTTGGCAAACGGTATAGATTTATTCGTGCAAGTAATAATTCATTTAGAAACGCCATCTCAAATAAAACAAATAATCGTGTATAGATAAAAAGACCACAAGTTAAGATAAATATACTAGCCTTTGAACGTGAACCTTATTAAGTTTAAAAGTACAAACTAGTTTAATTCCTTATAAGGATACTAGTAAATATTTTGTTTATTCAATAGTTGAGATAATTGAATAAACATTAAATACCAGTAGAAGTTACAAATTAATAAAGACACGAGTTACATAATTCTATTAAGAAAATAAGATTACTGTAGCAAGCGCAGTTGCAAAATTTATTGAATCTTGATAGATATAGTTTTATAACAAACTATAGAACATTTTCTTATCGGAAACCATAATCTCTAAAAAAGACAAAACTCTCTAGCTGTTTAGAGAGTTTTGTCTTTTTTAGAGATTATTTTTTAAAATGTATATGCTATTTCTTCATATTCAGTGTTAAATCACGTTTAAAGAATAGTGCTGCCTTTTTGATTAATTAATATGGGTAGAGCCCTTAAGCCTATGTTGTAACTAAGAACTTCTTCTGGATTATCTAAATCTATTTCACAAAATTTAGTAATTTTATTAATACGATAACGCATGGTTTTAGGATGAACATACAAAAATTCGGCACTTTTAGTCAGATTTTTATTATGATCAAGATAAGCATGCAAAGTCTCTACTAAATCTGGTTCTTTTTTGTAAAGCATCAATAATTTTAGAGGAACTAGCTCCTTTAATTTAGAAGCATCGGTAATTTCGGAAAGAAAGCGATAAAAACCTAAGTCTTGATAATTCATTATAAAAGAATCTGCTTTGAATCTGCCCACATGTTGTACGATTTTCAAAGCTTGAAGAGAAAAGTGATGAAATTCTTCAATAGTTGTTTCATTGCTAATTCCCACTCGATAAACAGGCAGCTGAGTTTCCATTTTGTGTAAAATCAATAAGAAATTTCTTTCGAACTCTTGTTTAAATTCTTCATCAGTCTGGTTATTTGCACTCATGATAAAAATGATTCGATTAGATCTTATTCGGTATACGAGATCATTCCAATAGTTTTGGCAAAGTTTGATAAAACGTTTATTTTGTTGTTGATCCAATGTCGCCTCACCAATATTTAAAGTGGGATTCTCTATCGAATGAATCAACTGAGTTACGACGATTCGATACTTTTTATCTGGTTGAAGATGCAAAACACTAGCTGATTCGTACATGCTTTCCTTAGAGGAAAACTTATTTGACATTAAATCATCAATGATGTCATTCCGAAAGTTTTGTTGCACTTCTGAGATAGCAAACTTTTTTATCAATTCCATTTGCAAGAAGCTGACGGCATTTTCGATTGCCATGATATCAAGATCGTTCAAATTTTTATCGAGCTCGTTGACAACCAAATAATGAAAATCATTTCCAATATTTGAAATTTTAACAATCAGTTGAGTAAAGACTTTTTCTGGATTTGAAAAAAACCTTACAGATTGACGATCATAATCATAATTCATATATGACTCTTTTTTTACAGGGATACTAGTGATTACTGTGAAATTTGTACAGCTCTCTTTTGTAGCGAAAATACTTTGTTTATCATAATTTAATAATGAAATAGGACAATGAATCATTTCCTCTAACGTATATGCTATATCTTCTAGCGATGGTTGCTCTAAAGCCAATCTCGTGAATTTATGATGAATGTCATGATAATAGTCAAGTAATCGGACTTTTTCATTAAATAAAATCTGCATTACTTCTAAAATAATTGCACTGTAAGGCGTACTCTTTGAAATCTGTATAAGCGGAAGATCATACTCATCACAAGCCTCTAAAACACCATCTGGAATTTTTTCAATAAATCGGTCCTTTTTAATGATCAAAGCACTAGTTTGATAGGTAGCCAATTTTTCTATAAAACTGGTTAAATTCTCGGGAGACTCATGTTGCAGACTATAAAAACTGGATAGGAGTACTTGTCCAGGAGTAAGCCATTTTTCTATGTCGGGTGCTTCCATGACCATAATATTACTTATTTCTTTACTTAATCCGTTCTTACCACTAATAAGTGTAGCATCCATCATGGATGGAATATCCAACATGTCCTTTATTGTAAATGGCACAAGCTACTCCTCCTAAAGTTCTATAATTTAATTTTTCTTCACAATACCATAACCAAAATAAATAAAAAAGGCATTTTTTATCCTCGTGAGATAAAAAAATAAAAAAAATTATCTTTTGAAGCGAATGTATACGCTTTTATAAGTAGGTATAATAAAGATATAGAAAATGAGATAAGAAAAATAAGTCTATAAATAAACGAAATTCCTTAATAATTAGTTTTGTAGACAATCTTATCTTTATTTTCTTTGTACTCTCATTTTATAGATAACGAAAGTAGTATATTTTACTAGGATTTTGAATGAATGATCTTTTAGTCTACATACTTAGAATAAATAAAGGAAAGACGAAATGTAGACCCGCTTACAAAGTTTAGAATAAGATAACGATCTCCAGTTAGGAACTCTGCTTTGAGAAATACTGCAAAGAATGCTGTGAATTCAGTAGGAATTATTTTTTTAGTTAGTGGATGCGTTTTTTATATCGTAATTTCTATTTTTAATGATCGCTTTGAAATTTATAGAGCATGGGAGGTGTGAGTACAATTTAGATGTATTCAAACTTAGTAGTAGTAATCTAGTTTTAATTGAGGCTGAGAATAAGAGTACAATCATCTACGAAAAAATTAAACAAATGAGGTGTTAGAAGAAAGAAGGGGGAAAAATGAATAAGATAAAAAAAACAAGTTTAACTTTTCAAATCATGATCATGACCTTTTTAGGAGTGGTTTTCGGAGCTTTATTTGGGCAATATTTAGATTTTTTAGAAGTATTGGGACAAATTTTTTTGCGGCTAATCCAAATGTCTATCGTTATTCTAATTATGGGACAAATTATTGAAGCTGTCGGAAATTTGAACCCTAAAGGATTAGGTAAGATTGGTTTAAAGACATTTGCTTTATTTATTATTTCTTCATTAATAGCAGCGGTAATTGGAGTTGCAGCAGGTGTTTTATTTAATCCGGGATCTGGGATGAATGCTAGTTTATTAGAAAGCTCAGCAGAGAGTATTGAGGCAGCCTCTGCAGGATCCGTTTCAGAATTAATTTTGAACTTTTTTCCTACAAATATATTTAGTTCAATGGCAGAAGGATCTATTGTCCAAGTAATTGTTTTTTCTCTGATTTTTGGTATAGCGTTAAGTTTCGTAAGAAATGAACAAGAAAATCACGGAATTTTAAAGTGGATCAAGCAATTCAATGTAGTTGTTCTAAAAATGATTGGATTGATTATGAAGACAGCTCCTATAGGAATATTTGCTATTATTGCTTCCACAATCAGTAAAGTAGGGTTGAGTGTCATCTTACCAATGGGGAAATATTTAGCTGTCTATGCTTTGGCTACATTTTTATATTTAGTGATTTGGTTTGTCATTACATCTTTATATTTAAAGGTCTCTATGGGGAAACTTATAAGAAACTTGTTCCAGATGTCGCTAATGGCATTGGCTACGACTTCTTCTGCAATAACTTTACCCACAGCTTTGAATGATTCGAAAGAGAAACTAGGCATAAGTGATCGAATAGCCAAATTGGTTCTTCCACTAGGAATGTCGTTGAACAGCAACGGATCTGCTATGCATATGGCAATCACGATTGTTACGATCGCACAGATTTTCGGAGTAACGTACGATACAGGAAATTACATTTATATTGTTGTCCTTTCTACGATGGCCTCTTTGGCAAATGCCGTAGTTCCAGGTGCAGGTTTAGTATCCCTGTCAATTGTAATTCCGAGTATGGGTTTACCTATTGAAAGTATTGCATTATTTGCCGGAGTAGATTGGTTTGTCGGAATGTTGAGAACGATTCTAAATGTAGATTCTGACACAACTACTGCTTTGATTGTGGCGAAGAGTGAAAATGAGTTGGATTACACTATATTCAACCGCTAATGAGAGGAACAAAGAATGGGTAAAAGGAATAGGGGGTGAGTAATAAAATATTAAATAGGCAAGGATGATAACGCGATATAGATTTATACTATATTAAACTTGAGGAGAATTGTTATGAAAAATAAATGGACACGGAGTTTTTGGCTCTTATTGATGGGTATTGTTATATTATTTATTCCAACAGCTGTATCTGCAACAGGTATTGAAGCAGTAGATATCCCTACAGGTTGGATGGGGGTACTGACATTAGTTCCTTTGATTATCGTATTGACATTACTGTTTTTGAAAGTCGATATGATCATCGCAGGATTAGTCGGTGGGATCATTGCTATGATTCTTGGAGGAATCGGACTAGCAGAGGCCAACACAAAAGTTTTGGAAGCTATTCCTACGATGTTAAGTATTACTGTGCCTATTATTAACTCAGCTATTGCAATGGCCGTATTTAAATCCGGTGGTTATACTGCCGCTTTGACACTGGCTAGTCGTATAACGAAAGGAAAAGTAGAATACATTTCTGCATTTATCGTTATCTTATTAGCAGCTGCTACCTACATGTCTGGTATTGGTGGAGGAAGTGCAATGGTAATCGCACCCTTAGCATTTGCTGCAGTAGGTGTTGTTCCAGAATTGATTGCAGCTATGTCTTTAGCAGCAGCAGTTTCCTTTACTACATCTCCTGCTTCTTTAGAATCGAGTATCGTTTCTGAACTAGGAGGCTTTGAAGTTACTGAATATGTAGCAACTATGCGTCCGTACTGGATAATATTTGTTGCATTGGCCATTTTGCTAGCTTATTTTGGAACTAAGAGAAGAAAAATCGGATTTAAAGAGGATGCTTCCAGTGAATATAGAGACATGAGCAATGGAGAACTATTCAAATATACATTGCCAGCTATCTTCTTGCTATTCGCAGTGATTTTTGGACCGTTGATCAACGGACTAGTAGGTATAGCAATTTTTACACCACTTGTTTATATGGTCATAACATTAGCTTTAATCTACGTGTGCACGAAGTTCAAATTGAACCAAACTGTAGAAGCTATGATTGATGGATCATCGTACATTTTGACTCGATTATTCCAAGTAGGTATCTTTCTAGGATTCATCAATATTATCGCTGAAACAGGAACATTTGGAGTGATTGCCGGTGTTGCCAATTTAGCACCAGCGTTCATAGTTGTTCCAGTAGCAGTTCTAACCGGTATATTGATAGGTATCCCAGCCGGAGCTTACGTGGGATCTGTTTTAGCATTAGTCCTTCCAGTAGGGATATCATTAGGATTTTCACCGCTGGCTTTAGGACTTGTGACTATGGGGGTCGGTATGGGAAGTCAAATGAGTTTTGTAAACATTACGATGCAAGCTTTATCTTCTGGATTCCAATTACCAATTTTAGACATTGTTAAAGGTAATGTAAAATGGATCAGTATTGCTTCCGTAATCCTATTGATAATAGCGTTTGTAGCTGCGTAAAATTTTGATGAGAGGATAGATGAAAAATGGATATTTTATTAAGACAAGTACGTTTGAATGATGGAGAAGATTTAAAAGATGTAGGAATTAAAAATGGAGAGATTGTTGCCATTGAAAGAGAAATTAAAGAAAAAGCCGATAAAGTAATTGATGCAGAAGGACGAGTATTGGTGCCGGGATTTGTAGAAAGTCATATTCATTTGGACAAAGCGTTGATTGCCAGTCGAAAACCCAACAAATCTGGTACTTTACAAGAAGCCATCAAAGTAACTGCTGATCTTAAGCCGACTTTCTCAAAAGAAGATATTTACGACCGCGCAAAACAAGCATTGGAAATGATTATTCCACGCGGAGTTACGGCTATCAGAACGCATTCTGAATTTGATCCAACACAAGGGTTTACTGGGTTTGAAACTATTTTGCAATTAAAAGAGGAGTACAAACATTTAGTTGATATACAAGTAGTTGCATTCCCGCAAGAAGGTATTTTTAAAGCTCCGGGTACGGAAAAAATGATGTATAAAGCTATGGAAATGGGAGCAGATGTTGTAGGCGGGATTCCCTATAACGATGCACCAGCCAATGAACACATTGATTTAATCTTTGAGATCGCTAAAAAATACGACAAACCAATCGATTTACACCAAGACTTCAGTGATGAAGCTGACAACATGTCGATTGAGTATTTATGCCGAAAAACGATCGAAGAAGGCTACCATGGAAGAGTCTCTGTAGGACATTTGACAGCATTACATGCTTTGTCAAAAGATCAGTTGAATCCAATCATTCAATTAATGGTAGAAGCGCAAATCAATGTGATGGCTTTACCAGCAACTGATTTGCACTTAGGAGCTCGTAACGATGAATACAATGTCAGACGCGCGGTAACTCCAATTCGTAAATTGAGAGATGCTGGTGTGAACATGTGTATCGCATCTAATAATATTCGTAACGCATTTACTCCTTATGGAAATGGAGATATTTTGCAAACAGCCATGTTAGCTATCCCAGTGGGCCATTTAGGTGGAGCAGATGACTTGCATACTGTATTGCCGATGATTACAGAGAACCCAGCAAAAGCTATCGGGTTGACCAAGTATGGTATCAAAGTAGGCAACAAAGCAGATGTAGTCTTGCTGGACACAATGGTTAAGGAAAATGCGATCATTGACATTCCCGAAAGATTGTACGTTATAAAAAATGGAAAAATTACAGTTGAAAACCATAAAGAAACTATAGTTTACCGATAATCATTAAACAAATCACTCAAGAAAAAAAGATCTCGCTGCCTCCAAAATCAGGAAGTGCATGGGATCTTTTATTTACTTTACTTGTCCATCCAATCAAACAGCTGGTGATAAGCTTCTTTGGCTTTTTCATTTGAGGGGTCACGATCAAAATCGTGTTCCAAACCCTCGACTGAAAAAAAGTATGAATCAGGAATAGATGAGTGCAATGTCTTTCCTATTGCATATGGGATATCTTGATCAATCGTACTTTGAGCGATAAAAACAGGAGGCAAGGCTTGCAAGTCCTCTAATGTTAAAGAAAAAATTTGAATATCTTCTTGACTAGCCTGTAAAAATTCTATCCACTTGCCGGTTTGTCTAGCATACAAATACAATGCATATCGTGTTTGAAGCGGCCCTTTAGCAATAGGGGATGATGAACTAATCAATTTGCGGATTACTTTTTCAGGTACCAATGGATACTTTTTGTAGTAAACACTCGGTTTATGGAAACTCGCCTCATTAAGTGAATAGTAACCATAAAAACTGATTAATTTGACAGGACTTGGAAGTTCGGGGTCGTTTGCCAGCAACAGAGACAAGTAAGCTCCTGCAGAACGACCAAATAAAATAAATGTATCGCTTGTAATACCTAGAGTAGAGGAATATTCTTCGATGAACCATTGAATCCCTTTTCTAGTTTCGGTATAAATATCCTTCAATGGTGCTTCAGGTGCTAAAGGATAGTCGAAAGCCAAAAAATGATATCCTGCTTGTAAAAAATTTTGAATGTAAACTTCTGGCAAATCGTTACGCTGACCGTACACTAATCCTCCGCCATGGATATAAATAATAGTCTGCTCTTTAGATGCGGAATCGGCTTTGTAAAAAGTTGCTTCCAACACCAATGATTGATAATGGGTGTAAGAGTGTGTTGTCGATGGAAGTACCATGCTGATCCTCCTTTCATTTTATAAAAGCTCTGTTTATCTTCTTAGATTAGCACATAAACTATTTATTAAAAAAGAAAGGGGATAGAAAATCTTTTTTTATCCCTAGGAGGTAAAAGTAATGCTATATTTTGTCTTTTCACGCAAATGTATACGCTATCAATAGGTACTATAATAAAAGATGTAAATAAAGAATGGAGGTAAGAAAATTGGTTTATACAAAGATAAAAGAGAATAGTTATCAAGATTCAATCAACTTGATGTTGCTGACCAATGCAGTGAGTACAATCGATGGGGTCAAAAAAGCTCAAGTTATGATGGGAACAGATGCGAATAAAGATATTTTAAAGGAAGCTGGATTATACAACGATGAAGTCCAAAAAGCTCAGCCGAGTGATATGGTGGTGGCGGTAGATTCGCAAGATGAAGCCGTTCTTTCTGCTGTAATGGATGAAGTGGAAAACTTTTTAGGCGACTTATCGGTCAAAAAAGAAAGCAGCCAAGTGAAAGATGCACGTAATTGGGATGAAGCACTAGAAGCTCAACCAGATGCTAATCTAGCATTGATCTCTGTACCTGGAATTTATGCTGCTGACGAAATCGAAACAGCATTAGACAACAATCTTCATGCTTTTGTCTTTAGTGATAATGTCTCTAAAGAAGATGAGGTTCGTTTGAAGAAAAAAGCTCATGAAAAAGGTCTGTTGGTTATGGGACCTGACTGTGGAACGGGAATCATCTCAAACGTACCAATGGCTTTTTCCAACGTAGTGAAACCTGGGAATATCGGGATCGTGGGAGCGTCAGGTACGGGGATTCAAGAAGTAACGACGATCATTGACCGATTAGGCGGGGGAGTTAGCCATGCAATCGGAACCGGCGGACGCGACTTGTCGAATGAAGTTGGCGCAATCACGATGAAAGATGCACTTGTTGGGTTAGCAGAACACGAACCGACAGACGTAATCGTCGTCATTTCTAAGCCGCCTGCACCAGAGGTTCGCGATGAAGTAGTACGCTTATTGCATGATCTTCCTAAACCAGTAGTAGCGATTTTCCTTGGAGAAAACCCTGAGCATCATGAAGGAGACGTTTATCTAGCACATACGCTAGAAGAAACAGCTCATATCGCAGTTGACTTAGCAAATGGCAAAGAAGTGAAAGACCGTTATCAAGAACAACCGCATCATTTAGGCGGCGAAAAAGTAGGAACAGATAAAACGGTTAAAGGACTTTATTCAGGCGGAACGTTGGCTTCTGAAGCAGCGATGCTGATTTCTGAAGCATTAGAATTGGGTGGCTTGATCAAGGAAGAAGGCTACATTTTAAAAGCTAACGGATTTGAAGTGATGGACCTTGGAGATGACATTTACACACAAGGGAAACCTCACCCAATGATCGATCCTGAAGTTCGGAAAAAGAAAATTGAAGAATACGCCGCAGACGAAAATACCGGCGTCATCTTGTTGGATATTGTTTTAGGATACGGTTCGCATCCAGATATGGCTGGAGTCTTAGCGCCTGTGATCAAGGAAGCGTTAGAAACAGCTAAAACTGAAAACCGCGAGCTTTCTTTCATCGGAACCGTTTGTGGAACCCAACAAGACCCTCAAGATTATGAAGAAGCTAAACATACGTTGGAAGAAGCGGGTGTCTTAGTGGAAGACAGTAATGCAAAAGCTGTCAGATTAGCCTTGAATTTGATGGGCAAAGACGTAGAAGATGCACCAAAAGAAGTTAAAAGCTACGATCAAGAAAAACGTGCATTGCCAGCAGTGAGTGAAGCCGTAACAGACTTACTAAATACGAAACCAAGAGTGATCAATATAGGGATTGAAAGCTTCAGCGAGGTTGTTCGCGAACACGGCGGGCAAGCGGTTCAATACAATTGGAAACCAGTAGCGGGCGGAAATCGCAAATTGATCAAGATCTTGAACCAATTGAAACAAAGGGATGAGATCAACAAACAAAATGAAAAAGTCATCGGACGTTTCAAAGATGCACAGCCATTCCTAGTGGATGTTGTACCAGCGCATACGGTTATTCCTGAATTGAAAGAAAAAGTCTTGCTGCATGCTGGTCCGCCAATCGCTTATGAAGATATGACTGGACCAATGCAAGGTTCATGTGTGGGAGCTACCTTATATGAAGGATGGGCTGAAACAGAAGAAGAAGCAAGAAGAATGTTAGAAAACGGCGAGTTTACCTTTATTCCGTGTCACCATGTGAATGCTGTTGGACCGATGGGCGGGATCACATCTATGCACATGCCGGTCTTAGTAGTAGAAAACCGCTTAACGAACAACACAGCTTACTGTATTTTGAATGAAGGAATCGGTAAAGTATTGCGTTTCGGAGCCTTCTCTCAAGAAGTTGTGGATCGTTTGACATGGATCCAAGATGTATTAGCACCTGTTTTAAGTAAAGCTTTGCGCAAATTAGATGGCGGATTGAACGTGAATGTGTTGGCTGCTAAAGCGATAACTATGGGGGATGAGTTCCACCAAAGAAATATCGCAGCCAGCTTGTTGTTCTTGAAAGAAATCTCACCAACAATTCTGTCGTTAGACGATGTAGACAACGCGATGAAACAGGAAGTGATCCAATTCTTAGCAGATACAGATCAATTCTTCTTAAACATCATGATGGCAACAGGTAAAGCTATCGTTGATGGAGCACGCCAAATCACCGAAGGAACCATCGTTACCACAATGACTCGTAACGGAAAAGATTTCGGTGTTCGTGTCAGTGCTTTAGGAGATCAATGGTTTACTGCACCCGTTAATACACCAAAAGGATTATACTTTACTGGTTTCAGTGAAGAAGACGGTAACCCTGATATCGGAGACAGTGCGATCACGGAAACCATCGGTGTTGGTGGTATGGCAATGATTGCAGCTCCAGGGGTTACTCGATTTGTCGGAGCTGGCGGTTTTGAAGATGCTTTACGCGTCAGCAATGAGATGAGTGAAATCTGTGTGGGACATAACCCGAACTACAGTATCCCAACATGGGACTTCAAAGGAGCTTGTCTTGGAATCGACATTCGTAAAGTTGTCGAAACTGGAATCACACCGTTGATCAATACCGGAATCGCTCATAAACAAGCAGGACTTGGTCAAGTAGGTGCCGGAACGGTACGTGCTCCGTTGGCTTGTTTCGAAAAAGCTTTGGTAGCTTATGCTGAATCTGTTGGAATTGAAGTAGAGGAAGACTAATGAATGCCATCCAAAGAGAAATAAAAAGCAATTTTTTGTCTCTCTATTTTAAAGATTCGCTGCAAATGGGGAGCATCCATACGTTATTTGAAAACAGTATGAATGTTCAATTTCCATTCGGTTTGTTTCATATTGGACAGATTGGGATGCCTTTATCTCCATACGGCTGCGTGATCAGTACGCAACTGTATCGTCGGCTGCACGAGCAATGCCGACCAGGAGATTTGGTGCGTTTCAAACAAGGAAAGCTGTATTTCTATACGCAAAAAGACATCATCGACATCGACTTGCACATGTTTGAAGAAGTTGACTTGTCTGTTCCAGAATTAGGTTTAAGAAGCGTTGATTTAGAAAAAACGGTGTTCTACCAAGTATTTAAAGAAGAGATGTTTTCCTTATCTATTGAGACTGGATTGCCATTGAATGCCGCGATCAAAGATGGACTCAAATCTTTGGCTGAACCAGATGAAGGCAAAAAGTTGCTGGCAGATGAAGACATGATGCGGATGTTAATCGGGAGAGGAATCGGATTGACGCCAAGTGGAGACGATATCTTGATCGGGTACACATTTGCGCGGATGTTGTTTCAAGAAGCAGCAGGTTGGAAAGAGAAAGTCGCTGCAGCGCTGAAAGAAAAAAAGACGACAGCTATCAGTGAAGCTTATTTTAAAGCGTTGCTAAAAGGTTACGTCAACGAGAATTTCTTGTATTTGGCGAAATTAGTGACGGAAAAAGATTTTGAGAAAATAGCCGATACGATTCAAAGCTTGAAACGTTTCGGCCACACTTCAGGAACGGATACGTTATATGGCTTTGCATTAGGATTGAGATACGTGCAAAAGAAGGAGAGATAAACGAGTGAAGAAAAAAATTGTAGTAGCATTAGGCGGAAATGCGATTTTATCAACAGAGGCCAGTGCAGAAGCGCAAGAACGAGCTTTAGCAGAAACAGCTGAAAAATTGGCTGTTTTAGTAGAACAAGGAAATGAATTGATTATTTCACACGGAAATGGTCCTCAAGTAGGGAACTTATTATTGCAGCAAGCAGCTGCTGATTCCGAAAAAAATCCCGCTATGCCGTTGGATACTTGTGTGGCAATGACGCAAGGGAGCATCGGGTATTGGATGCAAAAAGCGATGAGACAAGCATTGAAAGATCGCGGAATCGCTAAAGACGTGGCAACAGTATTAACAGAAGTTGTCGTTGATGTGAATGATCCTGCTTTTGAGAATCCGACAAAACCTGTTGGACCATTCTTTACCGAGGAAGAAGTAAGATCATTATCTTCAGAAGCGGTATACAAAGAAGATTCAGGACGCGGATGGCGGAAAGTTGTTCCGTCTCCTAAACCAGTTAATATCACAGAAGCTCCGATCGTTGAGCAATTGATCAAACAAGGTGTCATCACGATCTCAACAGGTGGAGGCGGTATTCCAGTCGTTGAAAAAGACGGCAAAGTTGTTGGAGTGGAAGCTGTTATCGACAAGGATTTCGCTTCTGAAAAATTAGCTGAACTGGTTGATGCAGACTTATTCATCATCTTGACAGGTGTCGATAATGTTTACATCAACTACAACAAGCCGGACCAAAAGAAACTAGAAGTTGTTTCTACTGACGAATTGAAACATTACATCAGTGAGGACCAATTTGCTCCAGGCAGTATGCTGCCGAAAGTTGAAGCAGCGATTCTTTTTGCTGAACAATCTCAAAAAGGCGGCGAAACAGTGATTACTTCATTGGAGAACTTGTCAAATGTCATCAATGAAAACGGTGGGACGAGAGTCGTTAAGAAATAAAACTTTTATTTGAAGATACACGTTTAAATGAGCTGAATTGAGCCGTTTATGCGTGTATTTTTCAGGATTGGATAAGAGATTATAGAGAGTAAAAGGGATTTTAGGCCATGAAAGACAAAAATAAAGGGCTCATGGCGGACTATAAATAAAGATCGGCCATGATGCTATAAAATGAGTCGTTGATGGCCGAAATGGGTTAAACATTCGGCCGTGAGAGAAAAAAGAAACAAGCTCATGGCTGAGGTAAGCAATAACTTAGTCACTTTTGCTGAAATCATAAAAAAATTATCGTTATCATAAAACAGAAGAGATAATCAAAATAGTTGAAGTATTTTTAGGAATATTGTTACTCTGTAGGCAGAAAGAGCATTGCAGAGGAGGAAAGATAGATGAGTGAAGAAACGATTTTGATTACAGGTGCAGGTACTGGGTTCGGGAAAGACATCGCATTTAGATTAGCTGAGATGGGGAAAAACGTCATTGCCAGTGTTGAAGCGATGTCTCAAGTTTCAGCTTTAGAAAAAGAAGCTCGAGAAAAAGGTGTCTCGATGCAAATTGAAAAGTTGGACATTACGAACGAAAAAGACCGAGAAAAAGCTTGGGAATGGGATATCGATGTACTGGTGAACAACGCGGCTATCAAAGAAGGTGGTTCGCTTGTGGACATTCCTGAAGAAAACTTGCGCAGACAATTTGACGTGAACGCTATTAGTCAAATTCTGTTGACGCAAAAATTTGCACGAAAAATGATTCAAAAGAAACAAGGACGAATCGTCTTTACTTCTTCGGTATCCGGTTTGATGGTGAATCCATTTTCCGGTCCGTATGCTGGGTCGAAATATGCACTGGAAGCTTTCGCCGACACATTAAGCAGAGAGCTGCAGGAATTCAATGTTGAAGTAGCAACGATCAATCCGGGACCCTATCTGACTGGTTTTAACGACCGAGAATTCGAAACATGGAAGGATTGGCCTGACGATCCGGAACGTGTTTTCGATATGGAAGAGATCTCGTTTCCATTTGAACAGTACGACCCGGAAGAAGTGGTGGAACCGGCGATTAAAGTGATTTTAGGAGAAACTAAGCAATACCGTAATGTGGTTCCTGAAAGCATGATCCAGCAAGTGAAAGAGCAAGCAGAAAGTTTGTGGACTAAACAGACCGATGAAGGATTGGGACAACGCAATGAAATGGTCCAAAAAGCTTATGATATCGACCCTGCTGCAAAAGCAGAAGATTATTAACTAATAGATTGAAAAGAGGAACTTGACGATTTCAAGTTCCTCTTTTTGAATAAAAACAGAGACTGAACTCCATTTTTTAGAAAATAAAGCCTGATATCTTAATTTATTTTAAAATTCTGACTTTTGTTCTTAAATTCTTCGTATTCTATGGGTATAATAGAAACAAGATTATCTTTTAAAGGAGCTAGTTCCATGGATTTGTTTAGAGAATTTTTGCAACTTTGTCAAAAACAATTTTATTGGAAGAAAAGTTCCCGAATTTTACTAGCTGTTTCTGGCGGTGTCGATTCGATGGTGCTGCTGGATTTGATGAAGCGGCTGCCAAAAGAGTTGAAACCATGGTTCGCAGTGGTCCATGTCAATCATCAGCTAAGGGAAGCTTCTGTTCATGAAGCAGCTTTCTTAGAACAATTTTGCCGGCAAGCTGAGATCCCTTTTTTTATGACTAAATGGGAAACAAATCAGCACCCCAAAGCTTCTACTGAAGAAGCTGCACGTGAATTCCGGTATGCTTTTTTTAAAAAGGTATTTACTGAGCAGCAGGCCACCCATTTGTTGACAGCTCATCATGGAGACGATCAGATTGAGACGATTTTGATGCGGTTGGTACGCGGTGGGGCATTAGAAAGTATGGCGGGAATCAAAACTGTTCGACCTTTTTCATTTGGTTTATTGGTAAGGCCAATATTGCCTTATACGAAAGAGCAACTGTACCAGTACAGTGAAGAACAACAGTTGCGTTATTTTGAAGATGAGACTAACCAAAGTTCGGATTACACCCGCAATCGTTATCGCAATCTAGTTATTCCGCTATTGAAAGAAGAAAATCCTCAACTAGTCCCGCATTTTTTTGACTTTTCAACTGATCTGCAAGACGTGTTAGCTGTGGCTCAAATAGAAGTCCAACGCCAATTGAAACGCATCAGCAAGAAAGCGGCTGATGGAGGTTTTCAGCTAGATCGAAAAGAGTATCTTGAGTTGGATAAGAGTCTACAAGGATTGGTCGTACAAGAATTGCTGGTGAAGGTTTATCAACATAAAGACCAACTGTTCCAACGGCAGCATATCAAAGCTGTCCATGACTTATTGATCAGCCCGCATCCAAATGGTCAAATTGACTTGCCGGGTCAGTGGGTAGCAAAACGAAGATATGATACACTTTTTTTTGTCATATCTGAGCCAGTCGAAGTTTCAATGGAAGAAGCTAAAGAATTACGTTTAGGAGAATGGATCCATTTGCCGCAAGGAGGAAAAGTAGGGTTATTTTCACCCGCTACCTTTTTAGACAGGGGTCATCAACAAGTGATGTGGATGAATGCCGACAGTGTCGAGCTGCCACTGGTGATTCGTCGGCGTAAGCCTGGAGACCGGATAACGTTGAAGGGTACAGGAGGAACCAAAAAAATCAAAGATGTACTGATTGATCAAAAGGTTCCGCTCGAGAAGCGAGATGAATTGAGAGTCGTATGTGATGCCCAGGGGAGAGTACTTTGTTTTCTTGGATACAAAGATTCAAGATTGTCTATTGAGCGGGAAACTGATACAATACAGTACATACTAATTTATAGCCAAAACGGCAATGAGAGCTAAAAGGAGAACTTACTATTATGCAAAACGATATCGAAAAAATTCTAGTGTCTGAAAAAGAAATACAGAAGAGAACACGAGAGTTGGGAGAAGAATTGAGCGCAGAATACAAAGACAAAAATCCTCTTGTAGTTGGGATCTTAAAAGGCGCAATCCCGTTTTTATCTGATTTGACGAAAGCAATGGACGTAAAATTGGAGATGGATTTCATGGATGTCTCTAGTTATGGAAGCGCAATGGTTTCTTCTGGAGAGGTCAAAATCTTGAAAGACTTGGATACAAATGTAGAAGGACGCAATATTTTAATCGTAGAAGACATCATCGATAGCGGACGTACGTTATCTTACATCATCGATATGTTCAAATACCGCAAAGCAAAATCTATCAAAATAGTCACTTTATTAGACAAGCCAGAGGGCCGTGTAGTGTCGTTGGAAGCTGATTACGTAGGTTTCTTGGTGCCGAACGAATTTGTAGTAGGATACGGTTTAGATTTTATCGAGCATTACCGCAACCTTCCTTATATTGGTGTGTTAAAACCGGAGATTTATGAGTAAAAATATTTGGTCAAGTATGGTCAAATATGATATGATAAAGTAGATTCAGTCACAATAAATAGGGAAATAATGAAAAAATGGAATGAAAGTAAGGGAGGTCGACTGTGTGAAAAAAGGATTCTTGAAAAATGGGATTTTTTACGCCATAGTGTTTATCGGAATCATCGGAATCGTATCTTGGGCAACTGGAGGAAACTCCAATGAACAAAGCCAAAGTATTTCCGCAAGTGAATTTATAACACAATTGGAAAGTAACGAAATCAAATCATTTACCATGCAACCAACTGCTGGGGTTTATACCATCACAGGGTCATACCGTGAAGAACAGCCAGTAGAGGAATCAGAACAAAGTGATGTTCCGATTCTTGGAACAAGCGATTCAGAAGTATCGAACTTTACGACAACTGTTTTACAAAATGATCCGATGGTCTCAGAAATCTGGGATCTGTCAAAAGAAAACAATATTGAAGTGACTCCGATACAAGAAGAGTCATCTGGTATATGGGTAACGTTATTGATATCCGTATTGCCTCTAGTTATTTTTATCTTCTTCATTTATATGATGATGGGACAAAGCGGACAAGGCGGCGGAGGACAAGGCGGCCGAGGCGTCATGAACTTTGGGAAGTCAAAAGCTAAAGAAGCCGATACTAAAGCAAGTAAAGTACGCTTTTCAGATGTAGCTGGAGCGGAAGAAGAAAAAGAAGAATTAGTAGAAGTAGTCGAATTCTTAAAAGACCCAAGACGTTTTGCTAATTTAGGCGCACGTATTCCTGCAGGGGTATTATTAGAAGGACCTCCAGGTACGGGTAAAACATTGCTTGCTAAAGCCGTTGCCGGTGAAGCAGGAGTTCCTTTCTACTCGATTTCAGGTTCTGAATTCGTAGAAATGTTCGTTGGGGTCGGAGCAAGTCGTGTACGTGACTTGTTTGAAAATGCTAAGAAAAATGCACCATCCATCATCTTTATTGATGAGATCGATGCAGTAGGTCGACAACGTGGAGCCGGTATGGGTGGCGGACACGATGAACGTGAACAAACACTGAACCAATTGCTTGTTGAAATGGATGGTTTCTCTGGAAATGAAGGAATCATCGTTATTGCAGCAACAAACCGTGCAGATGTATTAGACCCAGCTTTACTTCGTCCAGGCCGTTTTGACCGTCAAATTATGGTTGGTCGTCCAGACGTTAAAGAACGTGAAGCTATACTAAAAGTACATGCGAAAAACAAACCTTTGGCTGCTGATGTGGATCTAGGTGTCGTTGCAAGACAAACACCAGGATTTGCCGGAGCAGATTTGGAAAACTTGTTGAACGAAGCAGCTTTAGTAGCTGCTCGTCGAAATAAAAAAGCTATCGATGCATTAGACATTGATGAAGCGCAAGACCGTGTTATTGCTGGTCCTGCTAAGAAAGACCGTGTCATCAGTAAAACTGAACGCTCTATGGTTGCTTACCATGAAGCGGGACATACTATCGTTGGTATGGTATTGAATGATGCTCGTGTCGTTCATAAAGTTACGATCGTACCACGTGGGCGTGCTGGCGGATATGCTATCATGTTACCTAAAGAAGATCGCTTCTTGATGACGAAAAAAGAAATGACAGAACAAATTGTTGGATTGCTTGGAGGTCGTGTAGCTGAAGAAATGATCTTTAATTCTAAGTCTTCCGGAGCAAGTAATGACTTCCAACAAGCTACTCAATTGGCTCGTAGTATGGTAACGGAATATGGTATGAGTGATAAATTGGGTACAGTACAATATGAAGGAAACAACCAAGTATTCTTGGGACGTGACTACGGAAGTACGAAAGGCTACTCTGAACAAATTGCTTACCTAATTGATCAAGAAGTGTTAGCTATCATGAACGAAGCGCACGTTGAAGCACGCAGAATTCTTGAAGAGCATGCACAAGAATTGAAATTGATCGCTGAAAAACTGCTTGAATTGGAAACATTAGATGAACGCACAATCAAGAGTCTATTTGAAACAGGAGAAATGCCTCCAGTAACAGAAGACGAAGAGTTCCCACGTGAAAAACGTGAAGGAGAAGGTTTATCTTTTGAAGAAATCAAGAGAGCTCGCGAACAAAAAGAAAAAGAAAAAGAACGTGAACAAGAAGCTAGAACTCAAGGAAAAGAAGTAAAAGAAGATCCTGAGCAAATAGTTGAAGAAGCTAAAAAAGAATTAGGTGAAGACAACAAAGAGGAATCTTCACAAGGAGATGACACTGCGTTGACAACTCAAGGCAATGACGTTCCTAATGAAGAGGACAAGCAAGATTCTCCTAAAGAGTAGACAAAGCATAAACTAGGGTGTTATACTGTCCTTACAAAAAGGAAGAGGGTTGCGGGAAATTCCGTAACCCTCTTTCATACTGTATGAGAATGCAAACGAATAGAAAGTAGGGAAATGAATGTCAGATTATTTATTAAAGAGTGTATGTTATGATGGCCAAATTCGTGTATTTACAATCGATGCTACTGAAACAGTTGCAGAAGCTCAACGTCGTCATGAAACGTGGAGTGCTTCTTCAGCAGCTTTAGGTCGTACGATGGTTGGAGCACTTTTATTAGGAGCAACAGTAAAAGGCGATGAAAAATTAACGGTTAAAATTGAAGGTAATGGTCCCACTGGACATATTGTTGCAGATAGTAATGGAAAAGGAACGGTAAAAGGATATATTGCTAATCCTAAAGTAAGCCTTCCATTGAATGAAAAAGGAAAAATCGATGTACGAGGTGCTGTAGGTACTGAAGGGACATTGACGATCACAAAAGATTTAGGATTAAAAGAACCGTTTTCTGGACAAGTTCCATTGATAAGCGGTGAATTAGCTGAAGACTTTACGTACTATATGGCGACAAGCGAACAAACGCCGTCAGCATTCGGGTTGAGTGTGTTAGTAGATACTGATGAGTCAATCAAAGCAGCTGGAGGGTTTATGATTCAAGTTATGCCTGGAGCTACAGATGAAACAATCACAGCTATCGAAAAAGCTATCGAAAACATTCCGATGGTGTCTCGTTTGATGGAAAAAGGGGAAACTCCTGAAGCGATTCTAGATCGTTTAGTAGGTGAAGGAAACGCAAAAGTGTTGGATAAAATGCCAATTGCTTTTGAATGTGACTGTTCTAAAGACCGTTTTGCCGGAGCAATCGTTTCTTTAGGTAGAAAAGAAATCGATGACATGATTACTGAAGACCATGGTGCTGAAGCTGTATGCCACTTCTGTGGAAACAAATATCACTATTCAGAACAAGAGTTGGAAGAATTAAAAGCGAACGCTTAAAAATAAGCACCCTATAAACTGTTGAAAAGTCCCTTAATGATGAGGGCTTTTCAGCAGTTTTTTTGTTTTTAGGGGAATTGGTGAGGCGCAGGGTGATTTGCGTACCCGAATTGGAGGCAATTTGGAGAAAAGGGAACGCAGCGAACATTTACGTTCCCTTTTGAAAAATAGCAGCTCAATTTCGTCACACGAAAGGAAATTTAGGCGGCGCTTTTAGTGAATTGTAAATGTTTGCATTTAAAAAATAAAAGCGTTAAACTTAACGGGAGAACCCTACAAAAAGTAAGAAGAACGCAAATTTTAGGAGGCCTTAGCATATGGTAAAAGTAGTTCATTCAATTTCAGATTTAATTGGAGAAACACCGATTTTAAGATTAACAAAGGTAGTACCACCTGATGCTGCAGAAGTATACGTGAAATTAGAATCATTCAACCCAGGCGGAAGTGTAAAAGATAGAATCGCACTGAACATGATCGAGGTAGCTGAGCAAGAAGGTAAATTGAAAAAAGGCGACACGATCATTGAACCGACAAGCGGAAACACTGGCGTAGGTTTGTCTATGATTGCTACGGCTAAAGGCTATAAAGTGTTGATTGTTATGCCGGAAACGATGAGTATGGAACGACGTCAATTGGCGCAAGCTTATGGAGCTGAGCTGATGCTGACTCCAGGTGCTGATGGCATCAAAGGTTCAATCGCTAAGGCAAAAGAGCTGGCAGAGCAAGATGGCTACTTTATGCCAATGCAGTTTGATAATCTAGCAAACCCCGCAGTTCATGCTGCGACAACGGGTCCTGAAATCTTAGAGGCCTTCAATGGAGAAGCGCCTGATGCTTTTGTAGTAGGAGTGGGTACTGGAGGAACATTAACTGGAGCTGGTAAGGTCTTGAAAAACGTTGATCCGGAAATCACGATTTATGCAGTTGAGCCAGCAGAATCAGCAATTCTAAGCGGTGGAAATCCAGGGTCACATAAAATCCAAGGTATTGGTACAGGTTTTGTGCCAAACGTATTGGACACTATTTTGTACGACAAAGTCATAAAAGTAACTAGTGAAGAGGCAGCTGATATGGCGAGACGTCTTGCAAAAGAAGAAGGATTATTAGTTGGTCCATCTTCTGGTGCAGCTATCAAAGCAGCCATTGATGTAGCTAAAACAATGAAAAGCAGTCAACGTGTTGTAACTGTTGCTCCTGATAATGGCGAGCGTTACTTGTCTACTGGAGTTTTTAATGTAGAGCAATAAAAGTGTAGAAAGGGCGAGGCCATCTGGTCTTGTCTTTTTTTATTATAAACTAAGAGCTTATGCGACACACATTCTTCGAAATAACGGTTCTTTTCAAACGGTATGAAAATATGTTATCATATAGCGTATGAAAATCGTTGGGCATGTCAGATGAAAAAGTTAGGGTGTTAGGGATTTTAGTCGCTAATTGCCTTGCTTTTTTTGCGCACTCTTGGCATGATAAAGATAGAGCTGAGAAGCTAAAAAGAATGGAGAGAAACTAATGAGCAATGAAAATTCGCATTTAGAAGATTTGAATGATCAATTGCAAGTTCGCCGTGAGAAACTACAAACGTTGCGTGACCGCAATATTGATCCATTTGGTGGCAAATTTAATCGTACGCATTTATCCACAGAATTACACGAAACTTATGATGCCTTATCTAAAGAAGAGATTGAAGAGCAAGAAATCGAAGTAACTGTTGCTGGTCGTATCATGACAAAACGTGGTAAAGGTAAAGTAGGGTTTGCTCACTTGCAAGACCGCAAAGGCCAAATACAAGTTTATGTACGTAAAGACACTGTTGGCGAAGAGGACTATGAAACGTTTCTAAGTGCTGACTTAGGAGACTTTGTAGGCGTTACAGGTATATTGATGAAAACCAATACTGGTGAAGTAACGGTCAAGCCGACTTCATTGACTCAATTATCTAAAGCGTTGCGTCCGTTACCTGATAAATATCATGGTTTAACGAACGTAGAACAACGTTACCGTCAACGGTATTTAGACTTGATCAGTAATCCAGAAAGTTATGACCGCTTTGTAAAACGTAGCCAAATCATTGCTGAAGTTCGTAAATATTTGAATAACCAAGACTACATCGAAGTAGAAACACCAACTCTTCATAACATTCCTGGTGGAGCATCGGCTCGTCCGTTCATTACACACCACAATGCGTTGGATATGGAATTGTATTTGCGTATCGCTTTAGAATTGCATTTGAAACGATTGGTTGTTGGGGGAATGGAACGTGTTTATGAAATAGGACGCGTATTCCGTAATGAAGGTGTGGACACAACCCACAACCCAGAATTTACTATGTTAGAAGTTTATACAGCGTACACAGATTATGAAGACGTAATGGACTTAACAGAAGGCATGATCCGTACAGTTGCTCAAAATGTTCTAGGTACTGGGAAATTCACTTACAATGAAATCGAAATCGACTTAGAGTCTACATGGAAGAGAGTTCACATGGTTGATGCAATCAAAGAACAAACAGGCGTTGACTTTTGGCAAGAAATGACCGATGAAGAAGCACGCGAAATTGCTAAAAAACACAATGTCCAAGTTGAACCACACAGCCAATTTGGCCATGTGGTAAATGAATTCTTCGAAGAATTTGTAGAAGAAACTTTGGTGCAGCCAACATTTGTTTACGGACATCCTGTTGAAATCTCTCCATTAGCAAAGAAAAACACTGAAGATCCACGTTTCACAGATCGTTTCGAAGTATTCATCGTTGGAAATGAATATGGAAATGCGTTTAGTGAATTGAACGATCCAATCGATCAAAGAGAACGATTTGAACAACAAATGAAAGAGCGCGAACAAGGAAACGACGAAGCTCATCAAATCGATGAAGACTTTATCGAATCATTAGAATACGGCATGCCTCCAACAGGTGGACTTGGAATAGGAATTGACCGTTTAGTCATGTTATTGACAAATGCACAATCTATTCGAGACGTACTATTGTTCCCAACAATGCGTAATATATAATGAAATGACTAAGGCCAAGACAATTTTGTCTTGGTCTTTTTTTACTATCACAAGTATAAGGTGATTTATTCACAGATTAGAAAGAAAAATAGTATAATGCATTTAAAGGAGATTTACTTAATGAAGGTATATAAACGTCATAGGTATAAAAGTACTTACATAACAATGATAAAATCAAAAATGGAAGCATTGTGTGAGCCTGTTTCAAAAAGAGCAGGTGAAGACTGTTACGCTTCTTCAAGAACTCTCCTTTTTAGTAAAAAATAGAAATAAAATACAAGGAGTGTATAGGCCATGAAAGATTCAAAGTATATTTCTTTTCTAGGTGGAAAAAACCTGCTATTTACATTAGGTTTAGTCATTATGATTGGGATCACAATTTTTATTTATGATCAAATAGCTTTTGTTTTTGAACCGCTGCTTGTTTTCTTTTCTTCTATAGTAGCGCCGGTTATTTTAGCGGTGTTGACTTATTTTCTATTTAACCCGCTAATTGATTGGTTGGAAAAGCATCGTTTAAAACGAGTGTGGGGAGTTATTCTCCTGTTTTTAGTATTGATAGGTGCTTTAGTAGGTTTGGTATTCTTGGTGGTGCCTTATATCAGTGAACAAGTGACGCAATTTGTAGTAGCTTTCCCAGAATATGTGGACAACATCGGTGCAACTATTATGGGATGGACAGATAATTCCGTTTTTGAAGATACAGCTAACAATGTGATTGAGTGGTTTAACGGATGGGTTGGAGAATTACCAAGCAACATTGTTGATTATCTGACAACTGCTGTTTCGGGTATATCCACTGTAGTTTCTACGGTTTCGAACTTTGTTGTGATTATGGTAACATTTCCAATTATTTTATTCTTCTTATTGAAAGACGATAAAAAATTCTTCAGTTATGTAATGAAAGTAATTCCGCCAAAATTCCGTAAAGATATTCGAGATTTAGGTGTGATCATTGCAGATCAAGTAGGATCTTATGTCAAAGGACAATTAACGATTTCTCTGTTTTTAGGTATCATGATGTTTATTGGTTTTACTATTATTGGTTTGGACTATGCAGGAATATTAGCCATTGTAGCCAGTGTCACGAGCGTAATACCTTATATCGGTGCTACATTGGCCATGGTGCCCGCAATTATTATTGCGCTGACTACTTCATGGTTCATGTTAGTCAAATTGATCATTGTTTGGCTGGTCGTTCAATTTGTAGACGGAAATTTCGTCGAACCGAACGTCATGGGGAAAAATTTGAAAATCCATCCATTGAGCATTATCATTGTTTTGCTTGTTTTAGGTGAACTCTTAGGGTTAGTCGGCTTGATACTGGGAGTTCCAATTTATGCGATCAGCAGGGTCATCGTTACATTCATATTCCGCAAATTCAAACAACGATACAATCGTTACTATGCTGATGAAGCTGGCGAATATGAAAACGTAGAATTCTCTCCAGATACTTATCAAGAAGATGAGAATGAATAAGATTTGAAAAGATGTTTTACCGCAGAAGAATATAATGCAGAAGGAGCAGCTGAGGCTGTTCCTTTTTTCTATATAGAAGTTGATTAATATGATTGAGTAAAAATACAAAGTATTGGATAGATAAACAAATTATGCATTATTCGCGACTTAAACTATATAGACGAATGTTGAGTTATGACGAGATGTTATCATTCGCTTTAAATAAAATAAAAAGAGGTAAAAAATAGAAATTCAAATTTAATGTTCATGAATCTGAAAAAAGTGAAAAAAACTAAAGAAATTGTTTGACGAACCCCGAGTAGGGTGGTATATTAATACATGTCGTTGAGACAGAATGACAAATTCTACTAGAGCATTTTTAAAAAAAGTGTAAAAAGTTGTTGACGGACAGTTAAACATCTGGTATTATTTAGAAGTTGTCAAAACGACAGCGAAACA